>JAJPJC010000281.1 GCA_021324445.1 Isosphaeraceae bacterium
AGGTCCACACGAAGGGGTGGGGTGGGTCGCTCGGCTGTTCCCCAGGGGCTGACGCCCCTGGCTACGTTCTTCCGCCCCCCTTCGGGGGCTTCCGGAACAGACTCTCAGACCGGTGCGACCGTTCACCTCCCTCCCACACTTCGCGTCGGCGGCAGACAACAAATGATCCAGGCTGATGACCAGCGTCCGACGATCTGCTAAGATCATGGAGCGATGGAGGAGCCAGGGCGGGATGACTGGCTTGCCCCACCCGCTGCTTCCCCTGAGGCCGAGACCCTTGCGGGTGATTTGATCGAGCACCTTGGGACAGGATGGAGAATCGAGGGGTTTGTCGGAGACGACGGCCCTGGCGTGAGGGCGAGACCCGATGAGTTCCGACGCTGACCGCTTGCCCGAATTCGATCTGACCGATCCGTCGCTCGATGCGCCCCCGCCGGCCAAGCCGGTCGTGGTGATCCCGTATCGCACGAAGTCGCCCCCCTGGCTGTTGATCATCGCCTTCATGGTCGTCTCCTCGGTCGTCCCGATCGCGATCTACCATATCGTGGTGGCGAGGCGGTATCGAGACCGGGAGGCTCGACTCGAGTTCGAGATTTGGAAAGCGCAGCAGAAGGAGAAGGCCGGGAGCGTGCCGGCCGTCGAGACCAGTCTCCCGACACCGCTGGCCATGAACACGCAGCCGGTGGTGGGATCCAGCGGCGATCCTCCGCCCTCGGGTGTCCTCCCGCCGGCGCTGCCGGCGTCGGGCACTCCGGCACCCGCGTCGACGCCAGCACGAGCACCAGTGCCAGCTCCCGCTGCCCCCCCGACCCAGGGCGCACCGGCGGCGGTCCCGCCCGCGACTCCTCGGGTTCCCGATACGAAGACCCTGCTGACAGAGGCGGGCCTGCTCGATCGGCCCGCCACCGCGAAAGCGTCCGCGCCGCCGCGGTCCGCTCCACCAGCCACCCCGAGCCCGCCCGCGTTCGTCGACGGGTACGCGTCGTACCCGCCGCTGGCCTCCACCCGGCCGGAGGCTCCCGCCGCCACACCGGCCCCGGCCGAAGACCAGGCGACCGCGGAGCGGGCGCCGGCGGAATCCGAGCCCGCTCCCAGCCCGGCGGCCGACTCCCCGGAACCGGCGCCCCTTCCCTCCAAGGAAGAGACCATGCGCGCCATCCAGGAGGAGGCGGCGAAGAAGCAACAGGAAATCGACCTCGAGCAGCGGACCCGGGATACTCAAGTCCTGGCGCTGCAAGAGGAAGAGCGGCGCAAGTTCCTCGAGGAGCTGAGTGAGATCCTCCGCCTCCGCCTCCCCGACAACCAAGCGGGTCCGCAGATCGAGAAGCTGTCTCAGCGCTCGGGCCGCAGCGAGGATCCGCTGAAGCGCGCCCGGGCGTACGGCGTGCTGTACTCGACCCGCTACACCCAGGCGTACAAGGTCCGGCGGCTGCGCGAGATCGGGATGCCGGAGGCCGTCATCCTCGACTATCTGGCCAACGACCTGCACCACCAACTCGGCACGCGCAACGGGCCGCGCGATCGCAATGGGGTCTGGGTCCGGGCCGCCCAACTGCTGTTGAAATACGATCGAGTCGTTGCCGGGCAGGCACCCGGCCCCGCCCGGCCCGCCAGCCGCGCCGCGGCGGCGAACCGACCGGCCGGCAGCCCCACGCCCCGGGGCGCCGCGGGCGCACGGTGAGCGCCAAGCGTCGTCCCGACCCAGTCCATCCACCCACCGCTTTGCTGAGGATCGATTCATGAAAGGATTTTCTGCGACCGGCGTCGCGATCCTGGCCCTGTCCTGGACCCTCCCCGGTCCCGCGCCGGCTCAGGAGGGTGCCACATCCATCCGCGCCGGCACGCGACTGCTCCACGAGGGCGATCGCCTGGCTGAGCAAGGTCAATTCACCGAGGCGGTCATCCGCTACAAGCGCGGCTTCGAACGCATCCTCCCCGAGCTGAGGAAGATCCCCTTCAAGCACGAGGTCAAACGCGACGTGACCAAGCGCGAGCACCTGAAGGCCCTGCTCCTGAAGGAGCTCGACGAGGACATGACGCCGGCCGAGTTCCGCGCCAACGAGATGGCTCTGAAGGCGTTTGGCCTGCTGCCGCGCGACTTCAACCTCAAGGAGGCCCTGGCGCAGGTGTACTCCGAGGAGGTCGCCGCCTTCTACGACCCCAAGACCAAGACGATGCACCTGATCGAAGAGCCCAAGGCCGAGAAGAAGCCCAAGCCCGGCTTGCTGGAACGCCTCTTCGGCCGCAAGACGGACTTCGATCCGGACGAGAACAAGACGGTGATCGCCCACGAGCTGACGCACGCCCTGGCCGATCAACACTACGACCTCGACGCCCTGGAGAAAGCGGTCAAGAAGGATGATGACCGCTCCCTGGCCCTCTCGGCCCTGATCGAGGGCGAGGCGACCCTGGCCATGATCGGGGCGAGCATGGACGACTGGGATGGTTCGCAGGTTGTGAAGCTCCCTGCCGAGAGCCTGGACTGGACCTTCAGCCTGCTGGCGCCCTTCCTGCCGTTCCT
Organism: Isosphaeraceae bacterium; assembly: GCA_021324445.1. Taxonomy (GTDB): domain Bacteria; phylum Planctomycetota; class Planctomycetia; order Isosphaerales; family Isosphaeraceae; genus JAJPJC01. The sequence continues at coordinate 2,522 of JAJPJC010000281.1, forward strand.
GGGGGGTGGCAAGACCTTGCGCCAATCCCCGCCGATCGTCTCGGAATCGATGCTGTTCCCTTACCTCAAGGGCCTCATCTTCTGCGCCAAGCTGGCCAACGACGGCGGCTGGAAGGCGATCGACCAGGCCTATCAGGAACTGCCGATGTCGACCGAGCAGATCCTCCATCCCGAGAAGTACCGGGCGCGGCCGGATCGGCCCATGGTGATCGACCTGGGCGTGCTCAGGCCGATCCCGGGCTGGACGGAGCTGGGGCGCAACGTCCTGGGCGAGATGCAACTGGCCGTGCTGCTGCGCAAGCACGGTGGCAAGTCGGCCGCCGCCGGCTGGGACGGCGATCGCTACGCCGTCTTCGAGGGCCCGAAGGACCGCCTCGGCCTGGTCTGGCTGTCGACCTGGGACAGCGAGAACGACGCGCGCGAGTTCACCACCGCCTACATCGCCGCCCAGACCGCGAAGCTGGGCAAGGTCTCGAAACCACCCAGGCGCACTCCCGATACGCTCTGGCGTAACGTGGGCGAATTCCTCTACGTCGTCCAGCGGCGCGGCCTGGATGTCGCCGTCGTCGAGGGCTTCCCGGCCGAGGCGACCGCCACCCTGCTCGAAGCGGCCTTCCGGGCCAAGAAGACCGAAATGACGCCTTAGTTCGACTCTTTCCCATTTTAGGGCCCTGTTTCCCCGGCGCGCAGCCCGATCCCGCGGCGACGCCGCGCGACGGCTTCGACCGCCTCGCTGCCGCCGGATTCCAGCCC
>JAJPJC010000088.1 GCA_021324445.1 Isosphaeraceae bacterium
AGGTCCACACGAAGGGGTGGGGTGGGTCGCTCGGCTGTTCCCCAGGGGCTGACGCCCCTGGCTACGTTCTTCCGCCCCCCTTCGGGGGCTTCCGGAACAGACTCTAAGCGATCCCCAGCTTTCCCCATTTTCTATCTTAACGGATCCGAAGACATCTCGCTCCAGGGGGTGATCCGCGCCTCGTCGATCTGAGGATGCCAGGCTGCCGATCGAAACGCAAGCCGTGAGACCTCCGCCGCGCTCTCCGAGGGCACTGGGCTTTCCCGGAAGTGAGCGATCCGTATGATGATGAGGTAGGGTTGATTCGAGCCGCGATCGGGTCGACGGCCGCGGCCGCTCCCTGGGAGGCCGCGCTATGAGCATCAGGACGCTGGCGATTCGGTCCCACATCACGCTGCCGATGGAGGCGATCGCCGCGCTCTGTGAGAGATACCACGTCGAGGAATTGTCCGTCTTCGGCTCGGTGCTGCGCGACGACTTCGGCCCGGAAAGCGACGTCGATTTCCTGGTCGTCTTCAAGGACGACGACCACGGGCCATGGATGGGGAAATTGACCGGACCGGAGACGGAATTGTCCGATCTCTTGGGACGTCGCATCGATCTCGTGCCCAAGCCCCTGCTCAAGTGGGTCATCCGCGACCGAGTCCTCGCCGAGGCAGAGCCGATCTATGTCGCAACGAGCCGCTGATCGCTACCTGGTCGATGTCCTCGACGCGGCCGACGCCGTCGCTCGCTCGCTTCAAGGTGTCTCGTTCGATGGGTTTGTCGGCCAGTCCGAGAAGCGCGATGCGGTGCTCTGGAACCTGATGATCGTCGGCGAAGCGTCGACCAAGCTGCCAGCGGATCTCACGGCCGAACTGCCCGAGATCCCGTGGCCGGAGATCCGCGGGTTTCGCAACCGTGTCATCCACGGCTACTTTTCTCTGCAGTGGCCGATTGCCACGGCCGAATTCCCCCGGCTCCGAGACGGTGTGGAAGCTCTGCTCGCCAAGATCTACCCCGAGACACACCGCCGCTGGAGGGAGAGGCTCGCCCCTGGCTAAGACCCCTACTTACTTGCGATCGGGTCCCGGAGCGGCCTTCTCCGCCTCGTCCCCCTGGGGCCGGATCAGCTCAAAGTATTTTCGGATCGTCTGGCGGTGGCCCAGGGGGATCGGCTCGGAATTGAGCGCGGCTTCGGTCATGCGGCGGTATTTCTGGTATTGCTCGCGATAGCTCCGCGCGGCGGTCTGCCGGCCTTCGGGCATGTGGGTCGTTTCCGTCTCGGCGTCGCCCTCACCCATCTGGCCCTGGACCTGCTCGCGTTTGCGGGTCGAATCCAGCGCGGTCTTGTCGCCGTCGATGTTGCCGCTGATGGTGCGACCCCAGGTGCTCTTGGGGGTGTCCGACTTCTTCCGCAAGCGGATCTTGGCCCCGCCGTTCTTCTGGCAGTTGCCCTTGCATTCCGAGAGGTTCCGGGTCTGCATCGTGAGCAGGTCGGCGATCCGCTTGCGGCTCCCCTGGCTGCGGGCCAGGTTGCCCAGCTTCTTGAGGGCGCCCTGGCAGGTGCCCTCGTCGTCGAGCGATTCGGGGAGCTGGGTCGTGGCGGTGCTCAGCTCGGCCAGCCCGGCCTCTTCCATCTGCTGGGCGGCCCGGGCGAGTTTCTCCTTGAGCGTCTTGGCTTCCTTGCGGTCGAACTTGGGATCGGCCTGTTCGAGCTGGTCGGCGGCCTTGTCGTACTTGCCGAGCTGGAGGGACTGGCCGGCCCCGTCGAGCGCCTGGGTCGAGGCGAGGGCTTCGCCGAGGGCCTGCATCTGGGTGTCGACCAGTCCGACGTTGAACTCGGCCTGCTGGGCGGCGATGGCCGCCTGCATCTCCGAGAGCTTGGCGAGGGCCTCCTTGACATCGACCCCCGGCTGCTTCATCTGCTCGATGGTTTCGGTGAGCTTCTGGACCAGCTCCTTGAGCTGGGGATCCTTCTCTTTCCGGGCGGCTTGCTGGATGTCCTCGACGATCTCCTCGGCCTCGTCGGCGGCGTCGAGGACCGATTCCAGCGGCTCGGGCGTCTTGGCCTGGACGGCGGCCGGCCTGGGCCAGAACAACAGGCCCAGCGCCATCGCCAGCGCGGCCACGGCGCAGGGCACGGCGGCCGGGACCCGGAACGGCACCACGCGGCGCGGGTCGAGCCCCAGCAGGTGCTGCTCGGCGTCGGCAAGCTGGAGGGCATGGACCGGCGTGGACCGGCCGCGCCCGAGGAACTCGACGGCGGAGACCGCCCGGTCCTTGAGATCATAGTGGGCATCGACCGCGGCGGCCGCGCTGCGCGCGGAACGGCCGCGCACCAGCCCGAAGAGCGCAGCCAGCACCGGCCCGCCGACCACGAGCACCCCGCACATCCAGACCGCCGCGCGATTCGAGATCGCGTTCTCCCAGCGCAGGACGCCCAGCCCGATCCCCAGCAGGGAACCGGCCAGCAGTCCGACCGCCGCGAGGCGCAGGACGTCCAGACCCAATTGCCGCCGCCGCACCGGCTCGAGCCGCGTCACGATCCGCTCGCCCATGGCATTCTCCCTCGCATAGGTCAGGCTTTAGCCTGACATGGAACCAGCTCGGGCTGCGACTTTCCGGAACCCTGTCAGGCTCAGAGTCTGTATCGTAAGCCCCGGAGGGGCGATCGGACGTGGCCAGGGGCGGCAGCCCCTGGGCCTCGGGACCAGGACCCCTCGTCCCCAAATCCATCCGATCCGCCGCCGCAACCGCGGGCTTTGCCCGCGGTTGCGGCGGATGTCCCACAGGAAGGGGTGGGTGGGGTGGCTGGGCGGTTCCCCAGGGGCTGACGCCCCTGGCTACGCTCGTCCGCCCCCTGCGGGGGCTTCAGGAACAGACTCTAAAGCCTGACCTACTTTCGGAATACTCTGACGCCGATTGTACGATCACGCGGGTGAGGAACGGCCTTGGCGAGATAGGCAGCAATGGCCTGATTCCCCTGCTCGCCCACGCTCGCGCTGCGGTCCGCCGCGAAGACGACGAACAGGTCGCGCGTCGGGCGCACGAGGCTCAGGCCCGCCAGGCACAAGATGAGCAGGATCACGATCGCGCCGCGCAGGCCCAGGGACAACAGCCGCTGCCAGCGGACGAGGTCCACCAGGGAGCGGGAAAAGTAATACACCAGGCCCGGCAGGACGGCCAGGCCCAGCAGCCACCAGGGACGGCTCAGCTCGAGCTGGATCGGGAATGGCCAGGAGATCATGCTCATCAGTCGATCCACCTTCGCTGATAGAGGAACCACTCCCAGCAGGTCAACATCCAGGCCGAGGCCAGCAAATAATACCAGATCGGCCGGACGGCCCAGCCGGCCGCCAGGCCGGCCGGCCGCTCGGGGATTCCCTCGGCGGGGCGCAGGTCGCTCTCGCGGCGGTCGGCCAGGTTGCAGGCCAGCTCCAGGAGGACGCCGCCACGGTCGTTGGCCTTGGTGAGCTGGTCCTTGCTCGCAGCGGAGCCGGCGGATTTCTGGACCACGCTCCAGACGCCGGTGCGGTCCAGCGGGCCGACGGTGACCCTGGTCGAGCCTGCGGGCACCACGATCGGCTGTTCGCGGCCGTCGGGACTGCGGAGGACGCGCTCCCTTCCCGGGGACTTCTCGGGCGGCAGCTCGACCTCGGCGACAGCGCCGGCCGGCAACGATTCGCGGAGCTCGCCCTTGGTGCCCCCGAACCAACTGAGCAGGTTGGCCATCATGATCGGGAAGGCGGTCTGCAACGGCAGGTCGCTCTTGTCCAGGTCGACCGTGAGCACGGCGACCTTCTCCTGGCTTTGCCCCTCCGGCCGGTCCAGCACGGCATAGAGCGGATCCCCGCCGGCCGACTCGGCCAGCACGCGCGCCGGCGCCTTCAGCGCGAGCTTCCGCGCCTCGGGCATCAGCACGTGGTCCAGCCGGATGTGGGCCATCAGCGGCGATTCCGGATCCTGCCTGGCGACGACCGGGTTGTGCAGCGCCTCGCCCGCGTCCCACAAGGGGCCGGAGCGCATCGGCTCGATGAAGAGCACGTGGCCCGACGGGAGCGTCTCGGGGACCGTCCGATGATACACGACGACCGGCAGCCCCTCCGGGCTGGTCGCCGCGATGACCGGCGGGACCGGGACCGGCTGGCCGTCCTGAAGCTTGATGACCTTCAGGTCGACCAGGGGAATCGCCTCGAAGACTTTCTCGAGGAAGACGTTGCCGTGGGTGAGGAGCGTGACCTTGCGGGGCGATCGACTGGGGAGGATGGCCCAGGCGGTATTGTCGGCGGACAGGTCGTCGGGGCGGTCAATGCGCGCGCGGAGCCGGCCCCCCTCCGCGGAGGTCTTCTCGAAGACCTGGACGATGCGCTCGCCGGGCTGGAGGTTCAAGGGGACCACGTCGATCGGGTCATCCTCCAGGTCGAGCTCGAGCCGGAACGCAGCCGGTTCGTCCGAGGCATTGGCGACCTCGACGAGGATCTCGTAGCCGATCGGATCGAGCAGGCTCCGCCGCGCCTGGAGGCGGGTGATGCCGATGTTGCCGGTTTTCTTGCCCAGCCCGATCAGGTCGATATCGTCCTGGCGGGCCAGCTCGGCGACCCCATCGAAACCGCCGTCGGTGAGCACCACGGCCCGCCGCCGCTTCTCCGAGCCCGAGAGCAGCCGGCGTGCCAGGGCGACCGCCTCGACCACCCGGGTCGGCCCGTCGGTGGGGGTGATCGCCTCGAGCGCCTGGTGGAGGGTCCGCGGATGGTCGGTGAGGCCGCAGGCGACCCGCGGCTCGGCGCCGGCGCTGACGATCGCCAGCTCGTCGCCGAGGCGCAGTCCGTCGATGATCCGGCGGCCCTCGGCCTGGGCCGCGTGCAGCCGGCTGGGCCGCACGTCCACGGCGTTCATGCTCGCCGAGTTGTCCACCACCAGCACGATCCGCCGCGCCCGCGCCTGCTGCCATCGGAAGATCGGGTCGGCCAGGGCGAAGACCAACAGCGCCAGGAAGGCCAACTGCAAGAGCAGCGAGATCAGGTGGCGCAGCCGCTGCCAGAGCGACCGGGGCTTCTTCTCCTCGAAAATCTGCTCCCAGAACAGCAGCGTCGAGACCGGAACCCGCCGCAGCCGGATCTTCAGGATGTAAAAGATCACGATCGGGACGGCCAGGCCGGCCAGCACCATCGCGGTCGGGTGGACGAGGTTCATTCCAGCGCTCCCGCCGCCCGCATCATCCGCAGGAGCAGCTCATCGAAGGGGACCTCGGTCATCGCGAGGGTGCCGCCGATCCCGTGGCTGTGGCAATAGTGCCGGACCGACTCGAGGAACTCCTGGAAGATCCGGCGATATTGCCGGAGGTTCCGCTCGGTGATCGTGACCTTGCGGACCGCGGCCGACTCGACGTCGAGCAGCTCGACGTCCCCCTTGATGGCGGGCTCGGCCTCGCGGCGGTCGACGATCTGCACGACGTGGGGCTCATGGCGGTGATGCCGCAGCAGGTCCAGACCGCCCTGGAAGCCCTTCGGGTCGAACAGGTCGCTCAGGACCACCGCCAGGCCCCGGCGCTGGCCGCGGTGGACGAAGTTGCGCGCGACCCGGGACAGGTCGGTGACGCTCCCCTGCGGCTCGAGCCCTTCGAGGAACTTGAGCAGGGCCAGGATCCGCGCCTTGCCCCGCGTCAGGGGGAAGTCCGCGACGATGTCCCCGGCCAAGGCCACCACCGCCACCCGGTCCAGGTCGGCCAGCGCGATGTAGCCCAGCGCCGCCGCGACCTGGCGGGCATAGTCGAACTTGGGCGGATCGCCGAAGGCCATGCTCCGCGAACAGTCGAGCAGCAGGTAGACGTGCAGGTCTTCCTCTTCCTGGAACCGCTTCAGCAGCAGCTCATCATGCCGGGCGAACACGTTCCAGTCCAGATAGCGGAAGTCGTCGCCGGGGGTGTATTCGCGATGGTCGGCGAACTCGATCCCGCCCCCGAGCTGCATGGTCCGCCGCTGGGCCAGGAGCTGGCCGCGAAAGACCCGGCGCGACACGAGCGAGAGGTATTCCAGCTTCTTGAGGAAATCCGTATCAAAGAGCGCCATTCGCGCGTCCTCGCATCGTCACCCCGGCCAGAACGTAGGTCAGGCTTTCGCCTGAGAGTCTGTCCCGGAAGGGTTGGAAATCGCTGTCGTAGGGTGGGTGAAACCCACCGATCATCAAGGCTGCCAAGGTCTTCCGTTGGTGAGTTGCACCCACCCTA
>JAJPJC010000496.1 GCA_021324445.1 Isosphaeraceae bacterium
GCTCGCCGCGGCGGCGGCGAGCATCGATCTCCGCGGCCAGCAGGTCGCGCAGCAGGGCCGCGCGGTGTTCGGCGGCGACCGCACCGAGGTACTCCTCGAGCTGAGGCCGGCCCCCGGCCTCCCAGGTCGCCTCGAACCGGTCGCAGGCCCGGTCAATCCGATCGAGGACGTCCAGCGGCAGCTCCCTCGGGTCGGTCGTCTCGTCGCTCATGACCCGATCTCCCTTCGCCGAGCCAGGTCCTGCGGACCAATTCGACCTTCCGCGCGACGCTCCGCAAGCTGCACCCGAGCCGGTCGGCGATCTCCTCGTTGGTATAGCCCTCCATCCGCAGCCGGGCGACGTCGCGCAGCGAGTCATCGCGGAGCCGCCCGAGCAGGTCGCGGCACTCGTCGGCCACCATCGCGGCGAACTCGGGGGTCGGCTCGGGCGCAGCGACGCCCGCAACGCCCCCACCCTTGAGATCGCCGTCGGCCAACTCGGACGTGCCAACGATCCTCCCGCCCCCCCGCTTGAGTCGCCCCAGCCGCCGGGCCTGGTCCAGCGCCTTGCGCTCGGTGATGACGACCAGCAGCCGCCACAGGTCGTCGCGGTCGTCGAGCCGGGGATAGCGGTTGCGCGCCGCGCCGCGGCAGAAGCTGTCGAAGGCGCTGAGGGCGGCGTCCTCCTCGTCGGCCGCGGCCCGGCTGACCCCGCGGAGCCGGGCGCGCGCCAGCCGGACGAGGTCCTCGAAGTAGCGCTCCCAGAGCTTCTGGGCCGCATCGCGGTCGCCCGCCTTCAGCGACGCGATCCAACGGGTGACCGATCGCTCGGCTTCGTCCGACATGAGTAGCCTCCGACGGGCTCCCCCCGCATGCACCGCGGGATGGCTCGGCGGGGATTCTAACGCGCGGGCGCATGCATGGCCAATCCCCCACGGGCCACTGCGGAATAAATCCGCACCGGGTTGGCATTCTTTGGGGCGGGTTGGCGATGGATGAGTAGAGGGAGATCGGGCTGGGCCGCAAGATCTGGCGGCCTCTCCGGCGACGTGAAATCCCCTGGCTGTCGGACCCCTACAGAGTTCGTCGAAAGGAGGTGCGTTCGGCGAACCGTTGGCGGCCCCAGCCGCTGGACCTGTCGGATGGCGCGTCGTGCAGTGCCGGGCCCATGCGCGGCCGGCGAAAGCCAAATTCTGGCGCGTCATCTCCAGGGCGCATGCCAACGCAGCGTCCAGATAGGGAGTATTCCACGGTACCACTCGGTCCCCCGAGAGTCTGTGGCGGTCCAACCCCGGCACCGTCCGCGCCACCTTCGGCCGCCGCTCACCGGGCGATCAGGACGCACACAGCTTCTTCGCAGACATGCTCAGCCGGGCGCGGGTCTCGACGGCGGATGCTCGGGTGATATTCCCCTCGTCCGCCCAGCATCCTCTGCGACGGTTGAAGACCGGAATTGGCTCCCGACCCCTCGGCCCTCTCCGGAACTGGCTCCTGCCCCCTTCGGGCCGAGGCGGTGCTCCGGCCGCGCTGCTTCGATGTCGATGGTGACTGCGAGGAGTTCATATGGCGAAGCCAAGCGCGACGGAGTCAGGAGCTGAGCCATGGCGAGGTCGTGTAGATTGGAGCAGACTTCCCATCCAACTCCTGGCAGCAGCGTGAGTTCGATAGGCGCGCAGCCAAACGGGTTGCACGCTATTCCGATGGGGTCGTGCTGACGACTCTGTCTGCTCGATGATTAGCGACGGATCCGGCCCCCAATTCATGAGGGTTGGCATAGAACACGATCGTCAAGTTCGGGGGATTGTGCCCTTCTTGGACCAGCTCCAGCGGACCGTTTCGGAGAAGAGCAGCCACCACAGCCGCAACAAGCTTCTTACAAATGTCAGATTCTCATGGAGATTGGAAGAGACCGCGGGTGGAGTCTCCGGATTAGTGAACACGGGGCGATGAGGCATCGTAGATCCGGCCTTCATCGGATTGTTCTCCGATCGCGCCGTTTGGTCCGAAAGCGGTGGGACCCATGCCTAGAATCGCGACGAAATTCGAGATCCTCGGACTCGTCATCGCCGAGCTGAAGAAGCCCGCAGCGGGCGCCCCCCTCCATGCGATTGCTCAGAAGATGGAGGATCATATCCAAATGGCCCGCCTCGGCGTGATCGGTCCGGCGCTGGCCGATTTCTTGCCATCGGAACCCCCGGGGCCGGGCGAGCCCATGCCGGAGACTTACGCTGGCGTCTGGAAGACCCTGTTCACGTTCGTAGGCGGCGAGCAGGGTCTCTTCGCCACCCTCAAGGACCTGAGGGAGATTGTGGACAAACTCCAGAACATCGCCGACAAAGAGGACTGGGATGCCCTCCAGAAGCTCCAGGATGACGGGGAGGACCAGCAGATCAAGGAAAAGGCCGACAACTTCATGGCCATGATCCAGGGGATCCAAGACGAAGCGAAGAACATCGCCGAGATGATCGGCAACGGTCTCCGGCCCAACGTCGACACTAAGTCGCCGGGAGACCCGGTGCCCGGCCCGGAGACTTGGACGATCCGCGACCTGATCCACTGGAAGAAGACCGGGCAGTTCGCCAAGACGCTGATCGACAAGGCGACGGGTGACGAGCAGTTGGCCTACGCCTACGGCTGGCTCGTCGGCTACACCGCGCACGTCTGCGCCAGCCCGTTCCTCAACTCGGCGGCCGGCGGGCCGTCGCGGACGCAGTGGTCGCGCCAGCGATTCGTTCGTAATTACGTCGATGCCTGGGTCCATGGCTTTTACCAGACGGGCGCTTCGATGATGGGCGACGACCCCACGCCGCCTTACGCGAGCTGGCCTGATCTGTGCGAGGCCAATCTCCAGGACCAGCTCATCGATCCAGGCAAGCACCCGCTCGACCCGCTTGACCTCATGACCTGGATCAAGGTCCGCAAGCCCTTGCCCACGGACGTGCTGCCGCCGGGCTTCGGCAAGTATTGGGTCGAATGCTTCACGGCGGTGTACGGCCCGCCGCCGCCCGGTGGCGGGATCACCCCGGACGGGCTCAATGGCGCGTGCGTGCTGACCTGGCTGGTCCTCTGGTTCATGACCAGCGGCGACGTGGTGGGCTGCAACCTCGTCGAGCCCATGCAGCCGCCCGACAACTGCGGCGACTCACCGCAGGAACTCGACCCGTTCCAGAAGGATCCCGAGACCGGCAATCCCACCCCACCACCCGACGCGAACCCCAACGGGGACGTGGATGGCTTGAGCGCGGTCTGTGGCATCTTCTTTGCGGTCGTCGGGGTCATCATCTCCCTGATGGGGGGCGGGTTCGCGGGCTTGTCGACCTTCGTCGGCGGCGTCGCCGGGGTCAATAGCGCGAAGGATGCCCTCTGGCCCAAGTGGCGCTGCCAGCTATTCTGGCTCCGGAAGTACATCTTCAACGGGCTCACGGGCCTGCACAAGCTCTTGGCGATCTCCGGGTTCGGCTACCCGGACGCCGAGGAACTGGGTGAAGACCCAATCACCATGACGCTGCTGGGGGTGGAGCACTCCTGGAAGGCTGGCAAGAGCCTCACCATGTCA
>JAJPJC010000098.1 GCA_021324445.1 Isosphaeraceae bacterium
ACCAAACACAACTCGGCCTCGGACCACCGTGGGGACGCCCCGAGCTTACCGCGCGGCGGCTCTGTTTTCATCGGACGGGGTGCCGCGCAGCGGCATGACGGCTCCTCGGCAAGATGAAGGACACCCACGAAGCCGGCTCGGCGCTGCTCGACCAGACCGTGGTCTTCTACGGCAGCCACCTGCCTCCGCTGAAGGACGCGGCGACCCGCACCGCCGCGATCAGGCTGGAGGCGTCGGCGCGGCCCGTCCCGGCGATGTCGAAGGCGGTGCCGTGCGCCACGCTGGTCCGGACGATCGGCAGGCCGAGGGTCACATTCACGGCCCGATGGAAGCCGACGGTCTTCAGCGCGATATGGCCCTGGTCGTGGTACATGGCCACCACGGCGTCATAAGCGCCGGCCAGGGCGTGGTGGAAGAGGGTGTCGTTGGGGAGCGGGCCGACCGCGTCGAGTCCTTCGGCGCGGGCAGCGCGGACGGCGGGGCCGATCATCGTTTGCTCCTCGTCGCCGAAGAGGCCATCCTCGCCGGCGTGCGGGTTGAGCGCAGCCACGGCGATCCGCGGGGGCGACCCGCCGGTCAAAGGCCGCAGCGCCTGGTCGGCCAGGCGGATCTTCGACAGGATCGACTCCCGGCTCAGCAGGTCGAACACCCGTCGCAAGGCAACGTGCAGCGTCACGTGGACGACGCCCAGGCCCGGGCTCCGCCGCTCCGGCTCAGTCGTGGGTTCGCTCGGTCCGGATCGATTGGTCTCGAGGTAGAGCAGCATCGCGTGGTCGGCCGCGCCGCAACGTTCGGCGAGGATCTCGGTGTGACCGGGATGCTTGACGCCGGCCTGGTGCAGAGCCTGCTTGTTCAACGGGAGGGTCGTGATCGCGTCGATGCGACGGGCCAGGGCCAGATCGATGGCTGTCGTCAGGAAGGCGAACGCGGCGCGGCCGGCCCGCGCGTCGATTGTCCCCGGCACGACGCCGGTGAGATCCTCGCCAACGCGCCCGACCGGCATACAGGGGATGGTCGATCGAGACGGGACTGCCTCCTCCGGTGCGGCGACGACCTGGATGCGGACCGCGTCGCCGCCGGCCACCAGCTTCGCGGCGCGCTCCAGAACGGCCGGATCACCGATGACGATCGGCCGGGCCCACGCATGCAGACGCGGATCGAGCCAGCCGCGAACGATGACCTCGGGACCGATGCCCGCCACGTCTCCCATTGTCAGGCCCACGAGCGGGCGCTTCGTCGGATCGTTCATGGGACTCCACGTCTGGCCGGTCGATGCCGGAAACCCTCTTCTTGATCTCAGCTCACCGAGTTAATCCGTCTCATACGGCTCGGGGAGTCCAATCCGGCTGAACATTTCGGCGAAGTGCTTGGCGAGGTGTTGGCGAAAGGGGCAGAGCAGCCGCGCGCTGCGCTGGCCCTGCTGACACAGGGCCGTGAGTAGGTCTCACTCCGCTGTGTGGAGCTGCCTTGGGTCCGCGATCCTCTCCGGGAGACCGGAAAGCTGGCTCTTGGGCAGGATAAACCCGCCCTGGCTCCAGCTCGACGTGTTCGAGCGGCTCGGCGATCGCGAGACTCATGCGTTTCTCCTCGGCATCAAACGGAGCACAAACCATCTGGCTCGCTCGGATTCAACTTCCATTCTATCGAATTCGACGAGGACCGGCCAGCGCGGCGGAGGCTTGGCCGCACGATCTTGAGCAGCATCCTTCAATTCCAGCTCGCCACCCGCTTCCGCAACAACCGTCGCCTCGGTATGGTACCGCGTGCAGCCCCAGACCGTCGCGGCCCCAACCACCCTCCTCGACGCTCCAACGGATGACCCCAGCGACGCAGAACCTCGTCTTGTCGCCGAAGTTGGTCCGGACCTTCGCTCTGGTGAGAATCGCCGTGATGGCGGCAACCGCGGTGGCAATCGGGGGCCCGGTCCGGGTCGAGCAGGTCGAGTATCGTGGTGGGAAGCGGAACGTCCAGCTCAGCAACGGCGACGTCATGCTGATCGCCACGCTGGAGGTCGGCCCACGGATCATCTGCGACCGGCTCAAGGGGGGACGGAACGTCTTCAAGGAGTACGAGGATCAACTTCGGCCGCTCGGTCGAACACGAGGAGACCTGGGAGCTGCATCGGGTCGACCCCGCGCGCATCGAGGAGGACATCGAACCAAGGCTGCAATCCACGCCACGGTAGGAGCCATCGCCGTGCTGTGGTCGAACTCCCCATGGGAAGCCCCTTGAATGCGACTCGACCTGTTGTCACAATAAGGGAGTGTGGCCAAGATAACCCGATGTCCGTCCGAACAGGTGCCGTTGCCGCCGGTTCGGCCGTGACTCGACCTAAGTGCCCGTAGCTCAATTGGATAGAGCGTTAGCCTCCGGAGCTAAAGGTTGCAGGTTCAAATCCTGCCGGGCATACTCCTAAACCATTAAACTCCAATGACTTAAGCGCTCGCTCCCACTCTGATGAGTTGGGTGACACACGGGGCCGATCAATAGTTACGCACCAGGGAGAACATCGGCTGCCACGCGTAGGGATGGGGCCCGCTGACGGGGAACTGGGCGGCGGCGAGTGCGTACCATTTCTGGTCCCGGTCCAGCCCGAACCGGAAGCCCGGCGCGATGTAGACGTCGGTGATGTAGTCCTTGCGGCCCAGGACATCCGATAGGGTCGAGACCGCGACGTGGGCGACCAACTCCTTGAAGACGCGCGCGTCCTTCGTTGTGAGATAGCGGCCCATCGCCAGGTTGTTGAAATACGTGCTGGTGGCCGAGTGGCGCCCGGTGTCGATGTTGATCCCGGTCGACCCGCGCACCACCCACCTCGGGGCGAAGTTCCACCAGAACTCCAGGGACGGGACGATGAAGTTGATGTCGTTGCCGTTGACCGTCTGGCCGGTGGGAGTCCGTTCCGTCAGCAAGGCCTGCATCGCGAAGTCCCTCTGCTCGATCAGGCGGAACCGCTCGGAAAACGTCAGGTCGCCGAAATTGCCGACATAGTGACCCGTGGGGCTCGTGGGGTTGGAGGCGATGAACGGGACCACGACCAGCAGCTCCAAGCGCTGGTTCAGCGGCAGATAGAGGTTATACGACGCCCAGTATTCATTTCCGCTGGTCTTCGGCTTCACGGGCGACCAGGAGATGGGAGTCAGCAACAATCCGTTGTTGGTCGTCATGCCGTTTGTGTAGAAGAAATTGAGCGAGTTGAGCCGCACGAAGATGCCGTCGGCGGCGCCGAACCAGTTCTGCTTGGGGGCCCCCTTGGTCCCCTCCGGCGACTTGACGTACGGCTGGTCCCAGCCCTGGCTGAAGAACGTCGAGAGGCTGAGCGGCTGCCACTCGTCCACGGACGCTTCGCCGAAGATCGACTCGCCGATCACGTCGATCGGTCCCATCACGACCCGGGCGGGTGGCGCCTCCTGGACGTATCCCGGCGGACCGGGCACCGCGGAGACAGCCGGCTCGGATTCCCCGGAATCGTTCCCCATCGCGGGGACGACGACCGGGCGCGGCGCCGGGTCCAGGACCGGGGCGGAAGGGGTGGAAGGGACGACCCCTTGAGCTCGAGTCATCGTCGGCGCCACGCCGGCCAGGAAAAGGGCAACCAGCCCGGCCTGCGAGAGCGGAATCCTCTTCCGCGCGGGAACACACGGCATCGCTCAACCCTCCCTTTCCCGCAGAGGAATCTCTGGCGGAAAACCTGGAACTCCACCAACCGGAGCGAGTGCCGGCGCCGATCCCCGAGAGGGCTCAACCGAGGGGTTGCGCGCATCCTGACAGCAGGGGTCTTCCACGAGCGCAACGCACCAGCGCGTGAACTCCGCCGGGGAGGATTCCCTTGATGGCGCCGTGGCCGCGTATCAGCGGTCTGCAACCCGAGCGTTCCTTGCTCGAGACAACTCCGCCACGCGCGACCCTCGCTCCATGGGCATCACCGCCGTATCTCCGGATCAATGCATGAGGTTCCGACTGCACGGGAGAGTATGCAGCCTCCAGCTCCGAAATCCCGCGGGCCGAACCGTTTCGAGGAACGGACCGCTTTCTTCCTCAAGTGCTCAACGATTGGGTGGAACGCGCTCCCACAGCGCGGTCCACGCACAAGACCGAGGGGTCGGCGCGGGCGAGTCGCCTCGACACCCTCGCTGGCCTGTCGGGCCGGTGGAGCGCGTGCGCAACCGGATGGACAGGCACGCTTTTATCGACAAACTCGCCACGATCGCATTAACCGGAGACGGCCCATCGGCGCCAGTTGCGAGGGGAATCACGATGTCCTACGGCGATGATCGCGGGTTTGGTGGCTTCCCGATGCCCGCCTTGGCGATGGACCGCCAGGAGGCCGCGACCGCGGCGACGAGATGGCCCGACTTGGGGTGCTCCGGCTCGATGTCGACCGGTAAGCCGTGCGCGCGGAGAGCGGCCGACGTCGTCGGCCCGATCGAGCCGACCACGACGTGGTCTGCGAGGGCGGCGCGCACGCCGTCTTCGATCCCCGCAGCCGCCGCGACCTGGTGCACGTGCTCGACCTGCTGGGCCGACGTGAACAGGGCGGCGCCCATGCGGCGTTCGGCGATCGCCGTCAAGGCGGCGCGAAGAGGGCCGGTGTCCTCCGGTAACGCCCAGCGGTAGACCGGGACGCACGTCACCACGGCGCCTCGACGTTCCAGGCCCTCGGTCAACTCGGGGAGCGGCTGACCGTACTCCTGGACCGCGACCCGCAGGCCCGCGACCGGGAGCCGGGCGTCGAGCAGCGCGAGGGTCTCGCGCCACGTGTTCGGCTCGGGAACGTGGAGGTCGATCGAGACACCCAGCTCGCGGAGTGCCGCGGCCGGCTTGGGCCCGCGGGCGACCACCTTGGTCTTGCTCAATGCCTCGGCCCATCCCGCTCGAGGAAGTCGAGAGGCCAGCAATTCGGCGAGATACCGCACGCCCACGCCGGTCTCGAAGATCACGACGTCGAAGCGACCCGCGCCGAGATTGTCGGCGAACGCCACGGCGCCCGGGTTGTCCTCGAAGGGGACTTCCCGGAGTGCGGGAGCTACGATGGGGACCCCTCCTTGTCGGGCCACCATGTCGGCCAGAGTGCCCGCCATGCGGGCCTCGAAGATCGCCACGCGCAGGCCGTCGAACGGTGTCGACGAGTCAGTGCTCATGATCGAGAAACTCAGCTCCATAACCCCACGCAAAGGGGAAAGCGAAGCGGGAAGTCGCCGGACAAAGCTGGCTCCTACAGGGACCGGAAGCGTCCTCTTGTAGGAGGCGGCTCCGTCCGCCGAGGGTCTTTCCCCATTGCTGATTTCGCGGGGACGGACCGCTCGCTCGACTCGACTCGACTTCGGCTCCTCGCCGATGAGGCTCAAGCGACGGCCTCGGCCTCGGCCAGGACCGAGGGCGGCACGTGAGCGGCTTCCACAGCCCGCCCGCCCTCTCCCAAGAAGATACCCTGCCAGCCCCGGCTCACGTAAGCCAGCGTCAGCGCTCCGGCGAACCCTCCGGCCAGCGCGAAGGCGAGAAAGCCCCCACCGAAGCTGCCGGTCGTCTGCTTCCAGACGCCCAGGACGATCGGCAGCGCGAAGCCACCGACCCCGCCCGCGGCCCCGACGATCCCGGTCACCACACCGATCTCCCTGGGGAACCGCTGCGGAACGATCTGGAACATGCAACCGTTGCCCATCCCCAGCGCCGTCATGGCCGCGAATAACAAGGCCGTCCCGACGAACAGCGACGGCAGGGCCGCCATGCCGAGCATCGTGGCGCCCACGACCAGGTAGAGTCCGGTCAGCACGCGGATGCCCCCGAACCGGTCGGCGAGATGACCGCCCAGCGGCCGCAGCATCGAGCCGGCGATCACGCAGAATGTCGCGAAGCGGCCCGCCCCGACCTTCGAGAGCCCGTACTGGCTGAGGAAGAAGACGTTGAGGAAACTCGCCAGCCCGACGAACCCGCCGAAGGTGATCGCGTAGAAGAAGCAGAACCACCAGGTATCGCCGAGCTTGAGCACGGAGGCATAGTCGGACAAGGACCGCGGCGGCGGCTGGTCGGGACTGTCCTTGGCGAAGACGAGGAACACGGCGAGAGCTGCCAGCAGCGGGATCAGCGCCAGGCCGAACACGGCATGCCAGCCCCAGGTCGCGGCCAGCCACGGACCGAAGAACGTGGCCAGCGCCGTACCGCCGTTGCCGGCGCCGGCGATCCCCATCACCAGCCCCTGAAAACGCGGCGGATACCAGCGGCCCGCCAGCGGCAGCGCCGCGGCGAAGCTCGCCCCCGCCACGCCCAGCAGCAGGCCGACCAGCAGCATGGCCGTGAAGTGATCGGCCCACAACCAGCCGAGCAGCAGCGGCAGCGTCGACAGCGACATCCCCAGAGTCGCGGTCCGTCTCGCACCGATCCGGTCGGCCAGCAGTCCCAGCACCAGTCGCAGCGCGGCCCCACCCAGCAGCGGCACCGCGACCATCAAGCCCGTCTGCGCCTGCGATAGGCCAAAGTCGGCCGCGATCGAGTTCGCCAGTGCGCCGGGGATCAGCCAGACCATGCAGCTCACGCAGAAATACAGGAATGCGCTGACCAGGGTCGGCGCATGGCCGGCATCTCGGAATTCGCTCAGGTTCATCGAATCGGGGCTCCGAGGTGCGGGAGATTGAGGTCGGACCGTTCAGACACAGGCCAGGGCGCAAGGTCGGGAAGTGCGGGCACGACGTTGCATCTCCTTCGCGGGCGGCAGCTCGACGTAGACGTCGTCCCCCTCGACCCGGACCGGAAAGACCTCGACCCGGAGCGACTCGCCGCTGAGGCACTCGCCCGACTCGAGCGAGAACGTCTTCTTGTGCATGGGGCAGGCGACCTTGGGGATACCCTGCTGATCGCCGAGAATGCCGCGCGCGAGGATCGCCTCGCGCTGGTGCGGGCAGGTGTTCTGGCTGGCGTACCACGCGCCGCGGGAATCGAACCGGAAGACGGCGATCTCCGCATCGCCGTGCTTGATCGCGCGGCCACCGTCGCGAGGGAAGTCGCTCACGGACCCGACGCGAACCCAGCGAGCTTCGGACCCGAGCTCGTGGGATCCGTTGACCCGTTCGGCCGGCCGGCTGATCCCGAGCTGCTCGATCGGGACGAAGTCGGACGGCCAGCCGGCGGGGTGCTTCTGGCCTCGCTCCGACACGAATTCCACGCCCGTGGTCGTCTCGTCGGTGTTGGCGAACTGCTGGAAGAATCGCCGCTTCTCGGGGTCGTTGACGACGGCCTGCCATTCGCACTGGTAGCTCTCGACGAGCCCCTGCATCTGGGCCTCGAGGTCGGCCGCGATGCCGAGCCGGTCGTTGACGATCACGTCGCGCAGGTACTCGATCCCGCCCTCCATGTTTTCGAGCCAGACGGACGTCCGGGTCAGCCGGTCGGCGGTGCGGATGTAGTACATGAGGAACCGGTCGAGATACCGGATCGCGGTCGCTTCGTCGAGGTCGGCGGCGAGCAGGTCGGCGTGCCGCGGCCGGGCGCCGCCGTTGCCGCAGACGTAGAGGTTGTAACCCTTCTCGGTGGCGATCAGCCCGAAGTCCTTGCCCTGGGCCTCGGCGCACTCGCGGATGCAGCCCGAGACAGCCCCCTTGAGCTTGTGCGGGGCCCGGAGCCCGCGGTATCGCAGCTCGACCCGGACGGCGAAGCCGACCGAGTCCTGGACGCCGTACCGGCACCAGGTCGAGCCGACGCAGCTCTTGACCGTCCGCACGGCCTTGCCGTAGGCGTGGCCACTCTCGAAACCAGCGGCGATCAGTTCGGCCCAGATCTCCGGCAGGAGGTGGACCGGCGCACCGAAGAGGTCGATGCGCTGGCCGCCGGTGATCTTGGTATAGAGGCCGTACTTCTTGGCGACCTTGCCCAGGGCGATGAGCTTCTCCGGCGTGATCTCGCCGCCGGGAATGCGCGGCACCACTGAGTACAAACCGCCGCGCTGGATGTTGGCCAGGAAGCGGTCGTTGCTGTCCTGGAGCGTCGCGTGGGCCGGGTCGAGGATGTTCTCGTTCCAGGTGGTTGCCAGGATCGAGGCGACCGCCGGCTTGCAGATCTCGCAGCCCTGCCCGCGGCCGTGCGAGGCGATCAAGCCATCGAACGTCCTGATCCCCTTGACCCGCACGATCTCATAGAGTTCCCGCCGGCTGTAGGGGAAGTGCTCGCAGAGCCGGTTGTCGACCCGGGCGCCCGCCGCCTGGAGCTCCGCCTTGAGGAGGTCCGTGACGCGCGGCAGGCAGCCGCCGCAGCCGGTGCCGGCTCGCGTGCATTCCTTGAGCTGCGCGACGGTCGTGAGCGACCCGTTCCGGATGGCCTGACGGATGGCACCCTCACTGACGTTGTTGCACGAGCAGACCTGGGCGCCACCGGCGCCGCGGCAGGCGGCACCGCGGCCCGCCGAGAGCAGGTCGCCGGGTGGGACCGGGAGCGGCTTGCCGCTCTTGTAAAGGCCCAGGAGCCGGCCGTAGTCCGAGGCGTCGCCGATGAGGATGCCGCCCAGCAGCTTGGAGCCCCCGGCGTCGACGACGATCTTCTTGTAGACGCCCGCGATCGGGTCGTGGAACGTCAGCGCCCGGGCGCCATC
>JAJPJC010000092.1 GCA_021324445.1 Isosphaeraceae bacterium
ATGAACTTGCCACAGTGTCTTGAATCGGTCCGCGGCGTCTTCGATGAGGTCATCGTGGTCGATACCGGCAGCGTGGATCGGACCCGGGCGATCGCCGCGGAGTTCGGGAGGAGCCGTTCGTGCTGTTCAACCTGGGGGCGATCGCCATCGAGCGGCAGGAGTGGCGCGGGGCGCTGGATTACCTCGGCCGCAGCCTGGCGCACTCGGCCCCCAGCGATTCGATGACGCGGAAGCTGTTCGCCTTGATCGCGCGGGCGCACCAGATGCTGGGGGACACCGGCGCGGCGCTGCGGGCCTGCGCCGAGGGGCTGTCATCCCATCCCGAGGACGCCGAGCTGTGGTTCCGCTGTGCGGTGGTGCACCGGCATCGGGGCGAATCGGCCCAGGCGGAGGCGTGCTGGCGGCGGATCCTGAGCTTGCACCGGCCGGAGCGGTATTGCAGCCTGGATGAGGGGATCTACGGGCACATCACCCGGCGCAACCTGGCGGTGCTGACGGCGGAGCGGGGCGACCGCGCCGCGGCGGCCCGGCTGTGGCGCGCGGTGCTGGCCGAATGCCCCGGTGACCGCGAGGCCCTCACCCACCTGGAGCGCCTCGCGCCCGAGCAGCGGATCGAAGGCAACGGCACCGCCTGAAGCTCGAACGATCGACAGCGAACGTCGCGATCGGACGACACCCCTCGCTTCATGGGATCGCGCGTTCAGGAAGCGCCATTCGAAACTCGGTTGATTTCTGGCGTCGCGCCGTCACAATGGCCTAGAAGGGGGCGCGTCCCGCTCCAGGGACCGAGACTCGCTTCGCTGAGGTTCAACCGACCCTTGTGCCAACGAACAGGATGAAGTGGCTCATTGAGTGAGGAGTCGGGGCATGGCGTCGGGCATCCGGTACTGGTTTCCACACAAGACGCGGTCCTGGGCGGCCGGTGCCGCCGTGATGGTCATCGTCTTCGGTGCGGCACCCGTGGCGGGCGCCTGGCCGATATCGTTCCCGGCGTCTCCTTCCGACGGGTCTCAGGCTCCGACTGAAGGACCCGCCTTCAAGAGGGATCTCCTGCCGTTATTCGAAAAGAACTGCCTGCGCTGCCATGCCACGAGGGTGAAGAAGGGCGGACTGGACCTGAGCACGACCGAGGCAGTCCTGGCCGGGGGCGACTCGGGCCCGGCAGTGGTCCCCGGACAGCCGGCCGCAAGCCGGCTGTACGAGATGGTCCACGACCGCGAAATGCCCCTTGACCGCAAGTCCCGGGTTTCCGCGGCCGAGATGGAAACAATCCGCCTCTGGATCGAGAGATTGGGCACGAGCAAAGCCCCCGGTCGCCCTGGCGTGCAATTGAACCAACATGATATTTTCCCGATAATGCTTCGTCACTGCACACCCTGCCATAATCACCGCCGTCGGGAAGGGGGTCTGGATCTGAGGACCCGGGCCTCGATGCTCCGGGGAGGGAAGTCGGGCCCGGCCCTGGTCCCCGGGAAGCCGGAACGGAGCTTGATCCTCCAGACGATCCTCGCCAAGCAGATGCCTCCCCTGGGCGTCTTCGATTCGGGCGTCACTCGACCGCCCGATTCCGACGTCGAGAAGCTGAAGCAGTGGATCGCGCAGGGGGCTCCGGAACGAGACATCCAGCCCGACGTCGCCGGGACCGAGCCCGATCCCCTGGTCAGCGATCAAGACCGGCGGTTCTGGGCGTTTCAGCCCCCGCGACCGGTCGCAGTGCCTTCCGTCCTGCGCAAGGATCGCGTGCGGAACGCGATCGATGCCTTCGTCCTCCAGAAACTGGAAGCGAAGGGGCTCACGCTGTCTCCGGAAGCGGATCGACTCACGCTGATCCGTCGGGCGTCCTTCGACCTCACGGGATTGCCCCCGACGCCGGAGGAAGTCCGAGCGTTCGTCTCCGACCCGGACCCGCAAGCGTATGAGAAGCTCATCGACCGCTTGCTGGCTTCTCCGCGTTATGGAGAGCGGTGGGGCCGCTACTGGCTGGATCTGGCGGGCTATGCCGACACCGAAAGCCGGGACGACGATCGCGAGCACGCCTGGCGCTACCGGGACTACGTGATCCGGGCATTCGATACCGATAAACCGTATGATCGGTTCCTCCTCGAGCAGATCGCGGGCGATGAGCTCGCCGATCCTGGGCGCGCACCGGTGATGACTCAGGAGCTGGCCGACAATCTGGTGGCGACGGGCTTCCTGCGAATGACGCCGGATCCGACCACGCTGGGGGAGTCGGGGCTGATTCAGGACCGGATCAATGTGATCAGCGATGAGATTCAGGTCTTCAGCTCGGGCGTCCTGGGGTTGACGATCCAGTGTGCCCAGTGCCATGACCATAAGCTCGAGCCGATCCCTCAGCGCGACTATTACCGCTTGAGGGCGGTTTTCAAGGGGGCGTTCGATGAATACGACTGGATGGTGCCCAGGCCGGGTTCGAAGGCTCATCCGGCTCGGCTCCTGCCCTATGTCACGCCTCTGCTGGACCCCGTGGCTCTCAAGGAGCGGGAGACGATCAGGCAGGCGACGAACAGGCAACCGTCCCTCCAGATCCATGCGCTACGAACGGCGCTGGCCGAGAAGGCGAAGCCGTTGGAGCGGGAGATTATCGAGGGGCGTTTGGCGATGCAGCCGCCGGAATTGCGCGACGACTTGCGCCTGATGCTGGCCACTCCGCCGGCGAAGCGCAACGCCTGGCTGAAGTACCTGGCGGAAAAATACGAATTCTACGTGAATATCGATCCATTCGACCGCGATAACCTGCTCAAGGACACCTATCCCGAGTACCGGAAGGCTGCCGAAGAGACCGAACGGAAGATCTTATCACTCCAATCTCGACAGATCCCCGAGCCGTACATTCGCGCGCTCTGGGATCGAGGCGATCCCTCGCCCACCTACATCTACAAGCGGGGTGATTCTCAAAATGCTGGCCGCCTGGTTGGCCCGGGGGTCCCGTCCGTCCTGACCGACGGCCAGACGCCCTTCATCGTGACGCCGCCCTGGCCCGGCGCCCACAAGACCGGGGCGCGCCTGGCGCTGGGACGGTGGCTGGTCCGGCCCGAGAATCCGCTGACGGCACGGGTGTGGGTCAATCGCCTCTGGCAGCATCACTTCGGCGCCGGCATCGTCGCCACCGTGGAAAACTTCGGACGCTCCGGCGCCCGCCCGACTCATCCCGAACTGCTGGATTGGCTGGCGCTCCAACTCGTCGAGCGGGGCTGGAGCACCAAGGCGATCCACCGGCTGGCCATGACCTCGAGCACCTACCGCCAATCCTCTCGGGTGACTCCCGAGGCGGAGCGGCTCGATCCCGGCAACGTCCTGTTCTCGCGGATGCCCCTGACCCGTGTGGACGCCGAGGCCCTGCGGGACGCGATCCTCTTCATCGCCGGACGTCTCGATGAGACCCGCTACGGCCCGCCGCAGCTTCTGTTCGTGCGCCACGATGGCATGGTCATGACACCCGACCCCTCGGCCCCGGAGCGACGCAGCCTCTATCTGCAGCAGCGTCGCACCACCGTTCACACCATGCTGGACCTCTTCGATTATCCCCAGATGGGTCCCAATTGTTCGCAGCGAGCGAGCACGACGGTGGCCCCGCAGGCCCTGTTCCTGCTGAACAGCACGCTGATCCGCACGCTGGCCGATGCCCTTGCCGAGCGCGTGCGGAACGAAGCGGGCGTCCAGCTCGCGGACCAGGTCGATCGGACTTACTGGCTCGCCGTGGGCCGCCCGCCGACGGCCGAGGAGAAGGACATCATCCTCGGTGAGCTGGAAAACGCCTACGAAGCCGGGTCGAGCCAGCCGGACGCGCGAAGGCAGCTCCTGGCCCGATTGTGTCACACGATGATCAACTCGAACGCTTTCCTTTACGTCGATTGAGGTGGCCCATGAGGAAATCCGCCTGCAACGCTCCGACCTGCGGGACGTCCCCCAGCCGTCGAGATTTCTTCCATTTGATTGCGGACGGGATCTATGGCGCCGCGCTCGCTTCCCTGCTGTGTGAGGACCTTTACGGTGGTGAGACGACCGAGCGGCGCCCCGGGCCGGTCCCCGAACCGGCCTCCAGCCCGCGGCGCGTGTACGACCTGAAGCCGCGGAACCCCCATTCCGAGCCCAAGGCCAAGGCGGTCATCCAGTTCTTGATGAATGGCGCACCCAGCCAGATGGATCTCTTCGACCCGAAGCCGATGCTCGAAAAGTACCGCGGTCGATCCTTCGCGGATCAAGCGGCGACGGAAACGACAGTTCTGGCAGACCAGCGCGGCTTGCTGCCGAGCCCTTTCCAATTCGCACAGCATGGGGAATCGGGGCTCTGGCTCTCGGAGGCGATGCCGCATCTCGCCGAGCACGTCGATGACATCGCCGTGATCCGGTCGATGCACACCACGAGTCCGGTCCACCCGCTGGCCCTGTACGCCTTCCAGTCCGGGAAGATCAAAGCTTCGCGGCCGACGATCGGGGCCTGGGTCGTGTACGGATTGGGGAGCGAGAACCAGAATCTGCCGGCCTTCGTCGTGCTCGATGATCCTCTCGGTCTCCCGATTAACGGGGTGGCGAACTGGCAGAGTGGGTTTCTTCCTCCCGTCTATCAGGGAACCCGGTTGCGTTCGACCGGGGATCCCATCCTGAACCTCCGGCCAGAAGACGAGGATCCGCCCGAACTGGTCCAGTTGGGGCGTCGGCTGATGAATCGACTCGACCAGGTTTACAAGCGGGAGCACCCCGCGCAGCCACAGGTCGACACACGCATCGCGACCTATGAGCTGGCCGCGCGCATGCAATTGGAGGCGACGAACGCCCTGGATCTTTCGGGAGAGAGCGAGGCCACACTGAGGATGTATGGCGTGGGGCAGGGACCGGCCCTGCAAGGCATCCAGTACCGAAACCCTGGGCCGGACAATTATGCGCGGCGCTGCATCATGGCGCGGCGACTGATCGAGCGAGGAGTCCGGTATGTTCAAATCTGCCTGAATAATCAGATCTGGGATACGCACGCGTACCTGGAGGATGGGATCCGCGGCGCCTGTGACCGCACCGATAAGCCGGTAGCCGCCCTCCTCAAGGACCTCAAGCGGCGCGGCCTGCTCGACAGCACTCTGGTCATCTGGGGGGGCGAGTTCGGACGTCTTCCCAACGGGCAGATGTCGGAGGGGAATAAGCGGGGCTCCCTGAATATCGAGGGCAGGGACCACAATTCCAAGGCCTTCAGCCTCTGGTTGGCCGGCGGAGGCATCCGAGGGGGAACGGTCTATGGGGCCACGGATGAGCTGGGTTTCAAGGTGGTTGAGAATCCGGTGAGCGTCGCCGACTTCCACGCGACCGTGTTGCACCAGTTGGGACTCGACTACAAGCAACTTTATTATGAGCTCGATGGACAGAGCGAGAGGCTCACCGCCAACGCCGAGGCGCGAGTCGTGAAGGAGATCCTCGCGTGAAGCGTCCGGCGTAAAGCATCCGGTCACGGCCGCGAGCATTCCTTCGCCTCGATGATCGCCGCGACGACCTCCGGAGGGACGGTCACGAACCCCTCGGGTCGGAAGGTCGGAGAGAGGTCGGCGGTGTCAAATCAATATGTTATTCACTTTTGTTCATGTTGCCCTCCGGACTGCCTCGTCCCCAGAACGGAGTCTGGGGCGACGACCCGGCGACATCTCCTGCCTAGGCCGCCACGTCCTGCTCCCTCAACCTCCTCCGCGATTCGGCCCGCGGCACCCGCATCAGGTCGTACTGCGTCGGCCGCCGTTTCTTACACCGCGGCTCCGGTCGCCGGCAAGGCCTGGTTCCGCTCCAGGCCCATCCACTCCGGCCGCTCCAGGGGGAACCAGTGGATGATGGCCGCCGGGGTCAAGAGGCAGGAGTCGCACCAGGTGTGACCGGCGGCGGTGCCGACGGCGTGGATGACGCCGGCGCCGAGCCGGGCGGCGAGGTCTTGCCGGAGTGCCTGGAGAGTCGTAGAAATGCGGTGATGCATCACGGGGCTTCCTGTGCCAGGTGGGTTTTCTCTCGGGCGGGAACCGTTCGCGTGGGTGCGCAGGATGGCCCGGCTGGCCGCCCGGTCGGCGCCGTTTTTGACCGGGAGGCGGCTGTGGCCTGGGCGGTGATCAGCGACAATTAGAATTCCCTTCGAACGACCACTAGAATTCCCTCCTGCTCTCGCCCGCCTGTTCACTACGTGGTTCCCTCCTGAGCTCAAGGAGGGGACC
>JAJPJC010000291.1 GCA_021324445.1 Isosphaeraceae bacterium
CCTGCGCACCACACTGTCCTGGGCGATCGAGCAAGCTACCAAGTGGGAGCGTCCTCATGAGGAAATCCTGGCTCATCTGGGATTAACCTGAATTTGCAAAACTCCAGCTACTATCTGAGAAGTGTCGTTCCCTCGCCCGACTGATCGAGATTGCAACGATGCGGCTGCTGGGCTCCTGCTTCGAGGAGCGGGAGGATCGGCCGGCCGAGGCCGCGGTCCTGGTTGAAAAGCTGGCCGCCCTGCTCAAACCGCCGGTTGTTCAGCCCAACGGGCCATCCCGTTCCTGGTTTAGGTCTTACTCCACGATCCGGAAGCCGATGTTCGACTGATGGCGGCTTACGCATTAGGTGAGATCGGGGATCGCAGCGCCTTGTCAGCCCTTCGTAAGGTGGCACAGTCCGATGATGGCACCGACCACGAGGGTCGTCGCGTTCGCGATGCCGCGACCGAGGCGATTGAGCGTGTGTTAGCTCGCGAGACGTGAAGGCAACCGGCGTGCGGGAATTCTGGCGGCTTGGGGCCTGACGGCCTGCGAAGGCTCGACCGGAGCCGCGGGGCGGAGCCCACGGGTCGGGGCCGGAGCGAGCCTGGCGAAGCGGGTGGCACTTCGGCGCGGATTGCCTCCACACTGACGCTCGGCCTCTCAGATTGGCGTTTGCGTGAGGGCGCGGTAGAATTGATGCCGGTCGGCGATCGCAGCGGGCCACGAAGCGGTTGATCGGAGCGGGAACGGCCGCGGGCGGTTTTCGCTCTCCGATTCCTGATCCGGGCTTCGTGACCGGTGGTGCCACAACCGATCAGGAGGGCGTGATGTCAACCGACGCTCAGAGAGACGACGTGGGGAACGGTGAGGCCGCGTCCGATCCCCTCATGTACGAGATACCAGTCGAGTATGATCCCGAGCTGGCTCGAATCTTTAAAGAACGCGACGCGGCGATCCAGCGAATCCTCGCGCAACGGAAACCCGAGCTCATCGAGCAGGGCATCGAGGCGTACAAGCGCGATCTGCCGCGGCTGCTCGCGGAGAATCGATACCGGCAAAAGGTCGCCTACCGGGGAAACGAGCTCGTCGCCTTCGGGGCCACGCTCCGCCAGCTCAAGAAGAGACTCGCGAAGAAA
Source organism: Isosphaeraceae bacterium (assembly GCA_021324445.1). Classification (GTDB taxonomy): domain Bacteria; phylum Planctomycetota; class Planctomycetia; order Isosphaerales; family Isosphaeraceae; genus JAJPJC01. Next base: position 1,120 of record JAJPJC010000291.1, read on the forward strand.
GGCTTCACGGACCGGGGTGAGCTGTTCATTACCTGCATTGCGCCCCTGGAGATCGATGAAGACGATGTTGTGGAAAGTTAACTCATTACCTTTAACCTTTATCAGTCATGAGCACGATCCTCCGCGGTCCTTTCTTCGGCAAGACGACGATCGTAGTCCCCTCGGGCCGCCTCGATCTTCGTCCGCCCAAGATCATCGTCGGGATTAGCCTGACCCCTGCCGACGGGGAGAATTCCCTTCCCCAGGGTGTGATCACGCTGCCGGCGATCCTCGATACCGGGTTCAATCGCACTCTCGAGATCGACGAGCGGCATCTGTTCAAATGGGCCGGCCTTCGCAAGGAGCACCTGGATTTGTCCGCGAAAGATCGGTTCCATGAAGCAAGGAGGTACGCGCTGGGTGTGGCCAACATCTGGCTTCATCGAACGCCTTACGCCGGACCGCGGACGCCACCTGCCAGACCGCCCCTGCTCTTGGAGGACAGCCCCCAGGTGCGGGTCATGGCTCCCATCGGCAAGCCGAATCCGCGGCTTCCGCTCCTCGGGCTGATGGCTCTAGTCAATAATAAACTGCAATTATCAATTGATGGAGAAAACTCTCATTTTCGGATCTACAAGTCTCTAAGGTTGTCCCTATCGGATTTTTATCGAGAGCTTGTCGGGTAGAGGCGAAGGACGCCGTGCGTGCCGAGTTGGCGACTCCGGCCGAATCGCCCCCGAGTCGGGCGGACCTCTTGTCCCCCGCCGCCGGGGAAGGCAGAATCGAAGCTGGTTCAGCCTCGAGAGCCAAGAGTTGCCAGCCGAAGGTCGACACCATGAGTTTCACCTTGACCTACGACGCGATCGCCAGGCGGATCGATCACTCGCTCCTGAGCCCGACGCTCGGCGGCGCGGAGCTGGAAGAGGGATGCCGGCTGGCGGCCCGCTACGGCGTGGCCAGCGTGTGCATCAAGCCGTACGCGGTGAGCCTGGCCGCGCGGCTCCTCGGGGGCTCGGACGTCGCGGTCGGAACCACGGTGGGATTTCCCCACGGAGGCCATGCCACGGCCGTCAAGGTCGCCGAGGCGCGGCAGGCGATGGCCGACGGGGCCACCGAGCTCGATATGGTCATCAACATCGGCCAGGCCATCGCCGGAGAGTGGGACGCGGTCGCCGCCGACATCGACGCGGTCACGCGCGCCGCCCATGACGGCGGCGCGATCGTCAAGGTGATCTTCGAGAACTGCTACCTCAACGACGAGCAGAAAGTCCGGCTCTGCCGGATCTGTGGCGAGCTCCGGGCCGATTACGTCAAGACCTCGACCGGTTACGGGACGGGCGGCGCCACGTTCGACGACCTCCGCTTGATGCGGCGTGCCGCGCCGGCCCACGTCCAGCTCAAGGCCGCCGGAGGGCTGCGCACGCTCGATGCACTCATCGAAGCCGCCCAGCTTGGCTGCGACCGGATCGGCGCCTCCCGGACCGCCGAGATCCTCGAGGAGCTCCAGGCCCGGCTGCGCTCCCCGTAGGGTGGCCCCCGCCCGTTCAAGGGCGCCGTTCCGCTCCCGTGGTGATCACCTCCACGTCCAGGTCCCGGCCGACGATCAGGGTGTCGCACAGGCCGATGAACAGCCCCGTCTCGAGCACCCCGGCGATCGCCTGGAGCTGGCGGTCCCGCTCACCGGGGTCGATCTCGTCTCGGAAGTGGCAATCGAGGATGGCGTTGCCGCCATCGGTGAGGATGAGTGAGCCGTCGGCGTGGCATCGGATCGACGTCGAGGCACCGAGACGCTGGATCAGCCGTTCGGTGTGCTTGACCCCGAACGTGCTGACCTCGATGGGGATTGGGGCCGTCCGACCGAGCCGCTCGACGAGCTTCTCGGCGGTGACCATCGTCACGCGCCGGGCCGAGGCACAGGCCACGATCTTTTCGCGCAGCAACGCGCCCCCGCGCCCCTTGATCATCCGGAACTGAGGGTCGATCTCGTCGGCTCCGTCCAGGTTGAGATCCAGCAGGGCCACCTCATCCAGCGCGCGCACGGGGATCTTCAGGCTGCGCGCCAGCTCGGCGGTCGCCGCGCTGGTCGGCACCCCCACGACCTTCAAACCCTCCTGCTCCACCCGGGCGGCGAGATGGCGGACCATCAGCGCGGCGGTCGAGCCGGATCCCAGACCGACGACCATGCCGCTCTCGACCAGGCCGGCCCCGGCAAGTGCCGCGCGATCTTTGGCGGAACCGGTGTTGCTTGCCACGGCCGATCGCCTTGCCTGAGTGAGAAACCCGGGCCCGATCCCCGGATCGCGGCCGGAATCCATGAGGAACCACCCCAACGCGGTTGCCCCGGCGAATCGTCTCGAATCGGGGCGACCAGATTCGAACTGGTGACCTCCTGCTCCCAAGGCAGGCGCGCTAACCAGGCTGCGCTACGCCCCGCAATGCGTCCCCAGGCGCATGTTATGCGGCCCGCCGCCGCATCGTCAAGGTTGCCTGCCGATTCGGTCACGGAGCGTGAAACCGCGGCCAGCGCGCCGTCAAGCCGAATCCGCGGCCCGGCTCCCGGGTCGCTTCCAGCCGGCCGCCGTGGGCCGCCACGATCCGCGCCAGCAGGGGCAGGGCCAGGGGATCGACTCGAGCCGATCCCGGGTCCTTCTCCTCGGCACCGGCGGAGCCCGCGCGACCGACGCACGAGGGGAGCGGCTCGTGCTCGTCCCAGACCAGCTCGCAGGATCCCTCGTCGGTCTGCCAGCTCAGCCCAGGCTGCCGGCTCGAGTGCCGGACCTCGGCCCTCCAGGCCAGGACGGCATCGAGCCCCATCCCCAGGTGGATGGGGTCAAAATCGACGGGCAAGTCCTGGCTGGGACGAGCGACCCGCAGTGTTCGACCGTTCGCCTCGAACCAGGCGCGCCACTTCGGTTCCTGGTCGGCCAGGAACGGTCCCAGCGGCGAACGCACCAGGGTCAGCGGCATCGGGCGGTAGATGGCCTGAAGACGGTCGAAGATGCGTTCGAGCTGAAGATAGGTCTGCTCCAGTTCCTCCCATGCCGACGGAATCGCTCCTCGGGACTCGCGCTGGACCAGGTACAGGCTCATCTTGATCCCGTTGAGCGAGTTGCGGCAGCGGTGGCTGAACCCGCTCAAGACCTGCCGCAGCCCTGCGATCCGCTCCTGGCTGGTCACGACCGGAAGCATCGACAAGGAAAGTCGCGACTCCGCCGGTCCGTCGTGGGGTTGCCGACTCATGAGGTTGAACCTGGCTCACAGGGCGCACTTCGCCGAACGCCCTCTTCGTGGGCTGTCGCGGCCGGTGTCGGAATCGCGTCGTTGGGAGCGAGCGGTTCCGTGCAAACAGGATGCCGATGCCGATCCCTGTGGCCGGATCGTCCCCCCGGCCTGGATCACTGAGAAGCGCTAAGATACGGGCTGACAGGCACCTTGAGGACTCGAAGCCGATTTCGCCGGCGAAGGATCCCACTCGAGGTTCCCCAGCTCGCGCTGGATCGAGGCCGGCGCGCATGATGAGCGAATCGTGAATCCGGGTTCTCCAACGAGCCGGATCCGGTACAGAAATGGGAAGCCTACTTGGACCCGGGCTCCTGGAGTCCATTAATCAAGCGAGGCCGAAGGGGTGGACTCGGGGACGGACGAGGCGGTCTCGGGAGCGGACGCGCGGAAAAGCCGGGCCACGCGATCCAGCTCGTCCTGGGAATGATACTCGATGATGATCTGACCGCGTTCCGGGGATCTGGCCTTGATCAGCACGGTCGTGCCGAGCTGATGGTGCAGCGCCTGCTCGAGATCGAGGAGATGGGACGGTTTGGCAGCCGGGGGATGAGCGGGATCCTTGCGGACCCTGGGCCGGCTGGGGGTGGGGACGCCCGTGCTCACCAGCGCCTCGGTCTGGCGGACCGAGAGATGTTCCGCGACGACGCGGTGGAAGGCCGCCAGTCGCGACTCCTCGTCGTCGAGGCCAAGTAAGGCGCGGGCGTGGCCCTGACTGATCTGGCTGGCGCGGACTCCGTCGAGAATCGCCTCGGGAAGCTCGAGCAGGCGGATGAGGTTGGAGATGGTCGAGCGGTCCAGGCCGAGCCGGCCGGCGAGCTCGTCCTGGGTACCCCCGTAGCGCGCCAGGTAATCGCGGAACGCGGTGGCCTTGTCGATCGCATTGAGGTCCTCGCGCTGGAGGTTCTCGACCATGGCCAGCTCGAAGACGCGCCGATCGTCGAGGTCGAGCACCCGCGCGGGGATCTCGTGAAGCTGGGCCTCGATACTGGCGCGAAGCCGGCGCTCCCCGGCGATGAGCTGGTAACGCGGACCGACCGCGCGGACCAGCACCGGCTGGAGCATGCCATGCTGGCGGAGCGAGTCGGCCAGCGAGGCGATCTCGGCCGCATCGAACTGTCGGCGGGGCTGGAAGGGGTTGGGATCGATCTGGGTGACGGCCACCGAGACCAGCTCGGCGGTCTCGAACGATCCCGGTTCGAATCCGCCCTCCTCCCGACCGAGCAGAGCTTCCAGGCCGCGTCCGAGGCGACGTCGATTCACGGTCGAGGTCCTCCTTGTGATGAGAGGTTCGAGACAGGCGCGGGTCCCGCGCGCCTCAGGGCCTGATCCGGTCTGCTTCGGCCGTGGGCGCGGGTCGGGTCGGGCCGGGCCGGTGGCGACTCCCCGCAGGCGCGGTTGCGACGGGAGCCTTCGAGCCGAGGAGGAGGTGACCCGGACGGGACTGGAGCCCAACGGTGGGACTTGAAGCTGGCGAGAATCGTAGCGACCGAGACAATGTGTGTAAAGCACAGTTCTGCGCGGCTCATCGCGTCATCAGGCGCCGGGCATCGGCCTCGAGGGCAACACTGTAGCTGATGGGATACGCGGGCGGCGCATCCAGTCCCAGGAGGCGATCCGGCAGGGAGGCAAGCTGCTGGCGACAATGCGCACGGACCCGATCCAGCGACGGCAAGGGAGCCACGAGTTGCCCGTTCCGGACGACCGGGACCAGGAGCGGCTCTCCCTCAGCCGTCTCGTCGGCGCGCGTGACGTGGTCGCCCGCGAACCGACCGGCCGCGTCCCGCCGCCGGAAGACCTGCTTGGCCATCGGATAGGTCCTCTTGCCCGGACTCAGCTTGAACCTCCCCTGCCCGTCCAGTTCGACAAGCTTGTAAACCATCCCCAGGGCGGGCGCATCGCGGGAGGTGACCAGCTCCGTCCCGACGCCAAACCCATCGACCGGGGCCCCGGCGCCGACAAGCTGGGCGATCCGCAGCTCGTCGAGATCGCCCGAGACCATGATCTTGACGTCGGTCCGACCGCACTGGTCGAGGATCGCGCGCGCTCGGCGGGACAGGTCGTCGAGGTCGCCGCTGTCGATCCGGATCGCCTGGACCTGCGGGCGGATCGCCGCGGCATGCCGCACACCCTCGAGAGTGTCGTAGGTGTCAACCAGGAGCGTGGCCGTTTCCGGGAAGACCTGAGCGAAGGTCGCGAAGGCCTGGAACTCGCTGGGAAACGACTGGACCCACGAGTGCGCCATGGTCCCCGACGCCGGGATCCCCAGCAGGCGAGCCGCCTCGACGTTGCTGGTCCCGTCGAAGCCGGCGAGGTACGAGGCCCGCGCGGCGAGGAGTCCCGCGTGCGGGCCATGTCCCCGCCGCAAGCCGAACTCATACAGCGGCCGCCCGCCGGCGACCGTAACCATCCGCGCCGCCTTCGAGGCCACTAGCGTCGGATAGGCCAGCGCGGCCACGAGGTAGGTCTCCAGCCACTGGGCCTGCGGCAGGGGTGCTGTCACGCGCAGCAGCGTCTCGCCCGGGAAGACGACCGTCCCCTCGGGGACCGACCAGATGTCGCCCTCGAAACGGAGGGCCGCCAGCGCGTCGAGGTGAGCCGGGTCGGTCCTCTCGAACAGCGGCCAGCGCCGGATCGCGGCGATCTGCTCGGGGGAGAATGCCAGGCGCAGCACGTCGCCGACGGCTGGCTCCAGCCCGGCGAAGACCAGGTACGCCCGATTCGGTGGCATCTTCCGCACGAAGAGCTCGAACGAGCCGCGCCGGTCCGCCATCCCCGCGGCGAAATAGCCCACGATCATCGTCAGCTCGTACAGGTCGGTGATCGGACCCAGGGCGCGGGGATCGGGCCACAAGCAGACCGGCGGTTGCGGATTCATGGTTCGTCCCCTGGTGGGATCCGTTGGATCAGGAGCAGCGGCGCCGAGGTCGCCGATGGACCGCTCCACGCCGCCGACGGATCGATGTCCAGCCGAGTCGGCAGGCTCAGCTCGGTGGGCACGCTCCGGACCACGCGCCAGCGCTGGTCGATCCCCGCCAGTCCCTCCGGTCCTTCACCGGGCCGCCAGACCAGGGCGGAATCCAGCAGCGCCCACGACCCCGATTCCGCGCCGCTCAACCCGTGGAGGTCCGCCTCGGGTAGCGCCGCCACGCGGCCGGCGAGATAAAACGTGACGGCCGGGCGAGCGTAGACCCGGAGATGCCGGAGCCCCTTGGGCAGCTCCGCGGCGATGGCTCGGCAGGCCCGGCGGAGGGAATCGGTCGGTTGGAGCAAGGTCCCGATCCGGCCCTCGTGGGATGCGTTCGCGGGACCAGTCCGCAGCACGACGGCCAGGACACAGATCGCCCCAAGCGCGACGATGGGATCGGGAGGTGGGCCGTGGCGAGCCTGTGCGCTCCCGCTGGCTCCGGAGGGACCCCATCGCGATCCGATCGCGACGGAACCGCCACCCATCAGGATCCAACCCAGCGCCTCGATCGGCAACCAGAGCCGGGCATAGGGATGATAGCAGGGCGTGAGCAGGACGAGGCTGATCCACCCCACCAGGACGAGGGTTCGCGCATCTGCCCTGCCGGGGGAGGAAACGGTCAGGCTCCAGGCCGCCGTTGTCGCGAAGACCAGGCCGAGGAACCCGGCCGCGTTGAGCGTGGCGAGAAACCCGGTCAGGAGCAGGATCCGGGGCAGCGCACGCCAGCCCGGCCAACCACCCCGTGCCACCCACATTCCCCCGGCCGCAGCCAGTCCGGCGAGGAGCTGCCAGGCCGGGCCGCCCGAGAGGGCCCGCGCCTGTGCGAGCTGGACGCCGAGGTAGGCCGGCCACCGCTGCGGGCCGCCCAGGTAGCCGCGCTGGTGGGCGATCAGTGCCGCATACCCGCCATGAGAATCCACGAATCGATACCACGGCCAGTAGGCCAGCGCCGCCACCAGGGCGGCGAGCAATCCCCAGCCCCAGGTCGCCAGCAGCCTTCGCGGAGATCGCTGGCATCCCGGCAAGGTCATCGAGACCGCCGCCGTGAGCACGACGAGGATTCCGGCGAGCCAGCCATTGTACTTGAAGAGCTGGGCGATCCCGACGGAGAGGCCCAGCAGGACGGCTTGCACGGCATTCGGCCGCTCGAGGAAGCGCTGGCCCTGGGCGAGGGCGATGATCCAGCAGAGCAGGAACGAGGCGTCGGTCAACGCCATCCGCGAGAACGCCAGATGAGGACCGGAAAGCGCGGCCAAGGCGGCCGCGGCTGCGCCGGCCCCGCGGCCAAACGTTCGAGAGGCCAGCCAGCCGGCCGCCGGAATTGTCAGCGTCCCGGCGAGGATCGAGGCGAGGATCGCCGAGCGATCGCCGACTCCCAGACACCCGTAAGCCAGTCCGACCAGCACGGGGAATCCCGGTGGAGCATAGGCGATGAGTGTCGGATCGAGGCCCGCAACCCCCTGGGGCGAGAAGATCCAGAGACCGGCCAGCGCGTAGACCCCCTCGTCGAACTGGATCAATCCCAGCCGGCCGAACGACCAGAATCGCAGCGCAACGCCGGCCAGGGTGAAGGCGCCCACCACCAGGATCTCGCGGCGGAGGCCGGGATCATGCCGGAATTCTCGTGCACTCATAGCCGGTCGATTCTAAATCAGTCCCCGCGCGACGGACAGTAGGCCGGCACAGCCGGACCGACGTCCCGTCTCCCGCTCAGGATCGGGTTTCACGTGGAACCCTCGACGCGAATCGCGATCGGGCGTGAAGCGCCAAGATCTGCTAAGATGCGGGACGACGTGGGAGGGTTCCGGAACATCACCTCTGGGGTTGTCCCACCCAGGGAGGCGCCATGGTCGTCGGACTCTTTACGGATCGTCGCATGCTCGATCACCGCGTGCCGTCCCACCACCCGGAGCGGCCCGAGCGCCTGGACGCCATCCTCCGCCAGCTCCAGCGGGCGGGCTACCACCACACGTGTCCGGCTGGCCTGGTGCGCGAGGCCACGCCGGAGGAGCTGGCCCGGGTGCATTCGCGCGAATACCTCGAGGAGGTCGCCGACCTGGAAGCTCGCGGCGGGGGGATGCTCGATCCGGACACCTGGCTCCGGCCGGGCTCGGGCCTGGCGGCTCGACTGGCCGCAGGGGCGGCGCTCGAAGCGGTGGCGTTCGTCATGGCGGGGCCGCAGCGGCGCGCCTTGTGCTTGGTCCGCCCACCGGGACACCACGCCCGCCCTGCCGCCGGGATGGGTTTCTGCATTTACGGCAACGTCGCACTGGCCGCGGAGGAGGCCCTGGCCCACTTCGAGCTCAACCGGGTCCTCATCGTCGACTTCGACGTCCACCATGGCAACGGCACGCAGGAGGTCTTCTACCACACCTCCCGGGCCGGCTTCCTGTCGATCCATCGCTATCCGTTTTACCCCGGCACTGGTGCCAAGGGCGAAACCGGCACGGGCGAGGGACTGGGCTCCACGTGGAACATCCCCCTGCCCTACGGCACCCAGCCGGCCGTTTATCACGCGGCGTTTCGTGCCGGCCTGGAGACGCTCGCCGACCGCATTCGGCCGGAGCTGGTCCTGATCAGCGCCGGCTTCGATGCCCACGCCGAAGACCCGGTCGGCGACCTGGGCCTGGACATCGAGGATTTCGAGGTCCTGACCAGGGAAATCGTCGCCGTCGCCGAGACCCACGCGGCCGGCCGGATCGTCAGCGTGCTGGAGGGCGGTTACAACGTCCCGATCCTGGCCGGCTGCGTCCAGACCCATCTGCACGCGCTGGGAGCCGAGCCGCGGCGGAACTAGCGCATCGGTCCCCGGCGGCCGGAACGGCCGCAGGACCTAAGCCCAAGGGGAAATCCCGGGACTGACCCCGACGGGATTTGAACCCGTGTTGCATGCGTGAAAGGCATGTGTCCTAGACCGGGCTAGACGACGGGGCCGCTCGATTCCTCACGATACGACTCTAAACAGCATCTGCCCTTGGGGTCAAGGCGACCAGGGTCCCGACTGCCACGATCGAAGGCGGACCCGGGACGAGAACTGGGTTGCGGCGCACGGCCGGAGGCGATAGCCTATCGACGGGAATGGGCCGGTGGGACGGCGATTCCGGTGAGGGGAGATGCGATGGTCAAGATCTTGATGATCACCGGCGATGCGGGCGAGGCTCAGGAGATCTACTACGCCAAGTTCCGACTGGAAGAGGAGGGTTGGCAGGTCGACATCGCCGCGCCGGCCAAACGGGTCTTTCATTCAGTCGTCCACGATTTCGAGCCTGGCTTCGACACCTACACCGAGAAGCCCGGTTACCGTGTCCAGGCGGACCTCGCGCTGGACGACGTCGCGGCGGAGCATTATCAGGGTTTGGTCCTCCCCGGCGGCCGGGCCCCCGAATACCTCCGCAACCGCGAGAAGGCCGTGGCCCTCGTCCGCCACTTCGTCGAGACGGGCAAGCCGATCGCCGCCAACTGTCACGGACCACTCCTGGTCCTGGCTGCCGGGGGGGCGCGCGGAAGGACGATGACGGCTTACCCCGATCTCGAGCCGGATGTCCGTGGCGGCGGAGCCGAATTCGTGAACCGCCCGGCCGTCGTCGACGGCGCGCTGGTCACGGTCCGAGGTTGGCCGGACAACGGTCCGTGGATGAAGGAATTCATCCGGCTGGTCAAGGCCGCGACATGACCAGGCCAGGATCGCACCGGCATCCTCGGGCCACCCGACTCCAGCGGAGGACCGGGTCGACGACCCCACCCGCGAATCCCCACCGCGTGGCTCAGACCTCGGAACGCCCAACCTTCGCCGCTTGATCCGACATCCGGATCTGGTTCTGAATGGCGTCGTAAACCTCGCGGCGATGCACTGTGACATCCTTGGGAGCTTCGATGCCGATCCGCACCTTGTCCCCGCGAATCTCGATCACGGTCACCGTGATATTGTCGTTGATGATGATGCTTTCGTTCTTCTTGCGGGAGAGAACCAGCATTGACGCTCCTCTCTAGGGCCCCTCGCGCGGCGCGCCATGCATTGCTGCGAGCTAACATTGATCCATGGTAGCAGGGGCGCCTCCGTTTAGCTCAGTGGCGTCGCGCAGGCCACCTTTATTGAACTGTACATGCTGGAGGGACCGGGTCAAGGGTTAGCGGGGATTTTTCATCGTCCCTAAACTCTCCAGACCGTAGGAATTCGTGCGAAGTTGGGGTGAGCTGGGGGAGACGCGTGGACGGGGGCGTGAGGGGGAGATCAGTCGTCGGCGGTGGAGGAATACCGACGATACAGGTGGCCGAGGCCGAGGTCGAAGATTTCCGCTTCGATGTCTTCGCTGCTGGCGGGGTGGATCGTTTCCCGCAGCTCCTGGACGAGCAATTCGATGAACTTGGCCCGGGCCCGCTGGAGATTCTTCCGAAAGGCTTCGGGTCGGACCTGGGTCCGCGTGACGGCGCTGAGCTGCTCGGCCAGTTCCTCGATCGAGGCCTCGGGAAAGTCGCGGCGGAGTTGCAGCACCGTGGCGTAACGGTTCTTGGGAGTCGTTGCCTGGTAGGTCTCCAGTCGGGACCAGACGCGTTTGATGACGGTCTCGCGCCAGACTCGATCGAGATCTTCATCGGGCCGGCTGGAATCGAGGAGATCGCCTGGGGGAAGTCCCTGGAGCTTGCGGGTGCGGAAGTGGTCGATGATGAGGCGGTGGAGGACGGTGCGGAGGTAATCGCGGAACCGGCCCTTGCTCTTGTCGGCTCCGGCGAGCTTGCCGGTCAGGAGCTTGGTCCAGAATTCCTGGAGGACCTCGTCGGCCAGATGCTTGTCGCGGACCTTGAGATGGATGTAGCGCGTGACGGCATCATGATAGCGGCCGACAAGCTCCTCCATCGCGGCATGGCGCTGGGCGGCGGGCGTGTGGGCGCTGCTGATTGTGGTCCAACTGGTCGGGATTTCCGTGAGCCGCTCTTCACCCATCGCTCTGGTCCGAACTGAGCCGGCGGGTCGCGGGCCGCGGTTTCCCGCCACCCGGAGCCAGCCGTAGGGGCGATCGGTCGTGGGTTCCACGTGGAACCGGACCCGAGAGTCAACTGGCTCGGGCTCGGCGCGTTCGCGCCCGAGCCGACTGCGGAGTTTGCCCTCGTGCATCAGGAGCAATCGGGGTGCCGCGGCGGCCGACACGCCGGCGGCCGAAGGGACAGCGTCGGACAGGGAGGCGGGGACGGGACGACCCAGATCGCTGCGGATTCACGATTTCCATCCCCAGGGCTTGGATGAGGTTTCGGCCGCAACTACGCCCGGCAGGATTCGAACCTGCGACCGACGGTTTAGAAAACCGTTGCTCTATCCTCCTGAGCTACGGGCGCCACAGGCCCGGCACAGCTCATCGTCGTGATCCGAGATGCCGGCACTGCATCCCGCCCACGGCGAGCTGCGCCCGGCAGGATTCGAACCTGCGACCTGCGGTTTAGGAAACCGCCGCTCTATCCTCCTGAGCTACGAGCGCGAAGTCATGCCCCAGACAGATTCTCGGGGATCGCTCGGTCTCCTGTCAACTTGATTGCCGCACAGTCGGCGAATTTCTTGGGAGAGCGGCTGGCACCGAGCAGCCCACCCGCTGGTCCTGGCGGCAAGGGCGGCCGGTCGCGCTTTTGATCCTTGGCCGGAGATGACGACCATGACGAATCGACCGCAGGTTGCCGTCGTGACCGGAGGTGGGCGCGGGATCGGCCGCGGCATCTGCCTGGCGCTGGCCCAGCTTGGTCACGCGCTCGTCGTGAATTATCGCGGCGACAGCCAGGCTGCCCAGACGACCTGTCAGGAAGCCGAGCGCCGGGGCGCGCCGCGCACCCCGGCGGTGCAGGCGGACGTCGCCGATCTGGAGCAAGGCCAGCGCCTGCTCCGCGAGACCCTGGCCAGCCTGGGGCGCATCGACCTGTGGGTGAATAACGCCGGCGTCGCGCCCGCGCGGCGGCTCGACCTCCTGGAGACGACCCCCGAAAGCTGGGACCGCGTGCTGGCGAACAACCTCCGTGGGCCGTTCTTCCTCACCCAGGCCGTCGCGACGACGATGGCTGAGCTCCGGTCCGCGGGGACCGTCGCCGAGCCCCAGATCGTCTTCATCACGTCGATCTCCAGCCGGTTCGCCAGCACCGCGCGCCCGGAGTATTGCGTAGCCAAGGCCGGCCTGAGCATGGTCGCCCAGCTCTTCGCCGTGCGTCTGGCCGCGCTGGGAATCCGCGTCTACGAGATCCGGCCGGGCCTGATCGAGACCGACATGACGCGCCCGGTGCGCCAGGGCTACGACGAGAAGATCGCCGCTGGTCTGCTCCCGATCGCGCGCTGGGGGACTCCCGAGGATGTCGGTCGCGCGGTCGCCGCCATTGCTGGAGGCGCCTTTCCCTATTCGACCGGAGCCATCCTGGACGTCGACGGTGGGATCCACCTCCGCACCCTCTGATCGAAGCTGTTCCGCCATCGGGGCTTGGAGGCCAGGGGCCCCGGGCCGTGGCGGAGCGGCCTCGCCCGGCAGGAGGGCTGTCACGGGCGTGGTCGGAATCGCTACAATTGAGGGTGCACCAATCGAGCCGGGCCGGTCCGGGCCTCGGTCACGACAATCCTCGGGCAAGCTGATGCGAGAGCCGACGTCGCGAGCAGATCTGGCGCGGGAAGCCCTGGCCAATCAGCGGATCGGTAGCTATCGCCTCATCGAGCGGCTGGGCGCAGGGGGCATGAGCTCGGTCTATCGAGCCGTCCATGTCGAGACCGGCCATGAAGTTGCGCTGAAGGTCCTGACGCAAAGCCTCGTCCACAATTCCACCGTCCTCCAGCGGTTCTTGCGCGAGGCCCGCAGCGTCGAGACCCTGGAAGACCCCAACATCGTGGCGATCTACGATCGAGGGATCGATCAGGGCCGGCACTATCTCGTGTTGGAGTACGTTCGCGGCGGCGATTTCCACGAGTACATCCAGCGCCGCGGGCCGCTGGGCGTGGCCGAGGCGATCTCGGTGATCCTGGGCATCGCTCGTGGATTGATGCATGCGGCCAGCCGGGGTCTGATTCATCGCGACATCAAGCCGTCGAATATCCTCCGGACCCCGGACGGCAAGCCCAAGATCACCGACCTGGGATTGGCCCTTCAGTCCGAATTCGAGGATGAGCGCGTCACCCGGGAGGGGACCACGGTCGGGACCGTGGATTACATGGCGCCCGAGCAAGCCCGCGACAGCCGGGCCACGAGCATTCAGAGCGACCTGTACTCCCTGGGGTGCACCGGGTACTACCTCCTGACCGGCGTGGCCCCCTATCCCGGCGGCGACATCACCGATAAGCTGACACGGCACGCGCGGGCGCCCGTGCCGGAGATCCGCGACCTCCGGCCCGATGTTCCCGCCGAGCTGTCCGCCATCCTGCGCCGGTTGATGGCCAAGGAGCCGGCGGATCGATTCGCCGGCTACGAAGAGTTGATCGCAGCCCTGGAGGCTGTGCCGCCCGTTGCCGCCGACGGACTCCCGACGATCGCGCTGGCCCCGCTGCGGGACGACGGGGACGACGATCTCCTGGAGCTCGCGGCCGACTCCCAGTCGGTCGCGACGGGCGAGCGCGAGTTCGGCGACCCGCCGTCCCATCCGGGCATGCCGCTGCTGGAACCGCTGGCGGACCTGGCGGGCGAGCGCTCCGGTCACATCCCGCGCTGGGCGGCTCGGCAGCCCGGGACTCCGTTCCAGCTGGTCGGTCCCGGCGAGGCACGCGAAGTGCCAACCGACTCGGTCCTCGTCGAGGAGAGCGCCTTTGTCCCCGCAGCCCGGCACAAACGGTCCTTCGCCGCCTGGATCATCCCGTCCATCGTGATCGGCCTGGTCTTGGTGCTGATGGCGATCGGGTCGCACCCGTTTCGTGACCCCACGCCAGGCCCCCGCGCGATTCCGGACGACCTCCGCGCCCCAGCCGAACCGGCCACCCTCCCGTCGGTCGAACCATCGGTCCCTCCCGCCGCCCCACCACGGCAGGAGCCTCACCTGAACCGGCCGCACCCGGCTCGCCGGCGCGGACCCTCGGAAGAGGAGGCGCGTCGGGCGCGGTGGGTCGAGCCCACGGATCCGCCGGAACCGGTCGCGCTCGATTCGAGTTCGGAGGAGGACCATCGACACCTGCCGGAATGGGCACGGACGCCGATCGCGGAACGGGTCCCGGGCCCGTTCGTGGTGGTCCGCCGCGTCGCGGATCGCAGCGACCCCGGGGCCATCCCCTCCCTGGAGGTCGCCCTGGAGCAGCACTTCGGCGGCACGGTCGAACTGGCCGACGAGGGACCGTTGGCGGTCGATGAACTCCGTGTTTCGGGCGAGTCCCGGCTGATCCGGGCACGACCCGGCTTCCGGCCGATCGTCCGGATCGAGCGGCCGAGCCTGGAGCTGGTCCGTCAGCAGGCAGCCCGCCAGCAACTCGTGGGACAGCAGACCGCCTTCGTGGCCCTGGAGCGCAAGAGCCTCACGCTCGACGGTCTCGATCTGATCCTCGACGCCAGCGACCTCGCCCGGGGCCAGACGGCCCTCTTCGGCTGCGCCGGCGCGAACCTCACGCTGCGCAACTGCACGATCACCATTTTGAACCACCAGCGCGCGGCGTTCACGGTGTTCCGGGTCGAGCCGTCGGCCCAGCCCTCCCGCATTCGGCTCGAGGGGACGCTGGTGCGCGGCTGGTTCACCACGGGCGTGGAGTTCGCCGGCACGGCGGCCGAGCTGTCTGTGGACCGTTGCCTGCTGCTGGGTGGCACCGGCCCGATGGTGCGCGTCGCGGCGCCCGAGTCCGGAGCTCCGCAACGGCTGGATTTCGTGGACGCCCTCCTGGCCGGGCCGGGCCCGATCGTGGAATGCACGCAGACGGCCCCTGGGCCCAGGCCCAGGTCCCTGGTCATCCGCTCCTTCGGTTCGATCTTCGGCCGGGTCCAGTCACCGGGCATCGCCATCGCCAGTGTGCTGACCTCATCGAGTTCGACCGCGACGGCGGCCCAGCAGGTCGACTGGAGCGGCGACCGGAATCTCTACTCGGGTTGGAGGGGATTCTTCTCGGCGGGCCAGAAAGATCCGTCGATTACCGTCAGCGATCTGGCCGCGGTCCGTTCCACGTGGAACGGGACCGACGGGGCCAGCCAGGAGATCCTGGTCGCCTGGCTGCTCCCGGTTGATCCGGCCGTGGCCTTGCCGGGGGTCATCGTCCCGTTCTTGCCGGAGGCCCGCGCGGCCATCGTGGGACCCGTTGCCCGACCGCGCGCCGGTCTCTTCGAGAAGACCGTCTCGGCCTACGCCGTGCCGATCCGACCAGACCCGATCGGCTGGGCGGTCGATCGCGGCGCGGAGCGCGGAGGGGGCCCGGCACAGGCCAAGCGGGTCGCTCCCCCGTCCCAGGCCAAAACGGACGCCCGGATTCCCTCTCCCAAGGGGGCATCCCCGCGAGCCTCGATCTCGGCCGATGGCGTGATCGAGTTGACGATGGATGTGGCGGATCCCCACTGGGCCGGCGATCTCGGCGCCTTCTTGCAGGCTCGGCTGACCCCCGGGATGGCGCACGCCCGGGTCCGAGTCGTCGGCTCGGGACTGCACCAGTTCACTCCCGTCCGATTGCCGGAGGGAATCCAGCTCGAGATTCGCGTCGATCCCACGGCCGGCGCGGTGCCGCCGTCCTGGGTTCCCGCGCCCCAGACGACCGGACCGGCCCTCATCGAGCTTCGCGGGGGCGCGTTGGTGCTCTCGAACGTCCACGTGAGGCACGATCCGGAATCGCGACTCGAGAACCTGATCGCGGTTGAAGACGCACACCTGGTCCTGGTTCGGTGTCAGCTCACGGCTCCCCCCGGCGCCCCTCAGGTGGCGGGCGGCCTGATTGACTTCCGGGCGGTCACGACCCGACCGTCTCGAAGTGAGCCGCGCCGGCCGTTGTTCACAGTCGCCGTCGACCGGCCGGTGTGCCGGCTGCTGGATTCGACGCTGATCGCCCACGGGACGGCCGTGCGAGCGGAACTGGGCCGAGGGCTGGTCGCGCTGTCGCAATGCGCCGTGGGGGCAGGGGAGGCGGCGCTGGAGCTGGTGCCGGCTCGCGTGGCGCGTGGGCGGTTCGAGGTCGATCTCATGCTGGATCATTGCACGCTGGTCGGTGAGCGGTCGATCGTCCGCCTGGGACCCTGGCCGGGACTGCCGCCGGGTCCGGACCGCCCCTGGCTGGTCAGCTCGCAGAACTGCGCGTTCCTCGCCCTGCCGCAGCGACGACCCCGCGAGGCGGTGTTGCTGCGCAGTGATGCCGACGCTCTGGCGCGCGGCACCCTGTTCTGGCAGGCGCTCAACGACGCTGTCGAGGTCGATCTCTTCACGGCCGCGTCGGAGAGCCCGTCGTCGATCAGTCCCAGCCCGCTGCACGACGTCCAGGTTCAATGGGTCCACTTCTGGGGAACCGGCCACATGAGTCGGATTGCCGGTCCGCACGGGCCGCGGAGCCTACCCAGCGTCCGGCTCCTGGACCGCCCGCACCCTGGCCGGCTCGAGCCTGCCGATCTGTTCCTCGACCGGCTCGACGTCGGCGCGGACCTGACCCGGCAGGGGATCGTTCCCAGGGCCGCGGGCCCCGGATCGCGCCGGCCCTGATCCCACGCACCCCGATTGGGTCCGAGATCCCGGGCGGATCCATTGCCTCGGACCCGGCGTGCTCGCGATAATAAGGGAAACCGGCCCATCTCCTTCGGACAGTGAGGCTCCGACGAATCATGCCCGGCCGCACGATGCTCTGCCTTGGCGTGTTCCTGGTAGTTGGGATCTCGGGCCCTGCGCGTGCCCAGCACGGGCACGGCGGGGGAGGCCATCATCTGCACGGGGTTGGGCCCTGGCACGGAGGCATCGGAGTTTTCCCCACCTTCGGCTTCCCGTACTTCGCGGGCGTCGGGGGAACACCCTATGTCCCGAGCGTCCTGGTCATGGGACCTGGGGGAGCCTTCCTGCCGTACGGACCGATGATCCCGCCGCCCACGCTCCAGCGGGGCCCCCTCCTGCCGGCCCCTCCGCCGGAAGTGGTCGGGCGCTGGCCCAAGGGTCAGGCCCAGCCGGTCGCGGCCCCCAAGACCGATCCGGCTCGGGCCGAGCAATTGATGACCGTGGGCGACCGGCTCTTCCGCGCCGGCAACTTCAAGAAAGCCGAGGAGCGCTACCAGCAAGCGGTCCGGGCCGCCTCCGACCAGGCCGCTCCCTTCTTGCGGCTGGCTCTGATCGCCCTGGCGCGCGGCCAGTATGCCGCCGCGGCCAACCGGCTGCGGGACGCGGAGACGGCCCAGCCCGGCTGGCTCGCCACCGCGCGCGATATCCAGCCGATCTACGGCGAGCCCAGCGAATTCTCCCGCCAGATCGCCCGGCTCGAGTCCCACGTCCAGTCCTTTCCCGACGACCGCGATGCCTGGCTGGTCCTCGGGGCCGAGTGGTTCCTCACCGGCCGGACCAACCGGGCCGCCGACGTCTTCCAGCGACTCAACGACCCGCATCGCAAGCCCGATATCGCCCTGGCCGCATTCCTCGAGGCCAGTAACCAGAGTCGGCTCAGAACCGAGGCGCAGGCCGGCGAGCCGGCCCGATGACGTGTCGAGGGTCAACTCCGGCGGGCCAGGGGAGCCGGCATGCCCGAGATCGCTCGCTACTACGCCGCGGCCTGTCAGACCGATCTGCCGTGTCCCCGAACTCGCGACGCGATCGCCGCGCGGGTGGACTACCTCCTGGGCATGGTGGATCGCGCCGTCGTCGGCTACGAGCCGTTCTTCGACGTCAAGCTGGTGGTCTTCCCCGAGTTCGCCCACGCGGCACCGATTTACGAGACGGTCGCCGAGCTGGCCGAACGGCTGGCCGTGCCGATCCCGAATGAGCACACCGAGCGCTACGTCCAGAAGGCGCGGGAGAGGGGGGTCTACATCCAGACCGGGACGTTCCTGGAACTGGATCCCCGATGGCCGGGCGTGGTCTTCAACACGACCTGCTTGATCGGTCCGGAGGGGATCCTCAGCCGGTATCGCAAGGTGAATCCCTGGCTGCCCTGGGAGGTGCACGCCAGTCCCCACGACCTGGCCGGCTACGACGAGCCGATGTTTCCGGTGGCCGAGACCGAGATCGGCCGGCTGGGCGCGGCGATCTGCTATGACTGGCTCTTCCCCGAGGCAATCCGGGCGCTGGCCCTCGCGGGCGCGGAGGTCTTGATCCGCGTCTCGGCTTACATGGATCCCTGGGGCGCGACCCCGCCTCTGGACTGGTGGACGCTGTTCAACCGCGCGCGGGCCGTGGAGAACTTCGCCTGCGTCGTGGCCGCCAATCAAGGGGCGAGCGCCGCCAACTATCCCCCGTTCTCCTGGCCGGGTGGCAGCATGATCGTCGACTTCGACGGCCGGATCCTGGCCCAGGCCGATCCCGGTCCCGGCGAGAAGATCGTGGTCGGCCCGATCGACCTGGCGACCCTCCGCGCCGAGCGGCAGCGCCGCCGCGGCCATCATCTGCTTTCCCACCTCCGGGCCGACGCCTATACTGGGCGTGAGGCCCGGCCGAGCTCCCCGGCCGGCGGACGCCCCTCATGAGCCGGCTCCCGATGCGCCGCCACCCCCGTCCGCCGACCCATCATCGTCGTCATCCCGCGGGCTGCGCCCGGCCGAGCGTCGCGGACCTCATCCTGCTTCGATTCGTCATCCACCGGAGGAGCACGACGATGCGACCACGAACCGGGCCGAAACTCGGCCTCGTCATCATCACGGCCCTGGGCTTGCTCATGGCCTCGGCCTGCCAAACCCAGCCCGAGCCCGAGGCGGCGCCGACGGGACCGAGCTTACCCGCAACCCAGCCCGTCGCCCCGGCAGCGGCACCCGCCGCCCTCAAAAACGAGATCCCGCCCGCGGCGCTGGCCGAGGTCCTGGCCGCGCATTTCCAGGGTCTGGGTTGCATGGAGCAGTACCAGTATTCCCAGGCTGTGGACGCCTTTCGCAAAGTTCATACCCTGGCTCCCGGCTGGATTCCCGGCGCCATCAACCTGGCGATCGCCTTGCTCAATGATACCGGGGTCAAGGTCGAGGCGGCGAAGAAGCAAGGGGGGACTGCCGCGCCCGCCAACTTCGACGAGGCCCTCGACTTGCTTGCCGACGTGCTGAGCCGCGACCCGAACAACGCCCACGCCCATTTCTGTCGCGGGATCATCCTCGAACAACAGGGGAGGCTGGACGAGGCGCACGGGCACTTCCGGCACGTGACGGAGATCGATCCCAACGATGCGGCGGCCTGGTACTGGCTGGGCAGCACCGTCGGGGAGCCGGCGGGCCTCGATCAGCTCCGCGAAGCCGCCCGGACGAAGATCGGCTACTTCGCCAAGGCGCTCGAGCGGGATCCGTACCTGACTCCCGCGATCTACAAGATGGCGATGGAATCGCGGTTCGTGGATCCGCAGAAGACCAAGGACCTGCTCGCCCGCTGGAAGAAGATCGATCCCGATCGACTCGAACCGACACCCGGTCCGGGGACTCTGGCAGGGAAGGTCTATGGTGAGATGGGCAAGTACGCCACCGTGGTGAATCCGTTTCCACAGCCCGAATCGGTCAAGGAAGCGGCCGTCGCTCCGCCGAGGTTCGAGGCCGCACGGGCGCTGGACCTGAAGCTCCCGGCAGGGGAACGGTGGGTCATGCCGGCCGACTTCACCGGATCGCAGGCCGTCATCGGCCGGGTCCGCGCCGGATTCGGCGCCGCCGTCGCCGCCTTCGACGCCGACGGCGACGGCCGGCTCGACCTGTATCTGGCCTCGGCCGTCGTGGGTGCCCAGGGTCGGATCCGTGACGCGCTGCTCTTGAACACGGGAGACGGCCACTTCGTGGACGCCTCGGCCGCATTCGGGCTGCCCCCGGACCGCGCCAGCCTGGGGGTCGCCGCGGCCGACTTCGACGCCGATCGCCACATCGACCTCTTCCTCACCGGCGTGGGCGAGAACCGCCTCTTGCATAACCGGCGGGGCAAGGCGTTCGAGGACATCTCCTCGACGCTCAAGACCATCGGCCCCCCCGCGCTTGCCCTGACGGCCCGATGGCTCGACCTCGATCAGGACGGGGACCTCGACCTTTATGTTGTGAACTATTGTGCCGCCGCGCAAGCCGAGAAGGCGTTCCTCAGCTCCGGGGGACCTCCTCCCGGCGTGGCGAATTCCGTCTACCGCAACGACGGCCGCCCCGAGCCGATCCCGGGCAGCCCCGAGCCCGCCTGGGCGCCGGCGGCCGTCGCCTGGGAGAACCTCAAGGCCAAGAGCGGGCTGTCGATCGCGCTGGTCCCTTGGACGGGAGTCGAAGCTCTGACGGGGGGCGCGGCGGCACACACCGGCATCGCCGTGCTCGACGTCGAGAACGACCGTGACCTGGACCTCGTCGTATCCTCCGACGCCGCGCCCCCGGTGGCGATCCTCAACGATCGACTGGGCCAGTTCCATGCCGCGGAGGTGCATGGGATGACCACCAACGCCCACTCAGGTCTCCTCGTCACGGATTTCGACGCCGACGGCCGCTCCGACCTGGTCGCGACCAGTGCCGTGGGCCCCGTGCTCGCCTGGCGCAACACCACCGAGCGAACCACCGCCGAGGCGACCAAGCTCACCTTCGCGACCTGGCCGATCAACGCGACTGGCTGGCGTTCGGCTCAAGCCGTGGATCTCGACCTCGACGGCCGCCCCGACCTGCTGGGACTCCCGGGGGAATCGAGCAAACCCGGCGACATCGTCCTGCCCGCTCGGTGGGCGCGCAACGAGGGGAAGCGCTTCGCCCTTCAGCCACACTCGCTCCGGCTCGACCAGCCGGTGCTTGATGGCCAGGCGGTCGTCGACCTGGTTGGCGATCCGCTGCCGGACATCTTGATCATCCGGCCCGGAGAAGCTCCCACCCTGGCCAAGAATCTGGGCAACGGCCAGCACTGGCTGGCTCTTCAGCTCGGGGGACACTGGCGGGTGAAGCCCGAGTTGATGCGCACCAACTCGCACGGGATCGGCACCCGAGTTGTCCTCGAAGGGCAGGGGGTGCACGTCCCGTATGACCACACCACGCCCGACTCCAGCCTCGGCCAATCGATTGCCCCCTTCGTGCTGGGCCTCGGCCGGAGTCAGCGGACGGACCTGATCCACTTCCGATGGCCGGACGGGGTTATCCAGTGTGAGCTGAACGTCGCGGCGAACCAGAAACTCACGATGGCCGAGAACAACCGCAAGACCGGCAGTTGCCCGGTACTTTTCACGTGGAACGGCGAGCGGTTCGTCTGCATCGGCGACTTCCTCGGTGGTGGCGGACTGGGCTACCTGGTTGCGCCCGGGGTCTACAGCCAACCCGACCGCGACGAGGCCGTCGCGATCCGCGGCGATCAGCTCCAGGCCGTCGACGGCGTCTTCCGGCTGTCGATCACCGAGCCGATGGACGAGATCGCCTACCTCGATCACGTCCGGCTCGAGGTCGTCGATCGCCCACCCGGCGTCCGCGCCACCCCCGACGAACGCTTCGCGCCGACCGGTCCCCGGCCAACGGGCGAGCTCCTGGCCTGGAAGCAGGCGATCGAGCCGGTACGCGCCACCGACCTGGAGGGCGGGGACCTAACCGAGACGCTGCGGCGCTGGGATCGCCGCACCGTGGACAACTTCCGCAAGCGCCAGGGCTGGATCGGCTACGCCGAGGAGCACGGGATCGTCCTCGACTTCGGCGACCGCCTCAGCCGAATCTCGCCCGCCGACCCGCTCGTGCTCTGCCTGGCGGGGTGGGTCGAGTATCCCTATTCGCAGACGAACTACGCCGCGGCGACGGCCGGCGTGCCGCTCAAACCCCCGACCATCGAACGGCGGCGCGACGACGGGAGCTGGGAGGTCATCGAGCCCCATGCCGGCTATCCCGCGGGCTTGCCCCGGCTCATGACCGTCGACCTG
Organism: Isosphaeraceae bacterium; assembly: GCA_021324445.1. Taxonomy (GTDB): domain Bacteria; phylum Planctomycetota; class Planctomycetia; order Isosphaerales; family Isosphaeraceae; genus JAJPJC01. Next base: position 23,253 of record JAJPJC010000291.1, read on the forward strand.
ACCGGCAAGCTGACAGGCCCGCGTTGTGCCTTGCGGATCAAGACCAACATGGAATGCTACTATGACCAGGCATTCCTGGCCGTGCGCGACCGCGCGGCCGAGGCCACGCTGCGGCTCGCCACGCTCCCGGTCGCCCGGGCGGTGCTGGGCTATCGCGGCTACATCCGGGAGGTCTCACCCGACGGCCGCCAGCCGTTGCTTTACGACTATGATTACGTCGATCCGGCACCGCTGGCTCGCTTCGCCGGCAAGCTGACGCGCTACGGCGACGTGGCTCCACTGCTCCGGTCCGACGACGACCGCCTCTGCCTGGTGGGGCCCGGGGACGAGGTCCGGCTCGAGTTCGAGGCGACTGCCCTGCCACCTCTGCCCGCGGGCTGGACGCGCAGTTACGTCCTCCGCTCATTCGGCTACTGCAAGGACGCCGACCCGTTCACAGCCGCCAGCGACACCGTCGGGCCGCTCCCCTGGCGCGGGATGCCGCCGTTCCCGTTCGGGAAGGAGGTCCAGCGGCCCTGCGATCCTGAGTATGAGGCCTACCTGCGTGAGTACCAGACCCGCCCGGCCGGAGGAGGGGAGTGACAGGTGGCCAATGGCGAGTCAGCGCTGACCGATCCGACGGTGTTCCTCTTTGCAGAGGCGACGGCGGATCTTAGAATACGAGTGGTGCCAAATCCCCGACATCGAGGAGATCGGATATGGAGCTCGCTGTTAGTGCCGAGCTGCAACAGATCGTTCGCGAGAAGGTTGAGAGCGGAGATTATGCTTCCGCGGATGACCTCCTGCGCGAAGCCCTTCAGCTCCTCGACGATCGAGACCGCCTTCGTGCCTGGAAGCTCGAGGCGTTGCGCCAAGAGATCGCCGTCGGGATACAACAAGCCGAGCAGGGGATGGTCGCACCCCTGGACATGGATGCGATCCGGACCAAGGTCGCCGAACGACTTCGGAGTCAGGGGCAGTAATCCTGATGCCGCGGATCCTCCGAACCAAACAGGCCGAACTCGATCTGGTCGAGATTCTCTTTTTCCTTCGCTCGCGCAGTCCGAATCTGGCCGACCGCTTCGAGTCTGACTTCGAGGAGAAGTGCCGCCTCCTGGCGGAATTTCCGCTCATGGGCCGGGACCGTAGTGAACTTGCCCCCGAGCTGCGCAGTAGTCTGGTCAAGCCCTACGTCGTCTTTTATCGCCCGCTCGCCGACGGAATCGAGATCATCCGGGTGATCCATGGATCTCGCGATCTGTCAGGCCTCTTCGAGTGACACGTCGGTGCCCTCGGCAATGCTCAAGGCGCGCGATCCAGCCCGACGCTCTGAGGCGCTTTCTCCCTCCACTCCGCGAGATGGCTCTCGAGTCGCTCACGCACAGCCTTCGGGAGTTTCTTGTCGAGGTGCGGCGTGAGGCGGTCGAGCCGGAGCGCCTCCTCGGCCTCCCTGGCGGCGTCTCCGAACATCGAGATCTCGGCGCTGGCCTCGGCGAGCCGCGCGTGGAGGCCGGCGTGGGACGGGTAGAGCAGGGTGGCGATCCGCGTTTCCTTGACGATCTCACCCCCGAGTCGCACCAGCTCGATGGGCGGCAGATCGGACCGGAGGTGTTGCAGGATCGCGCGGATGGTCTCCGCGCGCCGCATGTGCAATGACCAGGAGATCGGATTGCGCGGCGGAGTGACCGCCTCGGACAGCAGGATCAGGACCTTCTTCCAGCGCTCATCCCCGGCCTTGGCGCCGCGCCATTCCCAGGCGGCGAGTTCCGACCGGGCATAGCCCAGCCAGGGACGGGCCGAATAGCGATCCACCGCGAGGAAGCCCTCGGCCGTGATGGCGCGCTGAAAGGCCCGCTCGGCCCGCTCGAAGTCGGGCGGCCGATGACTGATCGCCTCCTCGGCCTCGGCGACCGCCGCCTCCGTCCGCCAGAACGGGACGGCCGCGCCGACGAATACGCCGACGACCGCCGCCCAGCCGGCCGCCAGGCTGAACGCGGGCACGCGGCTCTCGAACTCGCGCAGCCGGCTACAGGGACGATCCTCGCGGAGATTCAGCCCCAGCGCCAGGAGCGACCAGAACCCCAGGGCAACCGTCGGGATCCCGATCCCGCCCGCGGCCAGGAGATTGATCGCCACCGCCACGAAGGCCGCGCCAAGGGCCGAGGACGGAATCGGCAACCGCCGCCACAGGGGCCGGCCCAGCCAGACCGCGGCCAGCCAGCTCCCCCCGAGGATCAGCCATCGGGAGAACGAGCCCTCCTCGAAGAGGTTCAGTTGCCCGAGCACGACCACCAGCACCCAGCCGGCCCCAGCCGACAGGATCAGCCAGAGCGTCCGGCAGGGGGGAGCATCCGCCTTGTCTTCCCCGTCGGGCCGCGACACCACCTCAACCGGTGCCGAAGACTTCGACTTCCGCCGCGCGCGGTCTCCTCCGGGCGGAGCCCGTTCGGCATCCCTCGCGGCTCTGGCTCGCGACGGGGGACCAAGCAGGTTCCAGAGCCCCAGAGCCAGCGCGGCCACCAGCGCCGCCAGCGCCCAGAACCCAGCAGTCGCCCAGACTTCCAGAAAGAGGTTGTGCGGGTCCAGGATCTCCTCACTCGACTGCGGCAGCTTGTAGCGCAGATAAGGTCCGCGGAAGTTCCCCGGCCCAACCCCCGACCAGAGCGTCGGGGACTTCACAGCGGTCCAGGGGTCGCTCGCGCCGCCGGTGATCATCCGCCAGGTTCCCTGCCAGTATTCCCACCGGTAGCCCAGGGACATCCGCGATTGGGTCAGGACTTCCCGGTCGAGCCAGCCCGTGGCCAGCCCGGCCAGGGCCAGGACGATCACCAGCGCCAGGCCGCCCAGCCCCGTGGCCAGCAGCACTCGCGCCGGCACGGCACGCCGCGCCTGCCAGGCCACGATGCCCGTGCCCACCAGCAGGCCGAGCCAGGCGGAGCGGCTCTTGGTGAGCATCAAACAGATCAACATCACGAGGATCCAGGGCGCGGCCATGCCCAGGGCCTTCCACCGCGACCCGTCGCCGTCCCGGCGCACCAGGTTCTGGAACCCGACGGCCAGGGCCAGGACGATCGGCCCAACGAGGAAGCCCGCCAGCGAGTTGCCCAGCGCGAAGGTCGACATCACCTCGTTCGAGAAGAGGAACCGCTGCTCCCAGAGGAAGTGCTCGCGCGAGCCGGGCACGAGGTTGACTTCCGGATGCCTGGCCAGGAACTGCTGCGGGTTCCGCCGGTAGTCGGCCCGCAGCATCGGCATCTCGACGGCCCCTTGATAAAGGCCGTACGCCGAGACGGCGACCGCGGTCGCCACCAGGGCCCCCGCCAGGGCCGACGACTCGCGCCAGGTCCGGGGCAGGCTGCGCAACAACAGATAAGCGACCCCCAGCGCGATCCATTCCCAGGCCAGGTTGATCGCGGGCCGCCGGTCCAGGGCGTGCGGCGCGCTGCCGGCGACGAGGACCATCAGGATCACGACCGCCGCATCGGTCCAGGACCACCGGCAGCGCAACCGCCCGGCGAGGAACCACCCGGCGATCGCCAGGCCGGCGACACTCAGCAAGACGAGCACCCAGGACAACCCCGCGCCGGCCCCGAGTTCCAGGTTTGGCTCGCTGGTCGTATAGGCGCGCGCCGTCACCAGCGCGGCGGTCAGGCCCAGGGCGACGCGGCGGATCCGCTCGCCCAGAGACGCCGCCGTCTCACGCCGGTCGGACTCGTCCGGCTCAGCCGGCCGGGGTGCCGGCGACCGGGTCTCGACCGTCCGGGGCTGGAGGGGCACCGAGGGTCTCGCGCCGCGTCTGGACATGGATGTGTTCCGAAGGGCCCGCCGAGAGTTCCAGGATCGCCACGACCCCCAGCAAGCACACGGTCTGGGCCATCACGATGCACGCGCCCGCCCAGTCGAGCCGGTGCAGGAGCAACGCGCCGAGGCCACCGGCGAGCGTCACCAGATCAATCGTCCAGACCGCCTGCGGCGGCGTCAAGCCGCGGGCGACGAGCCGGTGCGAGAAATGCCGCCGATCCCCCTTGAACGGGCTCCGCCCCTCGCGCAGGCGAATGATCACAACCGAGGTCATGTCGTACAGCGGCACCGCCATGACCAAGAGCGGCGCCAGCACGCCGACGTGCGAGTACCGTTGGCGGGTGAACGTCCCCACGACCGTCACGGCCCCCAGCAGGAACCCCAGGAAGTTGCTGCCGGCGTCCCCCATGAACAACCGCGCCGGCGCATGGTTATGCACCAGGAATCCCGCCAGAGCACCGGCCACCACCAGCAGAACCGCCGGCGCGAACCGACTCTCGACCGCCACCTGCGCCCCGCAGAACAACAGCGCCGCGATCAGGCCGACGCCGGCCGCCAGGCCATCCATGTTGTCGAGCATGTTGAACGCATTGGTCAAGCCGACGATCCAGAGGACCGTCACCGCGCCCCCCAGCACCGGATGATTGAACGGCCAGAAGAGCGTGACCCGAATGCCGACGGCCGCGAGGATCGTGGCGCAACCGACCTGGATGCCCAGCCGCAGCCGCCAGTCGAGGTTCTTGACGTCGTCGATCAACCCCATGACCATGATCACACTGGCCAGGCCCAGGATCGCGCCCAGCTCGGGGAGGCGGAGCAGGGCACCGCCCCGATGCTGCCCCAGCTCGTTGGGGAGCAGGCTGGAGCCCAGCAGGAACGCCGCCAGCCCGGCGGCCAGCACGCTGACCGTCGTCAGCCAGATCGCCACGCCGCCCCCCAAGGGCGTCGGCTCCCGGTGCCCCTTGTGACCCCCTGGTCGATCCACCAGCCCCCAGCGCGGTGCCAGCCGGCGCGCCAGGCCGCAGAGGTACCAGCTCAGCGCCAACGCGGACCCGGCCAGGAGGATCGCCACCAAGATCCATGCTGAAAATTCTAATAAGTTCATTTAATTATAAATTCCAAATTCAAGATTCCAAATTTTCAAATCTCCGGCCTTGCCAAGCTCCTCATTCCCGGTCCGGACCTGATGACTGGGAGCCGGCGAGCCGCTCGACGATCAACGTGTCATCCTTCGCTTCGATCCTCCATCGGGATCGCTCGATGTCCTCCACCGGCCCGGCTGTGGGTCCTTTGGCGCATCCAGCTCAAGGGGAATCTGAATTTGGAATCTGGAATCTGGAATCTGGAATCCGGAATCGGGATCGCTCGATGTCCTCCACCGTCCCGGCTGTGGGTCCTTTGGCGCATCCAGCTCATGGGGAATCTGGATTTGGAATCTGGAATCTGGAATCTGGAATCGGGATCGCTCGATGTCCTCCACCGGCCCGGCTGTGGGTCCTTTGGCGCGTCCAGCTCAAGGGGAATCTGAATTTGGAATCTGGAATCTGGAATCTGGAATCTGGAATCGGGATCGCTCGATGTCCTCCACCGGCCCGGCTGTGGGTCCTTTGGCGCATCCAGCTCAAGGGGAATCTGAATTTGGAATCTGGAATCTGGAATCTGGAATCGGGATCGCTTCAACGCCGGGCTCGTTCTCGACTCCGACGGAGACCCGGGTACCACCAGCCCAGCGAGACGCAGGCCAGGAAGAGCGCGACGGCCGAGGTGAAGACCAGTCCGATGACGACCCATTCGACGGCACGATCCGGCGGCCACCCCGCGCCGGGACCTCCCCGGACGACCACCAGCATGGCGAACGGCCCCCCGAACGAGACGAGGGTGAGTCCCACCAGCAGAAAATAGGGGAGCCGGGGGACCGGCGGGACGCCCCTCATGACGACCTCGCCGCGGCGCGGGCGCGGATCCGCTCGCGACAGGATTCGTCGTGCCGGCGCCGGGACTCGTCGATCTCGGCGCGGATCGCCGCGCCGGCCGTGGCCGCCGGGACGTGCTTCGCCTCGGGCTGGCTGCGCCACTTGATCTCGATCTTGCCCTCCTTGAGCCCGCGCTCGCCGATGACAACCCGGAGCGGGATCCCGATCAGGTCGGCATCCTTGAACTTCACGCCGGGCCGCTGATCGCGGTCGTCGACCAGGACGTCGAGGCCGGCGGCCGTCAGGGAGGACTCGAGCGCCAGGGCCTGCTCCAGGACGGCCGGGTCCTTGCCCGGCAGCGGGACGATCAGCACGTGATAGGGCGCGATCGCGAGCGGCCAGACGATCCCGTTCTCATCGTGGCCGGCCTCGACGGCGGCGGCGACGATCCGGTTGATGCCGATCCCGTAGCACCCCATGATGATGAGGGTCTCGTTCCCCTTCTCATCGAGATAGGTGGCGCCCATCGCCTTGGAATACTTGGTCCCCAGCTTGAAGACGTGGCCGATCTCCAGCCCCGGTTCGACCTGGAGCGAACCGCCGCAGCGCGGGCAGAGATCGCCGGCGTCGGCGTTGCGGATGTCGTGGATCGGATCGAGGGGAAAGTCGCGGCCGGGGACGACGCCCTTGAGATGAACGTCCACCGCGTTGCCGCCGACGACGACCGCGGGCATGGCGGCGATCGCGCGGTCGATGATCATCGGGATCTTGATCGCAACCGGCCCGAGGAAGCCCATGGGGGCGCCGGTGGCCTTCTCGATCGTGGCCGCGTCGGCCGGGACGAGGGCGTTGGCGCCGACGGCCCGGCGGAGCTTCGCCTCGTTGAGCTCGTGGTCGCCGCGCAACAACGCGGCGACCGGCCGGCCGTCGGCCAGGTAGACCAGCAGCTTGGCCGAGGTCGCCTCATTGACTCCCAGGAACTCGCAGACCTCGCGGATGGTCCGCTTGCCCGGCGTCGCCACCGCCTGGTAAGCCGGTGCGTCCGCGGCGGGCTGTGCCGTGGGGTGGTCGTGGCCGCCGATCTCGGCGCGTTCCTGGTTGGCCGCGTAGCCGCACTTCGCGCAGTGGATGACTTTATCCTCGCCGGTGGAGCAGGGGACCATGAACTCGTGGGACGAGTCGCCGCCGATCGGTCCGCTCTCGGCCTCGACGATGACGTAGGGGAGTCCGCAGCGGTCGAAGATGCGGCAATAGGCCTCGTACATCGTGTCGTAGCTGGCGTGGAGCTGGGCCAGGTCGGCGTCGATGCTGTAGGCGTCCTTCATGAGGAACTCGCGGGTGCGGACGATCCCGAAGCGGGGCCGCGGCTCATCGCGGAACTTGGTCTGGATCTGGTAGAGGGTCATCGGCAACTGCTTGTACGAGCGGACCAGGTCGCGGACCATATCGGTGATGACTTCCTCGTGGGTCGGCCCCAGGGCCATCGGGTGGCCGCCGCTGAGGGTCAGCTTCATGAGGAGGTCGCCGTAGGCCTCGTAGCGGCCGGACTCCTTCCAGAGCTCGACCGGCTGGAGGGCGGGCATAAGGACCTCGATGGCCCCGGCGGCGTCCATCTCCTGGCGGACGACCTGGGCGGCCTTGTGCAGCACCCGCAGGCCCAGGGGCATGTAGGTGTAAGTCCCCGCGCCGAGCTGGCGGATCATCCCCGCCCGCAGCAGCAGCACGTGGCTGGGCGCCACGGCATCGGCGGGTGTCTCCTTCAACGTCGGGATCAGGCCTTGCGACCAGCGCACGAGTTCAAACCTCCGGGGATAGGCTGCGGGCAGGGCGAGGTTCCGGGAAGTCGCGGTCCGGACGAGCCGCCGGGCAGACCAGGCTCGGCCGGACCTTCCCCCTCGGGATCAGATCGATCGGGCCACCGCCGGGTTCACACCCCCCAGCTTAACGAAGCCGGCCGCGAAACACCACTGCGCCAGCCGCTCAGGCTGACCCTCGTCCCGGTAGTCAGGTCCCGTTGCCCGCGGCCGGGGGCGCCGCTGTTGGCGAGGGCATCACATCGCCCGGAACGACCACGGCCAGGACCAAGCCAAGGTCGATCCAATGCGTGACATACTTATCAGATCCGTTGCCCGACGAGGCGAAGCAGGCAATGTCCCTCGGACGTCTCCCTGGGGGAACGGCGATGAAATCCGGATGTTCGACCACGAATGAAGAACCCTCGACCAGTTTGAGGGAGAACGGTCGAAATGGCTGAGCGTGCATCGCCCGTCGGATTTGCTCGACGCTATTCATCATTCACTCCGTTGTCAGCAACGCCGTGAGGAAGAGACTGATATCCTTGAGGATGGCGCCTGGGGAGAGCGGCGACCCGGGTTCGGGGTGCTCAAGGATTGGCATGAGATTCCTCGAGATACCTCCTCACCGCTTCTTCGACCACAAAGAAGTCCTCATCCCAATCGTATTCCGTCGGTGTGATGAAGTCTGCTACCGGATAGTCCTGGGACGGCCCCTGTTGCCGCGCTTCGGCCTCGCCCTGCTGCGGGCGCTATCAACACGGACCCTGCCGCTTGACACGCCAGCCAGACGTCCCGGTCCGGCGCATTTCGTGGCAAACCCAAATCTTCGAATGAGAGGAACCGCAACTCGAGGATCTCGGCGTATTCGCGCCATGCCTCGGATTCCACAAGACGACGCAGCACAGCCACCGCGCCCGTGACATCGTTGTCAGCGAGGATCAACATGGCCCGTGGTCACCCGTCGACGCTGCTCCAGCCGCCTCTTCAACTCCTCCGGCGTTTTTGCGAGCCGACCTTCCACCCACTCGGGGTTGGGACCGCTGACGCGCCTCAGGATCTGCTCGTAGGCAGTCTGAACTTCGTCCCGATGAGCCGTGATGTAGTCCAGTGCCAAGGAAACCTGTTCGCCCGTCAGCTCGAGCTCGCGCGCAATCTCTTCGGGCGGGCTCCCATCCCGGACAAAGTCCATGATGCGATAAACGGTCACGCGAGTCCCTTCCAACTCGGGACCCCGTCCCCGATCGATGATGCGAGCTGACATCTGGCTCGTTTCCTCCTGCACACCTTCGCCGGCTCCGGACCGAATGGAGCTGACCAGCCGACTCGAAATGTGCATCACCACACCCAGCATACCCTCATCAACGACGGAAGTGCAAATTACGTCGTAGTCTCGAGTGCCAGAGTGGCTGTATGATATCGAGAGCCGCCCGAGGATCAGGCTCACGGGGATCGTGAGGCGTGCTGAGACGGTGGCAACCTCTGAAAGTCTGTTCCCGAAGCCGCGCTTGGGACGAGATCGCTACGCCAACGGCGTTGCACAGCGGAGCCCAGGGTCGCGCAGCGCACCCTGGGTCTCCCTTGGCGTGTACGAGTGGGTTCCGGAGCGGATTCGTGCGGTTTGACTCGAGCCCCCGGCCCCTCTACGATGCCCACCGACCGAAGCGGGATCCGTTATGGCAGGATGTCGGCGACCGGGATCTCTCCGACCGCGACACCGTCGATGATCACGGTCAGGACATGACCCGGCGCGAGGACTTCCAGCGACTGGTAACCGGAAGGACCGGGATTGGAGTACACCTCGACCTGGCCATCGATGAGGTTGATGATCCAGTAGAACGGAATCCCCGCCCGGCCGTAGATCTCCGCCTGGTTGCGGTCATCCGACAGGCTGGTATCGGAGACCTCGACCACCAGGGCGATGTCGGCCGGCCCCGGGCTGCGCCGGCTGTAATCGCGGACGTGTCCCCGGGCGACGCTGCGATCCGGCTCGGGTTTGCTATCCCTCCCCGGACTGGGGATCCGAATCGGCTTGCCCGGTCGAACGTGCCAGCCGGGGGGAATGACTCGTTCGAGCTCGTCGCCGCAGAGCAGATCCGCCGTCGCGTGGGGGTCGTTCTCGGTCATCTTGGCCGCCAGGAAACCGTTGATCAGATGGACCCGATCCCGCCCGGTGAAGATGCCGGTATCGACCATCGCCTCGTACTGCTCCAGGGTCACGCGATAGAGCGATGACGGGACCCACCCCGGATCAGCCGGCGACGTCCTGGGTTGCGGCACTGCCACTGTGGACATGGGTTTCCTCCGTTCCACACCGACGCGCATCACGAGGCTGGCCCACGGCCTTCCCCTCATGCGACCCGCAGCGGCCCCGCACGGTGGCCGCGGTTGCCGTATTTCCCGTCCCAGATCAATTCGGTCCTGGTCGAGATCGCCGGTGGTCTCCCGCGTCGTCGCGCTCAGGCCATCCAACGTATCATACTGTACGCCCGGATGCCAGACCAAGCCGCGCGGACGTCTCGGTTCCTTGACATTCCGGACTTCGGATGCGGGCGCGTGGCACGTACGGATCGGCGCGACGGCTCTTGCCAAGCCAGGCCGGGTGCGCTAACCTGAATCCTCAGGAGACTTTGTGCCATGACGATCCATTTACCCAGCGACGTGGAAAACTCGATCCGAGCTGAGGTCCAGAGCGGCCATTTTGCCTCCGTGGACGAAGCGATCGCCTTGGCATGGCGAGCCGATCATGGTCAGTGGAATCGGGGCCAGACCGAGCCGGCGCAGCTCGCGGCCGACCCGGAGGCGCCCGCCATCGATCACACGCCGATCTGGGAGGAGATTCTCGAATTGACCGCCGATGTTCCCGACGAAGTAGGGGATAAGCTGCCCACCGACCTCTCTGAGCCGCACGATCATTACATCTATGGGACGCCGAAGCGTCCCCCGTCGCCATGAGGCGCGTCTTTGCCGATACGCTCTCATTGCGGCGCCGACCGGGGGCCGGAAGGCTCGTTCGAAAGCGGGGGCGCATCCCGACCCGACGATCTCGTCACTCAAGTCCGATTCAGCCCAGCGGCGTGGCGCCGGTCTCGAACGTCACGGTGGTCTGTCCGGAGCCGGTTATGGACGGCGTGGCCGCGTAAATCCCTGGCTGGGTCGGGACTGTCAGGCCCGGGGTAGTTGTGATCACGACCCTGCCCAACCCCTTGTCATGGGCGTACCGCCCCGTTCCTTTGGTGATGGTGTACGTGAAGTCGTTCACCAGGATCATCGGGCCCGCCGCGGTCGAGGCATTCACCCGGATCGGGCCCGGAGCAGTCAGGTTGAGTGTCAAGGTCCCGTGCGCGGCCGCGATCGTCAGGGTGCCCGAAGCCTGCCCGCCTCGGATGAACCCCGGAGTCTGGAATGAGCCGGAGACCACCGCCCGGCCGATGGGAGTCAGTCGACCGGCCGCGGTCAAGTGGTAATGCGTCCCGGTGTCGGGCGGGCCCTGGGTCGAAGTATAGTCTCCCGTGGCCTCGCCGGTCAGGGTGACCGTCTTGGCCGGCTTGGAGTGCACCGGCCGGCCGGAATGGCCGTGCGACCGGCTCGCATCGTGGCTCCCCGGGACCAACCTGTGGACCTGGGCCAGAGCGTGCGCTGCCGCGACAGGCCCGGGATGCCCCGCCGCTGCCGCGACAGGCACGCTTGAGGCACCCACCGACATCACCATCTTCGATTCCAACGGCTCCAGCCGTGGGCGGAACGTCTTTCGCAAGTTCATGGATGTCTCCTTTCTTGGGCGAGTGAACCCGAGGATGCGCCAGCGCGGACCAGGGAGGACCCTCGATCGACCTCGTGCACGGAATCTCGCCTCGGATTCCTCGTCCCTCTCACAAGGAAGCGGCGCTCGTTCGGCTCGCCGCTGGGGCCGCGGAAGGCCCTGATCTCGCACAGGTCGGATCAAGGCACGCATGGGCGACAGGCCAGCCGATGGGAAGAGCGACGCGAACACGTCGCGGGGCATTCGCCTCCCTCACTACCTAGTGGTCGACTTTTCGGCAAACGAGTGGCCAACCACCCGGCGAATCGCGACGCGTCCCAGCGGTGATCCGAGAAGGAATCGCCTCCAGGCGTCCCGTCCTGGACGGGAAACCTCCCGCAAATCTCCCGCGCAACCACCGCTCCCGGAAAAATCCGCGATGTTCAACAATTGTTACGCTAGCAATCTGCTGGCCGGGCTGGTTAAGATAGTGGGGGACGCTCTCCTTCGAGCACGGCCGGCGCATGACGGCGTGGATCACCCGGATCAGGTACCGGATGTGTCGTGAGGACGACCGAGCGTTGCACCGGACGAGATTCCATCCCCCCGGCCCATGATGGACCCCGCAAACGTTTCCCACCAAGACCAACCCGGATGCCGGCCTCGCTCACCCTCGTGAGGCGAGGTGAGGACTCGGATGTCAGGACTCCGAGGGCTTGGTGCGGCCGATAACCTCGCAGATCGCGACACGTGGAGCAGCTCGAAATGGTGACGATCATGGCGAACGGAACTTGCAGGGCAGGGGCCTTGCTGGCCCTGTTGAGCTTGAGCTGGTCGGTCGCGGCGGGCGCCGCGGAGGAGAAAGGGAAGAGCCAAGCCCACGGCGGTGCGTCGCATGCCGGTCCCAAGGTGAGCTACGATAAGCAGATTCGCCCGATCTTCCAGGCACACTGCCAGGGCTGCCATCAGCCGGCCAAGGCCGGGGGCGCCTACGTGATGACGGCGTTCGACCGAATGCTCAAGGGGGGCGAGAGCGGCCTGCCGGCGATCGTGCCGGGCCGGACGGACGAGAGCTATCTCCTCGACAAGATCACGCCCCAGGACGGCAAGGCCGAGATGCCCCAGGACAAGCCGCCGCTGTCGGCCGCCGAGATCGAGCTGATCAGCCGATGGATCGCCCAGGGCGCCGCCGACGATACCCCGCTGACGGCCAAGGCCCGCTATGACAAGGACCACCCGCCCGAGTACACCCGGCTGCCGGTCATCCCCGCCCTGGCCTTCTCGCCCGACGGCTCGCTCCTGGCCGTCGCCGGTTTCCACGAAGTCCTGCTCTGGAAGGCGGATGGCTCGGAACTGGCCGGCCGGCTGGTGGGACTGTCCCAGCGGATTGAGTCGCTGGCCTTCTCGCCCGACGGCCAGAAGCTGGCCGTCACCGGCGGGAGTCCGGCGCGGATGGGCGAGGTCCAGGTCTGGGACGTCGCCAAGCGGGCGCTGGCGCTGTCGGTCCCGGTCACCTATGACACGGTTTACGGCGCGAGCTGGTCGCCGGATGGCACCAAGATCGCCTTCGGCTGCGCCGATAACACCGTGCGGGCGATTGATGCCAGGACCGGCCAGCAAGTCCTGTTCATGGGCTCGCACAACGACTGGGTGCTCGACACCGTCTTCACGGCCGACGGCAACCACCTGATCTCGGTCGGCCGCGACATGACGGCCAAGCTGACCGAAGTCGCCACCCAGCGGTTCATCGACAACATCACCTCGATCACGCCGGGGGCGCTCAAGGGAGGCCTGACGGCCGTCGCCCGCCACCCCAAGCGCGACGAGATCGTCATCGGCGGCTCCGACGGCGAGCCCAAGCTCTACCGCGTGTTCCGCCAGACCGCGCGCGTCATCGGCGACGACTCCAACCTGATCCGCGAGTTCCCCACCCTGCCGGGCCGGGTCTACAGCGTCGCGGTCAGCACGGACGGCAAGCGGATCGCCGCCGGCAGCAGCCTCGATGGCACCGGTGAGATTGCCGTCTACACCTATGAGTTCGATACCAGCTATCCGGAGACCATCAAGCGGATCAACAGCAAGGTTGTGACCGCGCGCTCGGCTGCCGAGGTCGCGGCGCTGGAGAAATACCACAAGGAGGGGGTCAAGGAGGTGGCCCGCGTCAAGGTACCCCAGGGGGGGATCTACGCGGTCGCGTTCCGACCCGACGGTAAGGTCCTGGCTGCCGCCGGGGCCGACGGCATGGTGCGGCTGCTCAACCCCGAGACCGGCTCGCCCATCAAGCAATTCGCCCCGGTGACCGTCAAGGCGGCCTCGGTGGCCCAGCAGGCCGAGGTCTCGACCGTCCCGCCCAAGCAGGACGAACCGATCGCGACCGAGACCCTTCCCAAGGGGGCGCGCCTGGCGGCGCTGGAGGTCCAGCCCAGGGAGATCCGCCTGACCCATCGGTTCGCGTACGTTCAGCTCCTGGTGACCGGCCGGCTCGCCTCCGGCGAACGGATCGACGCGACCCGGATGGTCGAGCCCGCGCTCTCGGCCGAGATCGCCGAGGTGTCGCGCTCGGGGCTGGTGCGACCCCGGGCCGATGGCAAGGCCAAGCTGGTCCTGCGCCTGGGGGGGAAGTCGGTCGAGGTGCCGGTGACCGTGCTGGGCGTGCACGCGGCGCCCAAGGTCGACTTCGTGCACGACGTCGCGCCGGTGCTCTCGCGGATCGGCTGCAACGCCGGGACTTGCCACGGCTCGGCCCAGGGGAAGAACGGCTTCAAGCTCTCGCTCCGCGGCTATGACCCGCTTTTTGATGTCCGCGCCTTGACCGACGACCAGGCGGCGCGGCACATCAATCTCGCCTCGCCGGAAGACAGCATGATGCTGCTGAAACCCACGGGCGCCGTGCCGCACGTCGGCGGCGCGCTGATCCAGCCGGGTGAGCCGTACTACGAGATCATCCGCTCCTGGATCGCCGACGGCGCCCGGCTCGACCTGACCACGCCGCGCGTGAGCCGCATCGAGGTCTTCCCGGTCAACCCGGTGGTGCAGCAGATCGGCACCCGGCAGCAGCTCCGGGTGCTGGCCACCTACGCCAGCGGCGAGGTCCGCGACGTGACCCGGGAGGCGTTCCTCGAGAGTGCCAACTCCGAGGTCGTCGTCGCCGGGCGTGCCGGGCTGATGACGGCCGTGCGCCGCGGCGAGGCGCCGATCCTGGCCCGGTTCGAGGGGAACTATGCCTCGACCACGATGACCGTCATGGGCGACCGCACCGGATTTGTCTGGTCGGATCCCCCGGTCTACGGCAAGGTCGACGAGCTGGTCGCCCGCAAGTGGAAGCGGATGAAGATCCTCCCCTCCGGGCTCTGCACCGACGCCGAGTTCCTCCGCCGGATCTCCCTGGACCTGACCGGGCTGCCCCCGACGGCCGAGGACGTCCGCAAGTTCCTGGCCGACCCCCGCGACAGCCGGGTCAAGCGCGACGCGATGGTCGACCGCCTGATCGGCAACCCCGACTTCGTCGAGTACTGGACCAACAAGTGGGCCGACCTGTTGCAGGTCAACCGCAAGTTCCTCGGTGTCGAGGGGTCCGTGGCCTTCCGCAACTGGATCCGCGGCCAGGTCGCCAAGAACACGCCGTATGACCAGTTCGTCCGTGCGGTGCTGACGGCCACCGGGTCGAACCGGGAGAATCCGGCGGCGGCGTACTTCAAGATCCTCCGCGAGCCGGCGGCGATCATGGAGAACACCACGCAGCTCTTCCTGGCCGTGCGGTTCAACTGCAACAAGTGCCACGACCACCCGTTCGAGCGCTGGACCCAGGACCAGTATTACCAGACGGCCGCCTACTTCGCCCAGGTCGACTTGAAGGCGGACCCGGCCAGCCATGGGCGGATGATCGGCGGCACCGAGGTCGAGGCGGCCAAGCCCCTCTTCGAGGTCGTCGCCGATACGGGCAAGGGCGAGGTGGTCCATGACCGGACCAAGAAGGTGACGGCGCCCAAGTTCCCCTATCACAACGCGTATCACCCTCCGGCCCAAGGCGCCCCGCGCCGAGTCGAGCTGGCCCAGTGGCTGACCTCCAAGGACAACCCCTACTTCGCCAAGAGCTATGTCAACCGGCTCTGGGGCTATCTCCTGGGCGTGGGGATCATCGAGCCGCTGGACGACATCCGTGCCGGCAATCCGCCCTCGAACCCCGAGCTGCTCGACTACCTGACCGAGGAGTTCGTCAAGAGCGGCTTCGACGTGCGGCATGTCATGCGGCTGATCGTGAAGTCGCGGACGTACCAGTTGTCGGTCGAGACGAACCGGTGGAACGCCGACGATCGAGTGAACTACTCGCACGCGATCGCCCGGCGGCTGCCGGCGGAGGTCCTGCTGGATGCGGTCTACCGGGTGACCGGCTCGACCTCGAAGTTCCCGGGCGTGCCGGCGGGGACGCGCGCGGCGGCCCTGCCCGATTCGGGGGTGGAGCTGCCCAGCGGCTTCCTGACCACCTTCGGCCGTCCGGCGCGCGAGAGCGCCTGCGAGTGCGAGCGATCCAGCGGGTTGCAGCTGGGGCCGGTCATGGCCCTGGTCAGCGGTCCCACGCTCGGCGACGCCCTGGCCGACCCCGGCAACGAGCTGACCAAGCTGGTGGCGACCCAGGAACAGGACGCCAAGCTGATCGAGGAATTGTTCCTGCGGATCCTCAACCGGCCGCCGAGCCCCGCCGAGGTCGAGACCTGCCGCAAGGACATGCAGGCTGTCGAGGAGGACCACCGCCGCATGGCCGAGGAGCTGGGTCGCCGCGAGGCCGAGTATGCCATCAAGCGGCCCGAGCTCGAACGCCGGCGCCGGGCCGCGATCGCCGCCGCCCAGGCGGCGCTGGCCGCCTACGAGAAGGAGCTGGCCCCGAAGCGCGCCGAGCAACAGCGCCACAAGGCGGAGACGACCGCCAAGCTCGAGGCCGACCTCAAGGCCTACGAGTCGACCACCTTCGCCAAGAAGCTGGCCGATTGGGAGAAGGACAAGGCCGCCGCGATCGTCAACCGATGGGTCGTGCTGGAGCCCAAGTCGACCAGTGCCACCAACCGCTCGGTCCTGACCAGGCAGCCCGACGGCTCGATCGTGGTCTCCGGTCCCAAGCGGAATGGAGTTGTGACGATCACCGTCGAGACCGAGCTGACCGGGATCACGGGGCTGCGGCTGGAGGTGCTGCCGGACAGCCGGCTGCCCCGGAACGGCCCCGGCCGGGCCGCCGATGGCAACTTCGTGCTCAACGAGCTGGAGCTGACCGCCGCCCCCAAGGCCGATCCCAAGCAAGCCAAGCCGGTCAGGCTTCAGAAGGCCCTGGCCGACTACAGCCAGGACACCTATGAGGTCGAGAAGGCCGTCGACGGCAATCCCGACGTGACGGGCAACGGCTGGGCGGTCGGCAATGCCACCGGGACCCTCCACTGGGCGACCTTCGAGACCAGCCAGCAGGTCGGCGCCCCCGGCGGCACCGTGCTGACCTTCAAGATGCATCACCGGTTCGGCAACGAATGGACGCTCGGCCGGTTCCGCCTCTCGGCCACCCGCGGGCCCAGGCCGGCCGGCCTGAGCCTGCCCGAAGAGTTCCGCGCGATCCTGTCGGTTGCGCCCGAGGTGCGGACCGAGGCCCAGAAGAATGCCCTGCTGAGCTACTTCCGCGTCATGGATCCGGGGCTGCGGGCCAAGTCCGCCGCGCTGGCCGCGAGCAGGGCGCCGCTGCCGGCCGATCCCAAGCTCCAGGAGCTGCGCAGCCAGCTCGAATATGCCCAGCGGCCGATCCAGCCCGACCCGGTGCTGGTGACCCTGCGCCGCGACCTGGAGATGAGCGTCCAGCAGGCCGCCGCCCGGCGGCTCACCGCCGCCCAGGATATCGCCTGGGCCCTGATCAACAGTCCGGCGTTCCTGTTCAACCATTGACGCCTGCGCCGGCTCTGGTCAGCCTCCGCGAGTGCCGTTTCTGGGTCGGAGCCCATGCCGCTGAACTTGTATCCGAACGGCTACGCGTCCGGATCGGTGCCAGCCGGCTGGGTTCCGATTCCGCAAGGGACCATCAAGTCTCCCGTTCGGAATCATCAGCTCCGCCTTTACCTCAAGCAGTTGTTGCCGGGGAAATGGCAGAAGGTGATCAAGAAGGGAAGCTCGGGCGACATTCAGTACCTCGAGCAGGAATCAGGCCAGGTGGCCGACGTCAAGTTCTTGCCAGGGCCATCGGCTCCCTGAAGATTGTCATGAAGCTCGAAGCCTTGCTGACGGCGGTGGGCAGGCATCGCGTGGCGCAATCAAAGCTCTTCGCGCGGCTGATCCTGGGCGTGATCGAAGAACTCGATCAGGGACTTCTCAGCGCGACGGATGCCGTCCAAGGGATTTTCAACGCCGACAACTGTCTCTCCGTCCGGAAGCACTTCCGAGTGAAACTCCTCGATCGGATCATGAGTCATGGGGTGCAGTTGCCGGACCTCTTCGACGCCTTGCCGGCTGAGTTGGCGTACCGTGAATTCAAACACGAGTTAGAGTCTCCTGGATTGGGATATGGTTCGTGTGTACACGAACCATATCCCAATTCGGCGGCAACACCGGTAACGGTAGCGACTGTTCCGGAAGCCCCCGAAGGGGGGCGGAAGAACGTAGCCAGGGGCGTCAGCCCCTGGGGAACCGCCGAGCGACCCCCCCAACCCCTTCGTGTGGACCACTCACCGCCGCAACCTCCGGCTTTGCCGGAGGTTGCGGCGGCGAGTGGGATGGATTCCGGGGAGGGCCCCCAGTCCAGGGGCTGACGCCCCTGGCTACGTCCGATCGCCCCTGCGGGGCTTTCGGAACAGA
>JAJPJC010000054.1 GCA_021324445.1 Isosphaeraceae bacterium
GCGCACCACACTGTCCTGGGCGATCGAGCAAGCTACCAAGTGGGAGCGTCCTCATGAGGAAATCCTGGCTCATCTGGGATTAACCTGAATTTGCAAAACTCCAGTTCGAACAATGGCTCTTCGCCCGGCCCGCCGAGCCGGCGGCCGAGCTGGTCGCCGCGTTGCGGCAGTGCGACGGCCAGCACGTCCAGGCCCTCTGCCTGGTGCGGGACGACTTCTGGATGGCCGTGACGCGGTTCATGAGGGACCTGGAGGTCGGATTGGTCCCAGACCGAAACGTCGCCGCCGTCGACCTTTTCGACCCGAGGCATGCGCGCAAAGTCCTGGCCGCATACGGCCGCGCCTACGAGGCGCTGCCGACGGCCGGCCAGGTTACCAGGGAACAGGATGCCTTCCTCGACCAGGCCGTCGCCGGGCTGGCCCAAGATGGCCGGATCGTCCCGGTGCGCCTGGCCCTGTTCACGGAGATGGTCAAGAGCAGGTCCTGGACGCCGGCGACCCTCCGCGCGGTCGGCGGCATGGAGGGAGTGGGCGTGAAGTTCCTCGAGGAGACCTTCAGCTCGGACTGGTCGAATCCCCATCATCGCTACCACCAGCGAGCGGCGCAGGCCGTCCTGAAGGCACTCCTTCACGAGACGAACGCCGACATCAAGGGGCAGATGCGATCGATCGAGGAGCTACAAAGTCTCTCGGGATATGCCGATCGGCCGGGCGACTTCGTCGACCTGATCCGCATGCTCGACACTGAGCTACGCCTGATCACCCCGGTCGATCCGGCGGGCTCCCTCGATGAAGACACGCCCGGTCCGCCGGCGGGCGGTCACTACTACCAATTGACCCACGACTACCTGGTCCACTCGTTGCGGGACTGGCTGACCTGCAAGCGGCGCGCGACCGGCCGGGGTCGTGCCGAGCTCCTGCTGGAGGAGCGGGCGGCGCTCTGGGGCGCCAAGCCGGAGGACCGGCGCCTGCCCTCGGCCCGGGAATGGGCGCGGATCCGGCTGCTGACCCGTCCCCGGGACTGGACCGAGCCCCAGCGGCGGATGATGCGGCGGGCGGACCGCGTCCTGGGAGTGCGCGGGGCCGGCGTGGTGCTCCTGCTCGTGGTGCTCCTGACGATCGTCCACGGGGTTTTCCAGGCCAGCGCGAAGAACCATGCCGCCGATCTGGTGCAGGGTCTCCTCAAAGCCGAGATCGCCGAGGTGCCCGATCTGGTCCCGGAGATCTCGGCCTTACGCCGCTGGACCGAGCCGGAGCTGAGGCGCCTCGTTCGTGAGGCGCTGGATGGCTCCAAGGCGAAGCTCCACGCCAGCATCGCCCTGCTGGCGTTCGACGGCGGTCCGGTCGAATACCTGTACGACCACCTGATCCCCGACCGATCGCCCCGGACGATCGTCGACCCCGACGAAATGGCGGTGATCCGGGCCGGCCTGGCCCCGTACCGGGCCCGGTTGATCGATCGGCTCTGGAAGGAGCTGCGCGGGGCCAACCCTGTGGACAACCGCATCCTCCCCCTGGCCGCCCTGCTGGCCGACTATGACCCGGGGGCCCCGGACTGGTCGGAGGTGGGAGGCAAAGTCGCCGGGGCGATGGTTCGGGACCCGCTCAACGCCAAGGGCTGGCTGGTGGCGATGTCGAGCGTTGGGGCTGCGCTGGTCGATCCACTCTCCCAGATCTTCCGCGAGGGGGATCGCCCCGATGGCGAGCACAACCTGGCGGCGGACCTCCTGGCCCGCTATGCCGCCGGCCAACCCCAGCGCCTCGCCGGCTTGCTGCTGGAGGCTCGCCCCGAGTCCGCCTCGATCCTGCTCTCCGTGCTCCAGGTGCATCGCTCGGCCGCTCTCGCCGAGCTGCACAGCGCGATCGCAACGGCGCCGGGCCGCCCGGCGCCCAGCGCGCCGCGCGCTGCCGCGGACGCCCGGCACCCGGGGCGCGCCGAGGTCGAGGCCATCGAGCAAGAGCGGGATCGCCGCGCCGCGCGCGCGGCGCGGGCGGCTACGGCCTTGATCCGCCTCGGTTCTGCCGGCGAGGTCTGGCCCCTGCTCGAGTACAGTCCCGACCCGCGGACGCGCAGCGCCTTGATCAATGCGTTCTCCCCCTATGGGGTCGACGCCTCCATCCTCATCGAAGAGCTCGAGCGGCTCGCCAGCGGTGGCGAGCTGGTCCCGGTGCAGCCCGGCCAGGCCCGGGCGCCCAACGGCTACCTCTTCGACCCGGTGACGTCCCGGCGGCGGGCGCTGATCCAGGCGTTGGCCCAATATCCCAAGGAGGCGCAGGGCCAGGCCGAGCAATCCCGGCTGATCGCGCAACTGACGAACCTGTATCGCAACGACCCCGACGCAGGAGTCCACTCCGCGGCCGAGCTGGCCCTGGCGCGATGGGGCCATCCGGACCGAGTGCGATTCGAGCCGGGGCGGCCGCCGCGAGCCGGGGAGCCGATCCGGCGCCGCTGGCTGGTCAACGCGGAGGGCCAGACGATGGTCGTCTTCGACGGCCCCGTCCAGCTCGAGATGGGCTCGTCGCCGTCGGATTCCGATCCGCAGAAGGAGGACGTCTTGCACCGCCGCAGGATCCCGCACCGGTTCCTGATCGCGACCCGGGAAGTGACCGTCGCGGAATTCCAGAAGTTTGCCAGGGAGGCACTCGACGTTCCTCACCCTGCCAACGAGAAGTTAAGCTCGGACCAGAATTGTCCACAGACCAATATGACCTTTTTCGACGCCGTTGCCTATTGCAACTGGATGAGCAAGAAGGAGAAGCTGCCCCAATGCTACCGACCCGACGGCCGGGGGAAGTTCACCGTGGGGATGCGAGTCGATGCCACGGCGGTGGCCGCGGGCGGATATCGTCTGCCGACGGAAGCCGAATGGGAATACGCCTGCCGCGCCGGGACGGTGACAGACCGCTATTACGGCCACGCGCTCGACCTGCTGCGGCACTATGCGTGGTCGCTGAACACACCGGGATTCTGCACTCACCCGTGCGGGTCGCTGCTCCCCAACGACGCAGGTCTCTTCGACATGCTGGGCAACGCCGGTGAGCTGTGCCATGATGTTCGGGCGAGACTTCCCGCGGGTCCTCAGATCGTGGACGACACGATTGCAGATGAGAACATCTCCAATGAATTCCGCAGCATCCGAGGAGGATCGTTCGCGCAATCGCCAGCGGGGTTGCTCTCCGGGTACCGTGCTGCCTGGTGCGCGCCCTCCGATCCCCTGGCTGACATCGGATTCCGCCTCGCCAGGACGATCCCGTGATCCCGCAGGGCTCCCGGGGCGAAGGCGCAAACCGGATTCCGCCTGCCTCGCTCGGGATGCGCATCAGGGGCTCTCAGCCGAAATGAGTCCTGCCGGGGGTGGAAGCTTGTGATGTCTACCTGATCGCTGTATAGTCCTGATCATCGTGACCGGGACGCCCGTTTGATGATCATGATGCGGCTTCCCCGCGAGACTCGTCGCGGGTCGGCCGGGGAGGACTCCATGAGCGCTGCATCGGGTAACCCGCCGACCAGGGCGGACGGCGACGGCGACGGCGACCTGCCGACCAACCCAGTGGTCAAGAAGATCGATCCCGATAAGGATTTGCCGAAGGGACTGGTGCTGGCTGGATACCTGGGTCCATCTCGGAGAGAGGAATTCTATCGGCTCTACCTGGGGCTCGACTTTCAGGCGTACTACGAGATCCCCGAGAGCGGGATCCTCTACATCGAGCCGGTCGACTCCTCGCAGGAAACCAGGCCGACCAGGCTGATCATTGACGCAGATAAGGTCTCGAAGCTCGAGTTGGTCCAGACGTTGGAGACGATGTTCCTGAAGGGGAGCATCGTGGCCGCTGTTCCTCTGGGGAACCAGCCGTCTCTGGCGCAGACGACCTGGTCGATCCAAACCTACTACCCCGGTTGCGTCCCACCACCCCCTTCGGGGAACCAGTCGTATCTGGCCCAGACACCGTGGGCGATCCAAACCTACTACCCCGGTTGCGTGCCACCACCGGCGGCAACCTATCCAGCGACGTCAACCATGTGGGTGATCCAGACCTACTACCCCGGTTGCGTGCCGCCACCGGCGGCAGCCTATCCAGCGACGTCAACCATGTGGGTGATCCAAACCTACTACCCCGGTTGCGTGCCACCGCCCTCTGGATGATCCTCGTGCAAGGACCCACCCTACCCTTCGTGGAGAGTTTGGCCGCGGCGACCGTTGGATCTGCTGTCCCTGGGCCGCAAGTCATCCGTCCATGCTCGATGTCGACTCCGTGACGCCGTTCTTGCTCGACCGTGGGCTGATCCCCGTCTCCTGGGTCATCGACGGTGATCTGACCATCCGCAGCGCCGCGCGGCGGAACCGCAACCTGGAGGTCGAGGGACCCGGGGGCACTGCTCTGCTGATCAAGCAGCCGGGCGACGCGTCCGAGGGGGGCCACGAGACGCTCCGCCGTGAGGCCAGGTTCTACCGGTTCTGCCGGGAGGAGTCGGCCGCCGCCCCGATGGTCCGCATCCTGCCGCGCCTGGTTTGCTGGGATGCTGAGGAAACGATCCTGGTGCTCGAGTGGATCCCGGACGCCTTCTGCCTCTGGACCGGCTGGGGGATCCCCGACGGCCGGGGTACGAGCCTCGAGGCGGCTCGTGCCTTGGGGCATGCCCTGGCCACGGTCCACGGAGTCTTCGACGGGACCGCGCTGGACCAGGATCCTCGGCTGGGTTGGCTGCCGGGCACCTTGCCGTGGGTGATGACGTTGCACCAGCCGGGAACCGTCCTGTTGAGCCGCCTGAGCGCGGCCAACGCCCAGACGCTGCGCCTCCTTCAGGTGCCGGGCGGCATGGGCGAACCTCTCGACGCGATGGCGCACCAGTGGCGAGCCGCGACGGTGATCCACGGTGACATGAAGTTTGCAAACGTCCTCATCCGGTCACCGCGAGCGGGAGCCGAGCCGGGCCCGGTCGAGGTCTGGATCGCCGACTGGGAGCTGGTCCAGATCGGCGATCCGGCCTGGGACCTGGCCGGGGTGCTACAAGACTTCCTGGTCTTCTGGGTGTTCTCAATGCCGATCGGCGATGACCTGACGGCCGAGGCGATGATCGACCAGGCGCGCGTCCCCCTGACCGCCGTTCGGAGCGCGGCGCGAGCCTTCTGGTCCGGGTATCGGGCGGAGGCCGGCCTGGCCCCCGACGCCGCGGACGCCCTGGTTCGACGGGCCGTGACGTTCTCGGGGGCGCGACTGATCCAGACGGCTTTCGAGCTGGCCGTCGAGGCGGATCGCCTCCCGGGCCAGTCGGTCCTCCTTCTGCAGATCAGCGCCAACCTCCTGGCCGAACCCGAGCGCGGGCAGGTTCAGTTGTACGGCATTCCCCTGAGTGCATTCGGGTTATGAGCGGCCTCCACCAGGACCTGCTGGCGATCCTCGACGCCGTGGAAATCGTATCTCCCAGGCGCTACGCTCTGCTGGGCCAGTGGCGCGAAGTTCCGGGGAGCAATCCGGCCGGATTGCCTCCCGCGGCGGTGTCCCACCCCTTGGTGTCGGCGCTGGCGGTTGACCTTTACGAACGGCTCTACATCCGTCCCTCATCGAGCGGCGCGCGTTCCACCCGCGGGCTGGCCCGGCGCGACCTGGTGGCCGGGTTGTCGGCGGCCAACTCCGGGCGCGGCACGTGGGAGCCGGGGTGGACGGTCCGCCGCATCGAGGAGAATGGACAGGTCGTGGTGTCCGCTCCAGCGGGACCGACCAGCGAGGTCGCCTTCTGGGTCTCGGCGGCCGATGTGCGCGTCCGGGATGGCCCGGTCCGTCCGGGCGTGAAGTGCCGAGTTTGGGTCGCCAAGGAGCTGCGCGGATTGCTCCCTGGCTTCTACGTGGCCCTCGGCGACGGCCAGGGAGACAGCCCTGATGATGGGGACGAGTTCGAGGACCTGGGGCGCTACTACTGGCACCTGATGGCCGAGGCGGCGGTGCCGTTCCTGGCGAGGGCCACGATGCTCCTGAATGAGGCACGGATTCCTTTCCGGATCAAGGTGTGCAGCGACGTGAACGGGTATCGCCGGGCGGATGCCGGCGTGCTCTTCTTCCGGCGGCGCGACCGCGCGCGCCTCGATCCGCTGGTGGCGCGCATCCATTCGGCCGTCGCGGCCGGCCTCCGTCCGGACGTGCCCCTGTTCACGCAGCGGCTGGCCGACGGGCTGGGGTTCGCCGAGCACCCGATCGGCTCGGGGAGTTTCGGTGCGGAACGGTGCCGGCTGGTCGCTGGTTCCTTGTGGCAGTCGTTCATCCGGGCCGAGGTTGATCGGGACTCCCGTGGCGCCAGGCTGGCATCGGCGTTTCTGGAGGCGGGTCTGAACCCGCTACGACCGTATCTCGGACCCGACTGGCGGGCGGAGGGCGACTCTACGCCGTGGACGACGACCCCGGCCCTGGCTCTCCGGGCCGGGATCCCGGAGGGCGACGGGACGGCCCGGAACGGCTCGGCAGTCCCTGCGCGGACCTCCCCGCTGGAGACCGCGGTCCGCATTGGCTGGGCCCTGTGTCAATCGGCCTGGTGGGACCAGGGTGGCCAGCTCTGCAACTGGGTCGGGCGTTCGACCGGAGAAATTGCCGAGGAGGATGGCCCGACCACTCCCACGGCGGCGGCGCTGGGTCCAGACCTCTATGGCGGCTCTGCCGGCATCGCGCTGTTCCTGGCGCAGCTCCACGCGATGACTGGCGACTGCGAGTTCCGCCGCACGGCCCTGGGCGCGATCGCCCGTTCGATCCGCCGGCTCGAGTGTTCGCCACCCCGTCCGCCCCTGTCGCCGCTTTCCTTCTTCAGCGGGAGCCTGGGTATCGCCTACGCGGCCTGGAGAACGGCCAACCGGACCGGCCATGCCGAGCTTTCCGCCCGGGTTGAGTCGATCCTCGACCAGGTCGTCGCCGCGGCGTCGGCGCCCCATCTGCTGGACGTGATCGGTGGCAACGCCGGGGCGATCCCCGTCCTGCTGGCCATGAGCCGCGAGCACGGTCTGGAGCGTTGCCGTGACCTGGCGATCGCCCTGGGCGACGAACTGTGTCGGGCCGAAGTGGCTCGGCCCGACGTTGGGGCCGGGCTGGCCAGTGGTCTGGCCCACGGCGCCGCCGGGATCGGCTGGGCCCTCTTCGAGCTGCACGCGGCCACCGGCCGGCCTGACTTCCGCGATGCGGCCCGCCGATGCCTCGACCGCGAAGACGCGCTCTTCGACCCGCAAGCGGGCAACTGGGCCGAGGCCCGGCCGGGTTCGGGGGCCCCTCCGAGGTTCGGGCGGGCCTGGTGCCACGGGGCGCCCGGAATCGCTCTGACGCGGCTGCGCGCCGCCGCGCTGGACCCGGATCGGAGCGAGGACTATCTCGCCAAGGCCCGCATCGCCATCGCCACGACTGTCGAGACGATCGAGCAGAGCCTCGCAACACCGCAATCGGACGCGACCCCTTGCCACGGTCTGGCCGGCCTGATCGAGATCGTGTGGATTGCCGGACAGTGGCTCGATGATCGTTCGTACTGCGAGGGTGCTCGCGCCGCGACTCAAAGCTTGATCGACCGCCATTCGGCCTCCGCCGACTGGCCCTCGGGTCGTTCCTCCGGCGGGCCGAATCCGTCCCTGATGATTGGCACGGCCGGGATCGGTTACACCTTGCTCCGTTTGCACGACCCTGGAGGAGTTCCTTCGATCCTCCTGCTCACGCCCTGACCGGCGTGCGACGGATGGAATCGGCCTTACGACGATCGGGTTCGCATCGGTTCGAGCCGACGGCTCGCCCGTTAATCCTGCGACAGTCTCTCCTCAGGGTCGCGCAGCCTGCCTGACGATGGCCTCAGCCAGGATCAGCAACTCCCTCAGGTCATCCGGATTCACCGGCTTGACCATGTGGTACTCGAAGCCTGCCTCGCGGGCTCGCTGGCGATCCTCCTCTTGCCCATAGCCCGTCAGGGCGATCAGGATCGGAGAGCGCCCGCCCTCCTGCGCGCGCAGCCGGCTGGCCACCTGATAGCCGTCCATCCCCGGCATGCCGATGTCGAGCAACATCACTTCCGGCGGCTGGCGGCGCGCCTCGTCGAGGGCCGACGGGCCATCATCGGCCACACGGCCTTCATGCCCCAGCGTTTCAGCCGGCGGGCAACCTCCGATGGGAAGTCGACGCACTCGTCGAGGGTTGGAAAGGCAAGGAGGACTCGGCGTGCCGCCGCTGGTACGTCAATCGTGAGGGACACACGATTGTGTTTGACGCGCAAAAACCTCGGTGGGGATGTCTCAGCACGGGAGGGGGTTGACAGGCCCGGTAGGGCTCCCCAAAGTACAGGAGGGAACCTCGCGAACTCCGGTTCGCGCACCGTGGCCCCAGTGAAGGAAGGAAGAAAGGAAGTCGCCCGCTCGCCTTCCGATTGGCGTCGCGGCTGTGCCACAGTTCCGCGGTTCGCGGACCGTGGCCCTCTTGAAGTAAGTGATCGGCCGGAGCGCACCGCATGATCCGTCGCGCGATCACCATCAGCGGGATCGTCCAAGGTGTCGGATTTCGACCCCTCACCTACCGACTTGCGTGCAAGCTGGGTCTCAAAGGCTGGATCAGGAATGGCGACGGTGGGGTTGTGATCGAGGTCGAGGGCGAGCCCTCCACGCTCGACTCCTTCCTGGCCGAGCTGACGTCCCAGCCGCCGCCCCTGGCCCGGATCGACGCGGTGCACTGGTCGAATCGTCCCCCGCGCGGCGATTCCGGCTTCTTGATCGAGCCGAGCGAAGCCGATCTCGCCAGCGAGATCTTCATCTCCCCGGATGTCGCGACCTGCGACGACTGCCTGGCCGAATTGTTCGATCCCGGTGATCGCCGGTACCGGTATCCCTTCCTCAACTGCACCAACTGCGGTCCCCGGCTGACCATCATCACGGGCGCGCCCTACGACCGCGAGCGGACCAGCATGGCCTCGTTCGCGATGTGCCCCGAATGCCGGGCCGAATACGAAGACCCGGGCGATCGCCGCTTCCATGCCCAGCCCACGGCCTGCCCCCGCTGCGGCCCGGGTCTCCTGCTCCTGGACCACCAGGGGCAACCGATCGCCCGTGCCGATCCGCTTACTCAGGCCGTCGAGGCCCTGCGGCGGGGCCGGATCGGAGCCTTGAAAGGCCTGGGCGGTTATCACCTGGCCTGCGACGCCGGGGACGACCACGCCGTGGCCGAGCTGCGCAGCCGGAAGCACAGGGATGAGAAGCCGTTCGCCGTCATGGTGGCGAGCCTCGAGGCCGTCCGGGAGCTTTGCGAGGTCTCGCCCGAGGAAGCGGCCCTGCTGGCCGCGCCTCGCCGGCCGATTGTGCTGCTCCGCCGCAAGCCCGGGGCGCGGGTGGCCGATGGGGTCGCGCCGCGAAACCCATGGCTGGGCGTCATGCTCCCCTACACGCCGCTGCATCACCTGCTGCTGCGCGACCTGGAGGGGATCCCCCTGGTGATGACCAGCGGCAATCGATCCGATGAGCCGATCGCCTACGAGGATCAGGATGCGCGGCAACGCCTGACGGGGATCGCCGACTTCTTCCTGGTCCACGATCGGCCGATCCACCTGCGTTGCGACGACGGGGTGACGCGCGTGGTCGCTGGGGTCGAGCTGCCGATTCGCCGCTCCCGCGGCGACGCACCTCGACCGCTGGCCCTGCCGGTCGAATGTCGCGTGCCGATCCTCGCCCTGGGGGGACAACTCAAGGCGACGTTCGCCCTCGGCCGGGGTCATCACGCATTCCTCAGCCACCACATCGGCGATCTCGACCATTACGCCGCGTTCCGGGCCTTCGGGGAAGCGATCGCGCATTACGAGCGGCTTTTCAACCTCCACGCGGAGCTCTTGGTCCACGATTTGCACCCCGATTATGCCTCGACACAATACGCGCGGGAGCACCGGGGTTCGCGGCCGACGATCGCCGTCCAGCATCATCATGCGCACATGGCCAGTTGCATGGCCGTGCATGGCCTGGTTGAGCCGGTGATCGGTGTCACCTTCGATGGGACAGGCTACGGGACCGACGGCGGCATCTGGGGTGGGGAGTTCCTGATCGGCGACTACCGGGCCTTCCGCCGGGCGGCCCACTTGCGCCCGGTCGCCATGCCCGGCGGCGAGCAGGCGGTCCGGGAGCCCTGGCGCATGGCCGCGGCGTATCTGGCCGACGCGGGAGAGCCGCTCGCCATGCTCTCAGGACCGATACCCTCACCGGCTCTGGCCACGGTCGAGCGGATGATCGCGCGGTCGTTCCATGCGCCGACGACCACCAGCGCGGGCCGGCTCTTCGACGCGGTCGCCGCCCTGGCGGGAGTCCGGCAGCGGGTGAGCTACGAGGGGCAGGCGGCGATCGAGCTGGAATGGCTGGCGTCAGAGGTAGCCCCAGAGGGTGTCTACCCGTTCGAGATCCAATCCCTCGCGACGAATCCACCCGCGGAGGCCCTGGTGCTGGACCTCCGGCCGATGATTGTCGAGATTGCCGGGGAGGTGCGGCGCGGGGTTGCTCAGGCGGTGATCGGCCGGCGGTTTCATTCCACGGTCGTGGAGGTCATCGCCCAGGTGTGCGACCGGTTGCGGGCGCGGACCGGTCTCGATGCGGTCGTCCTCAGCGGCGGTGTGTTCTTGAATGCCCTGCTGACCGAGGAGACCACCGTCCGGCTGGCGGGGGACGGCTTCCGGGTCTACCGGCATCGCCGCGTCCCGCCCAATGATGGGGGCTTGAGCCTGGGCCAGCTCGCCGTCGCGGCGGCCCGAGTGACGACCGAAGGAGTTGCCGATGTGCCTGGCGATCCCGGGGAAAGTCGTTGAGACCTATCGCGAGCACGACGTGCTGATGGGCAAGGTCCAGTTCGGCGGGGTCTCCAAGCGCGTCTGCCTCGAGCACGTCCCCGACGTCCGCGCCGACGACTACGTGCTCGTCCATGTCGGCTTCGCGCTGTCGCGGATCGACGAGGCCGAGGCGCGCCGCGTCTTCGAGTTCCTCGACCACATGGATCAGCTCGACGAGCTGAAGGAGCGCGCGCCGTGAAACACCTGGACGAGTATCGCGACCGCGCGGCCGCGCGGAAGCTGGCCGCGGCGATCGCGCGGATCGTGACGCGGCCCTGGACCATCATGGAGGTCTGCGGCGGGCAGACCCACAGCATTGTCAAATACGGGATCGACCGGATCCTGCCGCGTGAGCTCGAGCTGGTGCACGGACCGGGCTGCCCGGTCTGCGTCACGTCGCTGGAGATGATCGACCGCGCGCACGCGATCGCCGCGCGGCCGGAGGTCATCTTCTGCTCGTTCGGCGACATGCTGCGGGTGCCGGGGTCGCGCGGCGACCTCCTGGAGCTCAAGTCGCGCGGCAGCGATATCCGGATCGTTTATTCACCGCTGGATGCTGTCAACCTCGCGGCGGCCAATCCCGACCAGAAGGTGGTGTTCTTCGCGATTGGCTTCGAGACGACCGCGCCGGCTAACGCGATGGCCGTCTGGATGGCCCGGCAGCGCCGGCTGCAAAACTTCAGCGTGCTGGTCTCGCACGTGCTGGTGCCGCCGATGATCACGGCCATCCTTCAGGCGCCGGGCAACCGGGTGCGCGGGTTCCTCGGCCCGGGCCACGTCTGCACGGTCATGGGCCAGACCGAATATGAACCGATCGCCCGCCGCTATGGCGTGCCGATCGTGATCACCGGCTTCGAGCCGGTCGACCTGCTCGAGGGCGTCCTGCGGACCGTCCAGCAGCTCGAGGCCGGCCGGGCCGAGGTCGAGAACCCCTACGCCCGCGCCGTCCGCCGCGAGGGGAACCCCGCCTCGCGACGGCTGATCGAGGACGTCTTCGAGGTCTGCGACCGCAAGTGGCGAGGGGTCGGCTTGATCCCCAAGAGCGGCTTCAAGCTCCGCTACGAGTTCCGCGCCCACGACGCCGAGCGGCTCTTCGAGGTCGATGACATCGACACCCAGGAATCGCCCGATTGCATCAGTGGGCAAATCCTCAAAGGGCTCAAGAAGCCGCACGACTGCCCGGCTTTCGGCCGGCAATGCACTCCCCAGACACCCATGGGCGCCACGATGGTCTCGTCCGAGGGCGCCTGCGCGGCGTATTACACCTATGGCCGGCATCTCGAGGCGGCTGCCCGCGCCCAGGGGACGAACGGGGCGGGATCGTCCCTCGAGACTTCGCCGGCCGAGCCTCAACTGGTCCCGATCGGAGGAATCCGCTGATGACGGCCATCGCCGATCCCCAACCAGCCCGTTCGTTTGCCCCGGAAGCCCTGCGCACGGCGATCCTGCGGAAGTGCCGTGAGAGCATGGCGACCAAGGAGCAGTTCTTCACCGAGCACGCGGACCGGATCGCCGAGTGCGCCGCGGCGATGGCGCGGTCCTTCGATGACGGCGGCCGGCTCTTCGTCATGGGCAACGGCGGCAGCTCCTGCGACGCGGCGCACGTCTCGGTCGAGTTCATGCACCCGATCATCGAGAAGCGGCCGGCGCTGCCGGCCCTGGCGCTGACGACCGATACGGCGATCCTCACCGCGGTCGGCAACGACCAGGATTTCGCCATGGCCTTCACCGAGCAACTGCGGATGCTCGGCCGGCCCGGCGACCTGGCGCTGGGGATCTCGACCAGCGGCAAGTCGGCCAACGTCAACCGCGCCCTCCAGGCGGCGCGGGAGCGGGGCATGCTGACTGTCGGCTTCTCCGGCCGCGACGGCGGCCGGATGCCCGAGATCTGCGACTACTGCTTCACGGTCCCCAGCTTCAGCATCCACCGCATCCAGGAGACGCACGAAACGCTCCTGCACATTTTGTGGGACTTGATCCATGTCATCCGGGGCGAGGAAGACGTCATCTGATTCCGGCGATCCCGGGACGCCGTTCAACCCGGAGTTCTTCGGTGCTTGCCCGGTGCCACGCTCGCAGTACGACCACATCGTGCTGGGGCACGGCAGCGGCGGCTGGTTGACCGCCGAGCTGATCCAGCGCCTCTTCATCCCGGCCTTCGGCAACGACGTCCTGGCGCGACTGGAGGACTCGGCGACCGTTCGCCTCGGGGGGCCCGGCGGCGCCGGCGCCCCGCGGCTGGCCTTCACCACTGATTCGTTCGTGGTCCGGCCGCTGTTCTTCCCGGGCGGCGACATCGGCCGCCTGGCTGTGCACGGCACGGTGAACGACCTGGCCGTTGCGGGAGCCGAGCCGCTGTTCCTCTCCGGGGCGTTCATCCTCGAGGAGGGTCTGGCCCTGGCGGACCTCGAGCGGATCGTCGCCTCGATGCGTGCGGCGTGCGACGAAGCGGGGGTGAGCCTGGTCACCGGCGACACCAAGGTCGTCGACCGCGGCAAGGGGGACCAGATCTTCATCACCACGTCCGGCATCGGCCTGATCCCCGAGGGCCGGACGCTCTCGATCCGCTCGGCCCGGCCCGGCGACCAGATCGTGGTCTCGGGGACCATCGGCGACCACGGGATCGCCATCCTGTCGGTGCGCGAGGGGATCGAATTCGACACCATCCTGGAGAGCGACACCGCCCCGCTCACAGGTTTGGTCCGGGATATGCTGGCAGAATGCCCGGGGATTCGCGCGCTGCGCGATCCGACACGCGGCGGCCTGTCGAGCGCCCTGAATGAGTTGGCGGTGGCTTCGGGCGTGGGCGTCCGGCTGGTCGAGGCGGCAATCCCGGTCCGCAATGAGGTCCGGGGTGCCTGCGAGATGCTCGGGCTCGACCCCCTGTACGTCGCCAATGAAGGGAAGCTGATCGCGGTCGTGCCCTCGGCAGAGGCAGACCGGCTGGTGGAGGTCATGCGGGCCCATCCGCTGGGCCGAGACGCCGCGATCATCGGCGAGGTCATCGCCGAACACCCAGGGATGGTCACCATGCACTCCGTCGTCGGCGGCGAACGCGTCGTCACCATGCTCGCGGGAGAACAGTTGCCGAGAATCTGCTGATTTGTTATTGGTTATTTGTTACTGGTTATTGGTTATGGGTGAAATGCCGAGAGCCAGCCAGCCTCTTGGAGAATGGCGAATGACAAATAACCAATAACCAATAACCAATAACCAATAACAAATAACCAACAAGAAAGGAGTGCACACATGGCCGAAGTCGCCGAGGTTCCCTACGGCCGCAGGACGCAGCGCGAGCCGAGCGTCAAGGAGGTGCACGTCCTCTGGATCACCGCCGGGCTGAGCTGCGACGGGGATTCGGTGTCGGTGACCGCCGCCAGCCAGCCGAGCATCGAAGACATCGTCATGGGGGCG
The DNA here is from genome assembly GCA_021324445.1 of Isosphaeraceae bacterium. Taxonomy (GTDB): domain Bacteria; phylum Planctomycetota; class Planctomycetia; order Isosphaerales; family Isosphaeraceae; genus JAJPJC01. The sequence continues at coordinate 14,222 of JAJPJC010000054.1, forward strand.
ATCCCGGGACTCCCCAAGGTCCACCTGCACAACCCCGTGCTGGCCTACGAGGTCGGCGACGAATTCCTGCAATACTGGCACCTGGCCGATGAGGACCGGCTGGGCGCTCCGTTTGTCCTGGTGATCGAGGGGTCGATTCCCAACGAGGAGATCAAGCGCGAGGGCTACTGGGCGGCCCTGGGCACCGACAAGCGCACCGGCCAGCCGATCACCACCTGCGAGTGGATCGACCGGCTGGCCCCCAAGGCCTGGGCCGTGGTCGCCGCCGGCACGTGTGCGACCTACGGGGGCATCCACGCCATGGCGGGCAACCCGACCGGCGCCATGGGGCTGGCCGACTATCTCGGCTGGAACTGGCGGTCGAAGGCGGGTGTGCCGATCGTCAACGTCCCGGGTTGCCCGGTGCAGCCGGACAACATGACCGAGACGTTGCTTTACCTGCTCTACCAGGCGGCGGGCCTGGCTCCCATGATCCCGCTGGACCAGGAACTGCGGCCGACCTGGCTCTTCGGCAAGACGGTCCACGAGGGGTGCGACCGCGGCGGCTACTACGAGCAGAGCGACTTCGCGCACGAGTACGGCTCGCCCAAGTGCCTGGTGCGGATCGGCTGCTGGGGTCCGGTCGTCAACTGCAACGTCACCAAGCGCGGCTGGATGGCGGGCATCGGCGGCTGCCCCAACGTCGGCGGGATTTGCATCGGCTGCACCATGCCCGGTTTCCCCGACAAGTTCATGCCCTTCATGGACGAGCCCCCGGGCGGCGTCCTGTCCTCCAGCATGGTCGCGATCTACGGCAGGATCGTCCGCAAGCTCCGGTCATTCACCAACACCACCGCGAACAAGGAGCCGAAGTGGCGGCATCGCGGCCCTCAGCTCACCACCGGATACCACCCCAACACCTACGGCCCACGGTACTGAATCGGTCCACGCAATGAGAAAAGCACCCCGAGTCGCCGGACGGAGCCGGCTCCTACCAAGACGGGAATCTCCGGTCTTCGTGTAGGAGGCGGCTCCGTCCGCCGATCCCCACCTTCCCCAGGGCGGGGACCGATTTCGCAAGTCATCGGGCGGAAGGAGCGACAGCATGGCCACTGTGACCGCACCGGAACGCGAGGCGCCGGTCAAGGATCGGAAGCTGGTCGAGATGTCCTGGGACCCGATCACCCGGATCGTGGGCAGCCTGGGCATCTACACCAAGATCGACTTCGAGAACCGCGAGGTCGCCCAGTGCTACAGCACTTCGTCGATCTTCCGGGGCTACAGCATCTTCATGAAGGGGAAGGACCCCCGCGACGCCCACTTCATCACCAGCCGGATCTGCGGCATCTGCGGGGATAATCACGCCAC
>JAJPJC010000177.1 GCA_021324445.1 Isosphaeraceae bacterium
GCCGAGCGGCGTGGCGGCATGCGCTGGTCTTCTGGAACCTTACGAGAACGCCTCGGGTGGCTCCGCCTTCACGATCAAAAGTGGCTCTGACTTCGGGATCGGTCCCAACCCGCACGAGGACTTGATCGACGCGCTGCGGGGCGGGGTTCGCGACCGGTTCCCCGAGGGTCGCGTGGAGCAACCCCGGCTGAGTCAGGTCCACGCCTCGGGGTTCGCTTGAAACCGATGCCCGGGCGGGGGTGGCGGTCGCGATCGTCGCGGCGACTCCGGCCCGGGTGGCACGGCGGGGTGGGCTCGCAGGCCCTCGGCACCCCATGATTCTTGGCGTCGCCGGCGACGATGGTCCGGCGCGTCTTCGTCTCCTCATCGAAAGGTCGTGATCGATGGCTGACTGGATCTCGGGCCTGGGCGGTCGTCCTGGCGAGCGTTGGAAGAACTGGACCGGCGACACCTGGTATCAGCTCGTCGGCTCGCTGCGCAAGCCCTGCGCCGACTGCTTGCGACGTCACGGGCGGGTGTCGCCGCGACCCTGGCCGATCCCCTTTCACCCGCATTGTGAGTGTGAACAGCTTGAGGTCCCGCCTGGTGCCGAGGCGCCCCTGCTCTTCGGCGACATGCCCGGGTTGATGCCCCGGCTGAGCGGTCCCGGTCAGGTGCGCGTGGTGGGCCTGCCGAGTTGCTGGCTCCAGCGGACCGGACTGGTGAGTTGGTCAGACCTGTTTGACGGGAACGGTGAGGTCCTGGACTTCGACCTGGTGGTGAAGCGGAAGGGGCTGACGGTGGACCAACTCCTGGGCGCGGGGATCCCCGAGGCGATCGCCCGCCGGGCGGTCGGGCTAGGTCCGCTGGGGAGATGACACGTCTTCCGACGCGGTGCGAGGGGCCCGGGAAATGCCCCCGGGCTTTTCTGGCGTGCCGAGTGGACGACCCGCCCGGGCCGGTCCCGGGCGGGCGGTGCGATCACTTCCTCTTGGTCCTCACAGGCTGGGGCCGGCCGTCAGGCCGGAGGAACGTCTCGAGGAAGTCCCCAGCGGCGCGGCGCTGCTCCCCGGTCCAGGCCGAGGGCCGGGTAGGGTAGTGGTTGACGTGGGCGAACGACCACAAGTCGGCCTCGCGACCGATCGCCTGCGCCCGGGCGATGAGCTGCCGGCCGTCGGGTCCGTTGACGGCCAGGTCCGTGACGCGCTTGAGGCTCTTCTCCAGAAGCTGCTTCGCCGCGCGGGTCCTGGCTCCCTTGAGCGCCGCCTCCCTGCGGCGCTCGCGGAGCTGGACATTGGTTAACTTGGGCTCGCTCATCTCAAAGGCCTCCTCCCTCGGGGATGGGGGCGGAGCGGATCGACGCCAGGATGTGGGCAACGACCGGGTTCTCCTCGGTCTCTTTCCGCGGGTCCGGGAACGCGGTGTAGTTCTGCCATGCCCCGTTCCACGGGCAGGGGTCCAGCGCGCGGAGGCCGCGCCGGATCAACTCGTTGAGCATCGCGCGGCGGTCCCCTCCATAGTGCCGATCGCAGGTCGCGGTGAAGCCGGCCTGGCCGATCCGCCGCATGTGCTCCGTGCCGTGCGTCTCGAAGGTCGCCTGGCCGCCTTTGCGGCCCGCCTCCTGGTAGTGCTTGCGGCCGTGCCTCTTCTTCGTCGCGAGGCCTCCCAACCGACCGGCCTCCGCCTTGGTGCGCTTCGTCTTCGCCATGGGATTCCCCTCCTCGGGCCGGGCCGGGCGGCGGGCGGCACGAAGCCGCCCGGCGGACCATCGGGGCAGGGATGCCCCGTTGGGCCGCTTCCGCCCGGGCCGGGCCGATCAGTTCCGCGAGGGCTCCGCGCAGGCGCGGAGCTTCTCGCCGATGGACTCGGGGACGGGGAATCCGACCGGCGCGGGGAGGTCCCCGCGCTCGATCTCACTGAGGACGACATACGCCAGCGACAGGTCGACCGACGCGCGATAGAGGTCGATCACGGCGCGGCGTTCGGTCTCACTCGGCTCGGGGAACACGGCCAAGGCGCCGGCGACAAACTGATCCCACGACTGGCGACACCCCGCGCACCAGCGGGCGGGGTTGAATCCACAGATATGGATACAGTGAATACCATGGAGGTGACTCATGATCGACCCCCTTCCTCGGCAAAGCAGGGGCCGCACAGGGCCAGCGGGACGGAACCCTCGGTCTCGGGGTCGAACGGATAGCGGCAGGCCGCGCACTCGATGAGATCGCCGCGCTTCAAGGCGAGATGATCGGCGACGGCCTGGCGGAAGCCGGCGGCGAATGACCCCTCAGGCGCGGGCGGAAGCGGCTTGGCGGCGGGGGCGGGGCGGATCGGGGATCCGCCAAGCTGCCATCCCTCGGGGAGAGAGATCTCGAGCTCGTTGGCTCGGGGTAAGCCGACGATGGCGGCGCGGCGGTCGGTCTCACGGACCGGAGCGGGCTCGGGGCCCAAGGCGGCGAGATGCCGGCGGGCGGCCGGATCGAGCGCCTTGGCTTCGGCGATCGCGGCCTTGGCGTTCTTGGCGTGGGCCTTGAGGGCACGGGCCGACGGGGCTTTCTGAGGCTTGGGCCGGGCGGCCTTGGGCAGGGCCATCAGGCCATGCGCCACGAGGGCCATGATGTGCTTGCAGATGTGGCCGTTGCTGTGATCCGGGCAGGTGCAACGGGCGTCTTCCCCCTTGGCCTGTGCCACCGTGTCGATTGCCGGCGGGCCGTGGGGATCGAGCTTCTTGAGGGTCCGGACGACGCGGAACCCGGCGGGCGGGGGCAGGGTCCGGAGCTTGTACCATGTCCCGCCGATGCGGATCTGGAGGTCGGTCCGGCCATGCCGGACTGTGCGCGCGGAGGGCGCAGTTGCTACAGTGGACATGTTCGCAGTTCTCCTCAACGTGGGCTGCGGACTCGGCCCCGTGGGAGGTCGCAACTCCCGCGGGGCCATCCCATTTCGAAGGGTCCCGATGACCCCCTAAGGGAACACTAGTATACCATGAGCCGAGCAAGCAACGCAAGCCCAAAATCCCGGAAAATCGCGAGAATCCTCGGGAAAACCGCATATGTACTCTGCTATATTCTCTCTTGCGAGAATGAGCATATAAGAGCTAAAGAACGGGATAGCGGCCGTGTCCTCGGGGGCCGCGCGGGGCGGGCCGGAGGCCGCGGGCGGGCGCTGCCTAGCCCCGCCAACGGCGGGGCGGCGACACCGGCGCGCGGGGGCGATGGCGACGGGGCGGGGCCGATCGCGACCGCCGGGCGGAGCCGACCGCGACAGCGGCATGGGGCCGGCACGATGCCGGACCCTCCCGGGGCGGGCCGGTCAGGAAGCCGGCCACGGGGGGAGACCTTTCTCTCCTCCTCTTTCTCCCCAACGAACACGAAGCGGCGGCGGACTCGCCGCCCACCACTCTCCGCCGCGGCCCGAGCCCCCCCGATTGATCATGGGGGCGCAGGGCCGCGGCCGGCGGGCACGATGCCCGCCGATCCGCGGGCCTGGACGGCCCCGCACATGGACAGTGGCTCTCCGCAAGGGCCATGACCGGTCATGGATGCCGGGCATGGCCCTTGCGTCTGCGGGCAGGAGCGTTCTGGGAGGGGCGTGGGGACTGGCGCGCAGCGTGGCGCTACCACGAGCGAGGGACGATCCGCGTCAGCGTGTCTGGGCCGCCGGCACGGCTTATCAGTCCGTGGTCGATTCCGCCTGGTGTGTTGAGCCGGAGGGGCCTTCACTTCGGCCATCGGAGACGTCAGACTGTGGATCGAGTCGATCTTCTGGGTTGAAGCACTCGGGGAAGAAAACGAAATTGGCGATCCACCGAATCCCTAGCGTCTCCATCAATGCGTGGCACCCGGTTTGACGGCTCGCCATGATGCAAGATAGGACTTGCCTTCTCAGTGGACAGGTGTTAACATTGGGTTGGAAGGAGGGCTCGGAGAGGGTGCGCAGTGACCCCAATGGTTAGGGGTTTCAGCCTCGCCAATGTCGTCACGTCCGACCTGGTCAGCGCGAAATCTCGAGAGGGAGTAGCGAGGATGAATGCCGAACAATTGGAGATAGACTGCGATAGCGCAGGGCGCGTTATCATCCAGGCGCCACACGCTGCGAAGGGAGTCGCCGTGGCCAGCTCACTTCTTCCATCGGGAAGCCCGAGGATCGACTTACGGTCCGCCGCGAGCGGGGCGGCGATCGAGCTGGACAACATCGTCCTGAAGAGGAGATTCAAGACCACGGCGATCCTCCAACTCGTGGATCTGCTCAAGTCGGGCATCCCCGCTGTCGAACAGCGGACTTCCCCCAGTTTCCTCATCACGCCGACGGTGATCGTGATGGACCGTGTGGTTCGGAGCAAGAAGCCGGGGGCCCGACTCGAGGATGTCATCAAGAATCTTGAGTCGATTGCCGCCGAGTTAGAGGGAGTGGCTTCCCAGCCCCAACAAATCCAGCAGACGGATCCTGAGCGGATCAAAAAACTGAGATCCGACTGCCTCGACATCTCGCGGTTTGCGGCGTCTCTCCGGAGGCCGGCCTCGAACAAGCCGAGAAACAATTCCAGGAGTTAGCTGATTCATATCCTGAAGTACGCGAAGGACCGGATCAGGGACTTCCTTGAGGAAGCGCGTCGCATAGGGGAAGCCGAGTTCCCCTACGATAGTACAAGGCGCGCGCTGACCGATCTTGAGTCCTGCTTCAGGGAGGAACTGGCAAAGCTCGATGATCTGGATGAGGTCGTCAATGATGAGAGGACCATCAAGGACGCGTGCGCGAACGCGCTGGGCCTTCTTCACGAATACGTACCCTTCCTCGGATTTATCCTGAGGTCAACAAATGTTAGGAATGCTTTTGAGATCTACGGTCCCTTGCAAACGCTCTGCGAATGCGCTCTCGAGCCTTCGGTCTCACCGCTGAAGCGGTCCACCCGGCTTATCCTCTCGTCAGAGTGGACATACGAACCCCAAGTCTATCCCGAGAAGGCCTTCTTGCCGTCGTACGTCCTGATCGGATTACCGGCTCCGGAGTCATCCAACCCGCTGCTCCTGCCGCTGGCAGGGCATGAGCTGGGCCATTCCCTGTGGCGGGCTAACAATTTGGGGGAGGAGCTCTACCCCAAGGTGGTTGGGGCCGTATTTGCTTCGATATTTCAAAATAAGGATGATTTCTATAAAACATATCATTCGGAAATTACTGATATCGACATAGCAAAGGCACAACCTCAGGAACTCGCGGAGTTCCTGAAGAACAACATCAGGTTCTTCACGAACGCGATCGAGTGGGCGAGGTCCCAGGCGGAAGAGACCTTCTGCGATTTCACGGGGCTGAGGCTCTTCGGTGTTTCATACCTCAAGTCGTTCGCTTATCTCGCCTCACCTCGCCTTTCGATGCAGAGGGACGAAGCTTACCCTCGACTCACAACGAGGGTTCGGAACCTTGTCGAGATTGCGCCTCGATTTGGAGTCAAACCCCCGGAGGGATTCGAGGGGCTCTTCGAGGACGATCCAGAGGCGGACTATCAGAACTCGATGCGATTCAATCTCACCGTTGCGGATGAAGCCCTTGGAGACTTGAGGGAGAGCATATTCAATAAGGCCCAGGCGCTCCTGTCGGACGAATTCGTCCCGACTCCATCTGATGACGAGGCCAGCCAGATATTACGGTGGATCAGGCTCGTCGTCCCCGCAAAGGGCGCCCGATCGCTAGCGGACATCTTGAACGCCGCTTGGTTGGCTTTCGAGGACAAGACGCTTTGGAAGGATATTCCCGATCTGCACAAGAAGAAGGACGACGTCCTTAAAGAGCTTATACTTAAAAACATTGAAATTTTTGAAATTGAGAGCCGTCAGAAGGATTAGCTCATCATGCTCAAGGCCAATGAGATTGCTCGTCGTCTGAAGTTGGGAGCGAGGGCCGGTGAGGCTGGACTGGACGAGGGCATGGCCAACAACCCCATGGTCATCGACCCCCTGGTCATCGTACCGATGGTGGATCCGGACGAGTTCGCTGCGAGCGGATCGGCATCGATTGATCTGAGGTTGGGGACTTGGTTCGTGAGCCTGCGTCAAGCTCGGATGTCGCATCTCGAAGTCGACGCCCCAAGTCAGAACATCCAATTCGCCAAAACACATTACGTCCCCTTCGGGGAATCTTATTACCTTCATCCTCGGAGCTTCGTTTTGGCGACGACGCTCGAATGGCTGCGATTGCCCGGCAACATGGCGGCCTACGTGATCGGGCGGTCCAGTTGGGGGAGGCGCGGACTTATCATCGCGACTGCGACGGGCGTCCATCCTGGATTTAAGGGTTGTCTCACCCTGGAAATCACGAACGTGGGAGAGATCCCGATCGCAATCAGGCCTGGGATGGCGATCTGTCAGTTGTTCTTCCACGAGGTAATCGGGGATGAGTCATCCAACAGCGATCGAAGCCAGTTCGCCGGATCGCGAAAACCTTCGATCGGTCGCATCAGGCCGGACGATTTCTTCCGGAAGCTGACCAACCGGCCGCAGTTCGCTTGGATCGTGTCGCAGTACAAACGTGCATTGGCGAATCGAATCGACGAACAGGGCGGGTTAGACCCATCAAGCCATATATTTAATTATCTTGATGAGGAATCGAGGAAATACATTGAGGAATTGCCCGTAGGAGAGCGACTCTCGATCGAATCGCAATTACAAGAGGTTTTGGCCAGGACCATCAGCCACCCTGCCGAATGAGACATCCGACACATGCGCACATGGATCTAAGAAGGCGACTCATCGGCAACCTTGCCCGTCAATCGGTCCCCGCGGACTCGCCCTCGACCCTAAAGCCTTCGGCGCCGGCCGCGCCGGTTGGTTGGGAAAAGTTCCCCCTGAGTCGTCGTGCCATGGCCGGTCCGCATGCGTTCCAGAATTGCTGAGGCCGGCTCGTAGTCCCGGCCCTCCTGGCGGGCGAGCTCGGCCTCGGTCGGGACCAGCTCGCCGCGGAAGGCACGGGCGAGGATCGATTGCGTCAGCTTGTCGGCTCGGGCCGCGGCGGCGGCAACACGGCGCTCGATCGCGTCGGCCAGCTTGAAGAGGGCTTCGACGCGACGGACGATCTCGTTTTGCTCCCTGGCGGGGGGCACCGGGACAGGGAAAGACTTGATGTCAGCGACGTTCCAGTGGGGGGATGCGGTCCCACCGGTCAGTTCGCGTACGCGCTGGAGGATCGGCGTGGAGTTAAGCACGTTCATGTAGAATGCTGCGGACAGTTCAGGATAGGGTCGCAGCAACATCATCCGTTGACCCAGGCACAGAGACGCGCCAGGGGGGATCATGCAGGCGATTCCCAGGATGCCGCCCTCACGGCTGTAGAGGATGTCGCCCGGCCTCGGCACAAGCCGGGCAATGCGGGTCTGGTAGGTCTCCTCGGAGACGTATGACTTCTCGGTGAGGTCAAGGAAGCCCGGCCGGAAGTTCGTCGTCCTAACACACAGGCGTCCGGAGACGGTCCACTTCGGGGTCGAGTGTGGGCAGTCAACTATGTTGGCGCAAACATCGTCGAGAGACGCCGTTCCCCATGTCTCAGGCAGTTCCGGTACGAACTCACCAGCCACATCAGCGACTCTGCGGGACCATCCCTTAGACGCTGGTCCTGTGGCACGAATCCGATCCAGGAGGTGCGCACCCGCCTCGACATCGGGGTTTTGCTCCCGCCAATCCTCCGTCAGCCGGCCTGAACAGGCGGCGGCGAGAACGGCCTGGCGGACCCGCTTGAGGATGGCCGGCACCTTGGCCAGACGCTCGCGGGCCGCGTCCACGTGGGCGGTTGCCTCGGCAACTCGGGCGACGATCCGCGTCTGCTCGGCGCGCGGTGGGAGGCGGAACCGATATGGTTTAAGAGCGACTCCAGTCAAATGTTTGATCGTTGACCCGGTGAAGTATTCATCCAATGCACCGGAAGCCGCGTCGAGCTGCAAATGGTACATGAGCCAGATGTCCTCGATGATGTCCTTGATGGGGCGGGTGGGCTTCTCAGGCAACTCGGCGATCATCTCCGGGGCGCCCTTGAAGTAGGCCAGCAAGGTGCCGTCGAAGCAATCGAAGACGACGAAGTGGGACTTGTCGGTGTGCTTCTCCCCCTTGCGGGTGCCGCGCCCGAGCATCTGCTCCCAGAGAATGCGCGACTTGATCGGGCGAAGGAAGACGATGTACTCCAGGTCGGGGATGTCCACGCCGGTGGACATCAGGTCGACCGAGACGACGATCCCCGGCTGGGGCCGGTTGCGGAACTCCCGGATCCGCTGGAGCGGCCGGTCCACCGTGGGGCTGCCGGTGATCTTCTGCACGAAGGAATCGCCCCGGCCGAAGACGTCGCGGCAGGTCTTGACGAGCTGGTCGGCGTGGGAGACGTGGGGCAGGTCGTTGGCGGCGAAGATCAGCGTCTTGGGGAACCGGCCGTAACGCTCCTCATGCTCCAGGGCGTGGTCGCGGATCTGCTCGATGATCTTGCGGTTGGAGTCGGGGACCGTGATCTCCCGCTCCACGTCGGCGGCGTCGAACTGGCGCTCGTCTTCCAGGAAGTCGAGCCGCTCATCACCACTCTCGGTGTCCACCAGGCCGACCTCGTCGCCTTCGCGGAGGAACACGCCGTTGATGCGGACGCCCGACTTGATCTTGACGGCGTCGTAGTCAACCAGGTGGCCCTCGCGGACGGCCCGGTCATAGGGGTAGCGGTAGGCGACATGCTCGAAATAGGCGGTCGTGTGGGCCGCTGGCGTGGCGGTCAGGCCGACCTTGATGGCGTCGAAGTGGTCGAGGGTGTCCCGCCAGGTCGAGAGCTCCTGGGCGGTGTAACCGCGGTGGCATTCGTCGGCGATGACCAGGTCGAAGGTATGGATCGGGATGTCGAGCTCCCGGGCGTCTTCCTCGGCCGACTCGTCGCGGGCCTCGAAGGCGGCGCGGCCGCCGAACAGGTTCAGGGCCATGCGCTGGATCGTGCAGACGTAGACGAAGGCGTGGCCGGGCCGCGGGTCGGTCAGGTAGGACTCGGGGATCACGGTCGGGTCGAACTTGATCTCGTCCTCGAGTTCCTCCCGGCGGAAGCGCTGGGAGTACAACTCATAGATCTTGTCGAACTTCAGGCCGGGCTCGGCCTCGAATGCGGCAAAGGCGCCGACGGCTTGGGCGGCGAGGGCGCGGCGATCCACCAGGAAGAGGATGCGGCGGGTGACACCCGACTTCATCAGGCGATAGGCCAGGCCCACGGCCGTCTTGGTTTTCCCGGTGCCGGTGGCCATCGCCATGAGCATCCGGCGCTTGCGGTCGGCGATCGCCTTCTCGATCGCGGCGACGGCTTCCCTCTGGTATTCGCGGAGGCCATCGAGGGCCGCCCTCTCGGAGGCGAGTCGGGCCAGGGCGGCGTCGAGATCGCGCTCCATCCACTCCTGGAGGGCGTTCGGCGTTGGGTAATCGGCGATCCGGCGCGAGGGGTTCAGCGGGTGGCGGATGTCGTGGAACCAGATCACCTTGCCGTTGGTCGAGAGCAGGAAGGGCACGCGGAAGCCTCGGAAGTCGAGGGGGTTGGCGGACGCCCCACGGGCGTAGCGCTGGGCCTGGACAAGGACGTTCTGGGGACCGAGGCTGAGCTTCTTGGCCTCCAGGATGCCGAGGATCAGGCCGTTGGCGAAGAGAGCGTAATCCGCGGGGCCGTTGTCGGTCGCGTACTCTTCGACGGCGTGCCGGCGGTAGGCCTCGGGCGTGCCTGCTGGATCGAACGGGGCCACAGTCCAGCCGAGCTGAACGAGCCGCTTGTCGATTCGTTGCTTGCGGGTTTGCCACTCGGATTCGTGCTGCGCAGCCACCGGCATGTTTGGGCTCCCACACGCGATGTGGGAAAGGTGTCACCGGCCACACGGGCTGATGAACGAACTGACAGCGTACCACAGCAACCGGCCTCAATCAAGCAGGCATGGGAGTGGGGTCGGCGACTCTGAGGCGATCGAGGGTGCCGGGGGGTCATCCGGCTCCGGACGCCGGGCCGCTACCGTAGTCTTATGAGATCCGGACCGAGCGCCACCCCGCGGGCCGTGTCTCCTGGGCTGGGGGGCGCTTGATCAGGCTTCTGGGATGAGCCTTGATCCCTGGACTTGAATCCTAAATCCGTTGGGTTTTTTTTATGCAACTGAGAGGGCCGTGCTCAAGAGGTTATTAGTGTTGGGTCAGCATCCCTGCTCACGATCCGAGGCAATCGACATCCGCGAAGGGAGTTGACAGGTGTTCAGAAATTTTGTTATCATCTTCCCTTCGGCCTGCGGCTATGTTGAAATTGACGGTGAACCTCCGCCGTTCTCACGCTCGGAAGGACCGTCACCCATGTGCCGCCGTGATTGGAATCTTGTCGTTCTCGCGTCTGCCAGAGGGGAGCCGCTCTCCCCCTTGCAGTTGCAGAAGTCGCTGTTCCTCCTAGGCAGAAACCTTCCCGCGTCGGTTATCGGAGACGATTTTTACAACTTCGAACCGTACAATTATGGCCCGTTTGATGCTCGGGTCTACAGCGATGCAGCAAAATTAGCTTTCGATGGCCTCGCGACTCGTCTTGAGTCAGGGCGCAGGTGGACTGAGTATGCCGCGACCCCCAAAGGCATGGACCGAGCGAGGCAGCTAGAGGCAACAGTGCCCACGAGTATCTCTGATTATGTGAAGAGCCTGGTCTCTTGGGTGCGTTCTCAGTCGTTCCCGTCGTTGGTGAGGACGATCTACAGGCTCTACCCGGAGATGAGGGTGAATAGTGTCTTCGACGACTGAGGATCAATCATGACGCTGATCGTTGGGGTGAAGTGCAGTGATGGCATCGTGATGGGAGCGGACGGTGCCGCGACCTCTGGCACGATGGGGACACAAACGATCCGGCAGCAAGTTCGGAAAAAACTGAAGATCGTCGCAGACTCCATTGTCGTCGGAACTTCGGGGCCGGTCGGGCTTGGCCAACGATTCGCCGATGAAGTTGAAACCCACTGGAAAACTGGGCTCTTGTTCCGAGACGAGATCAATCAGGCCTATAGAACTTCTGCCGGCTTAATGACATTTCTCAGAGGCCACTTTTGGAAGCATATTGATTTGGAGATTCAGATCGCGAGGGCGGCATCGCAGGTCCTTCCGCTAAATCTGACAATGGTAGATGCCTTAGCAACCACATTGATCGCGATCCCTGTCCCAAACGTGGGAGCACCGTCGCTTTCTCATTTCGACCCACAGGCCTTCCCGGAGGAGGCCAGCGACGATCTTCCTTTCTTTGCAGTTGGCAGCGGGCAATTGATTGCTGATCCCTTCTTGGCGTTCATGCGGAGATTGTTTTGCTCCCCACGGTCGCTGAGGGTACGCTCGCCGTCTACTGGACCCTTCACCACGCTATCGAGACGCATCCTGGTGGGGTGGCCAATCCCAAGCAGGTCATCCTGATCAGGAAGGTGTCAGAGGGAAAAGACAAGGGAATGTGGCGACCTAAGGAGCTGGCGAAAGAGGAAGGCGAGGAGCATCTTGAGCATGTAAACAAATTAGAGAAATGCATCACCGAATTCGATAGACAAGATCAGCGCGGATCGCCTCCCTCGCCCCCTGTGATCAAGCCTTAGGAACCTTCCAAGGACTTTTCCGCTACGGCATTCGGGGCGCTGTCGGGCTGGCGGATCCCCACGGATGAGCTGCGCTGATCGTCGCCACTCGGGGCAACCGGAGGGCCGGTCCCGCTGGTGGTCGCGTTGCAGGTTATTTGTGGGCCGTCACGTCCGGTACCGGAGAACATTACCATGCGCGAAGACGCGCTGCCGCGTTCGCTCCCGTCCGAGGCCGAATCGCTGCGGAAGATCGTCGCGGATTGCGAGGCGACCGACTACGACCTCCGCACCCGCCTCGTGGACATCCGGGCTGTGCGGCAGGTCGCCAGGCAGGCCGTCGACCCCCGCTATCAGTGCCCTGAGGCCCGGGCCCACCTCAGGGGCGAGCTGGAGCGGTTGCGGGCGAGCCTGGCTCGGCCCGGGGTGATCAGCCCAATCATCCAGTCTTACCTGTCGATCCCCAGCGCGGAGAGCTTCGTCGATCCCGCCGAGTTCTTCCGGCTGGTCCTCGGCCGCGTGATCGAGCTGCACACCGCCGCGTCGCGGCGGCTGGTCGCAGTTCAGGCCGCCGGAACTCCAGCCCCGTCGGCGGCCTCCGAGACCCCGCAGAGTCCGCCCAAACGGTCCCGACGCCGCAGGGAGGTGAGCCTGATCCAGAAGGCGATCGCCATCCTGATCTATCGGGCCAAACGGTCCGGGGAATCGATCCGCGTCGAGGATATCGCCGTCGAGGCCGGTTGCACCGCGCAGAACCTCCGGCGTTCGCCCGAGTTTCGCCGCGCGTTCCGGCAAGCTCGCGACGCCCGAGTCCGGCGCGGCTGGAAGATCGACGGCGTCGCCGATGCGGCTGACGACGCAACATTAAGCTAAGCAAAATGTTGTTTTTCTTGTTGTTTTTGAAATTTTCTTCTGCTTGCCCTGCAAAGACTTCTGTCATTCAACCCTCTCTGGAATGTTGCGTCGCTCCGGATCTCCTGGGAAGCCCGCGATGGTCGCGGGCGCCCCGGAGATCACGTTGAATGCATGCCAAGAAAGACAGACCACGGCCCCGCCCCGAGGATGAGGCGGTCAACTGGTTCCTGACCCTGGAGATCGCCGCCAAGCGGGGCGACTTCGAGGGCGCCGCCGAGGCCCAGCGCGAGCTTGACCGCCTGGGCTGGCGCGTCCAGCGCAAACCGGACGTGACGGTCACCCGTCGAGGGGGTGGCCGATGAACCAGTCCACTCAACCAGAAACCCTTGCGCCACCCGGGCCACTCTTCCGACCGGCCGAGGCACCCGACAGCCGGCCGGCGGTCGACCGCCTGACCTATCGGCTGGACGAGGTGGCCGCCTCGTTGGGCGTCTCCCGCCGCGCCATCGAGCGCGAGCGGGCCGCCGGCCGCTTCCCCGCCCCCGACGTCCAGATCGGCAAGATGCCCTTGTGGCGCCGGGACACGCTCGTCGGCTGGATCGCCCAGGGAGGTGCCCGATGATCCATCACCCTGACGAATCGCGGAACCCGTCTGCCTTCTCCCCGCGTGACGCCTGGCTGACGCATCGCCTGCTCAGGGGTGTACCCCTCAACGGCGACCTGGCCCATGCCACCGCGGCGTTGCGGCCGATCTTCGAGCGGATGGCCGCCGCTCCGCTGGCCGAGCGCCGGGGGATCGCCGAGGACTGGCTCCGGGGCCGCACCGACGCCGACTTCATCCAGCGGGCCATCGTCGCCGCCGATCCCGACGGACCGATGCCGGTCCCCGGCTCCCTGCTGGTCCCCGACGCCAAACTGACCTGTGCCGCCGACATCACGCCGCGCGAGGTGCAATGGCTGTGGCGCAACCGGGTGCCGCTGGGGATGCTGACCACGCTCTCCGGCGACCCGAAGCTGGGCAAGAGCCTGGTCACCCTGGCGATCACCGCGGCCGTCACCCGCGGCGCCCCGCTGCCGGGCGACGAGCCCCCGGACCGGCCCGGCAGCGTGATCCTGCTCTCGGCCGAAGACGACCCGGCCCGCACCATCGTCCCGCGGCTCCGCGCCGCCGGCGCCGACCTGAGCCGCGTCCACATCCTCGAATCGATCATCCAGCCGGGGATCGAGTCGGACGACCGCCGCGTGGTCTTGCCGCCGGTGGAGCGGCTGCCCAGCTTGCTCGATTACGACCTGGCCTTAATCGAGGCCAAGGCCGCCCGGCTGGCCGACTGCCGCTTGATCGTGGTGGACCCGGTCTCGGCCTACCTCGGGGGGAAGGACGACCACCGCAACGCCGAGCTGCGTTCGGTCCTCTCGCCCTTGAAGGCGATGGCCGAGCGGCTGGACGTGGCGATGGTCCTGGTCACTCACCTGAGCAAGGGCGCGGGGGCCAACGGCAAGTATCGGGTGATGGGCTCGATCGCCTACGTCGGCGCCTGCCGGGCGAACTACCTCTGTGCCCGCGACAAGGACGACCCGAGCGGCCGGCGGGTGCTGATGCTGGACAACGGCTGCAACCTGGCCCCCACTCAGCCCGGGCTGGCCTATGTGATCGCCGATGCGGGCGACGGCCCCACGGTCGAGTGGATCGCCGAGCCGGTGGAGATGGATGCCGACACCGCCTTGCGCCGGCTTGCCGAGGCCGAGGCCGAGCAGGCCCGACCCGAGCAGGCCGCCGAGCGTCGCGAATGCGAGGAGTGGCTGCGCAACTACCTCTCCCAGGGGAGGCAGCTCGCCAAGGATTGCGAACGGGACGGTCGCGACGCCGGCTATAACCGGATCACGCTCCACCGCGTCAAGCATCGCCTTGGCGCCGTCAGCCAGCGCGAGGGCTTTGGCAAGGAATCCGTCTGCTACTGGGCCATGCCCGACGCATGCACCGATGGCTGCGCCGGCTCCATAGATTTCACCAGTCCCCATAGATTTCAGGGGGACTAAGCTTGAAATCTGGAGTTTTGCAAATTCAGGTTAATCCCAGATGAGCCAGGATTTCCTCATGAGGACGCTCCCACTTGGTAGCTTGCTCGATCGCCCAGGACAGTGTGGTGCGC
>JAJPJC010000308.1 GCA_021324445.1 Isosphaeraceae bacterium
CCAGAACACACACCCCAGCCGCAGGGGTGGGGTGGGTGGCTCGGCACCGCACCAGGGGCCGACGCCCCTGGCGACGTGCGTCCGCCCCCTGCGGGGGCTTCAGGAACCGACTCGAAAAGGCTCTCCGGTATACGGACAAAAGTTCACGCTTCTTGTCCCTAAATGAGCAGATCGACCCGCCGTGCAGGTCAAAATAGGCGCGTTTTCGTTCCGAGAGCGAGGACTTTGGTGTACTGACGTTCGTATACCGGATCGCCTCCTAGACCGTGTTCCGCGGCTTGAACCCGCGGGAGAGCGCCCGATCGAGGTGGTCGGGGAGCTCCATCCCCAGGGAATAGAGCTCATGGTTGAGGTCAGCGGTGGTATCGAAGTTGAGCTGGTGGCTGCGTGGGGCGTGCCAGAGGACGTAGCGTTCGGCACTGACGAAATCGAGGTGGGCAATGACGAGGCTATTGTCGGAGTAGACCCAGATGGCCACCAGCGGCTTGCCGGCCGAGCCCTTGGTGCGGACCGTCGGGGTGGTCAGCTCAATCTGCTTGTTGGCCATGCCCTGGATGGCAATCTGGCCGGCGGCGCGACCGCGGATCGAGGGGATGACGGCGAGGCGGTAGGGACCGACGGGGACGTGGCGATGGCCGGCCGGCTTGGCCCCGGGGCGAGCTGGCCCCTGTTGCATCGCCGTGAGGGCTTCTTTCCAGAGCTCGTGGAGCTCGCCCTGGAGAAATCGGAGCGGGTCCGGTTCCATCAGCGGGACGATCCCCCTGCCCTTGTTGAAGTCGGCCGGCTCGGCGGCGATCTCTTCCAGGCTGTGCTGGCTGACCGTGATCGAGGCGCCGAGGCGGTCGGCTTCGTCGGCCGCGGCGAACGGGTCGGCCGCTTCGTCATCGAGCCGGGGGTTCTCGATCAGAAGCTCCAGCGACTCGTCGAGCTGGGCGACCAGCGGGGCCGGGACGGCGCGGTCGAGGGCCCGGTCGAGCCTCACCCCGGCGTCGGGGGCGCGAAGGACCCGGGCGCAGAGGTAGTCCCAGACGGCCTCCGTGCGCGAGCGGATCCGGCGATGCCAGCGGGCGCGTTCGATCAGTGGATAAACGACCTCAGGCCACAACGCCGTGCTGGCCGGGTCGCGGTGCGCCTCTTTGGTGGCATAGCGGAGGACCGCAGTGCGGAAGTCCGGCTCGTTGCGCCAGACCTCGGCGACCCGGTTCCAGCGCTCGACCAGGACGTCATCGACCTCGGTACGGGGCGGGGCGACGTGATGGAGATCCTCCAGCCGCTGGGGCATCAAGCCGGGATTGAGCACCCCCTTGGAGTCGATCATGTGCTGCTGCGCGTAAGCGCTGGCTTGAGCAATGGCCCGGCGAATCTGGCGGAAAACCTTCCGCCGGGTCGGGTTGTTGCGACCGCCCAGGTACTTGGCCACGACCACCGGTGACAACATGGGGCGGACCTCGATCTTCTGGTCCAGCAGGGCGGCGACATCCTGGATCGCCTCGTCGGTCGACTCGGCGAGGATGGCGTAGGTCAGGCCCAGGAGCAGCCGCGCGCGGTCGGCGTTGCGGGGGTCCGTCGGCCGGCGCAAGAACAAGCCGCGTCGCCGCGAGCCGCTCAAGAGGTAGGCCAGGTAGTGACCATGCAGGTATCGCTCCTCGGGTGAGAGCATGATGGGCTCGGCCAGGACCACCTCGATCATCCGCCGGGCCAGGGGCGAACGGATCAGCGCGGTGACGCCTCCGGTGCCCGCGACCGAGGCGATGGCGACCGCCGGGCGCGGGGCGGTGCCCACGCCCGATCGGGACCCGGAGGCGGGGCTGGCCGGGAGAGATCCATCCGGGCCGGCCGGCGGCACCGTCACGGCACCCTCGGTGAACGGACCGGCCCGAGCCGATTGGGACACCATCGACGTCGCTGGGGGAAGCGATCCCGCCGAGGTCAGCCCGGCTCCGTTGGCTGCGGCGGTGGCGGGCCGGGCCGGCGCCTGGGGCTCGGTGGGGCTGACGCTGGTCGGACCGGCCGAGACCCCGGCCGAACCGGCCGCCGTCGCGCCGGCACGGGGTCGTTGAACGACCCGCTCCATCTCCTGACGCAGCACTTCGGCCACAGCCGAGCCGGATCCCGGTCGGTCTTCGGGCCGCTTGGCCAGCAGCGACAGGATCAATCCCTCGAGGTCGTCGGAAATCGCCGGGTTCCGCCCCCGTGGCGGGTCGGGATGGTGGGAGGCATGCTGCACCATGATCTGCATCGGCACACCCGAAAACGGCGGGCTGCCGGTCGTCGACTCGTAGAGCATCACCCCCAGCGAGTACAAGTCGGTGCGGAAGTCGAGCTGGCTCCCCTTGGTCTGTTCCGGGCTCATGTACAGCGGCGTCCCCCGGACCAGTCCCGAGGTGTCCCCTTGCTCGACCAGGATCGACAGCCCGAAATCCGACAACTTGGGCGTGTTGGCCGCGGTCAACAGCACGTTGCTCGGCTTGATATCGCGGTGCACCACCCCCTGGTGGTGCGCGTAGTCGAGGGCCTCGGCCACCTGACTGAGGATCCGCAGCCGGTCCTCCATCGCCAAGTGACGCCACCGCTTGGAGTAGCTCGAACCGTTCACCTCCTCCATGACCAGGTAATAGGTCCCATCCGCCTGGGCGAAATCGTAGATCCGCACCACGTTCTCATGCAGGAGCCGGGCGGCGATCTGGGCCTCGAGCCGGAGCTTCTTGCCGACCTCCTCGCCGCTGCGCTCCTTCAAGACCTTGATGGCCACGTTGCGCTGGAGGATCTCGTCGGTGGCGGAATAGACAGCCCCCATGCCGCCGCGGCCCAACTCCTTGTCCAGGCGGAATCTTTGGTTCAGAATCGTGCCGATGTCGATCACCGTGGGACTCCCGCCGCCGAGAGGGCCGGACGTCTCCCAGCGCGCAGCCCGCCGCCAGGCTCCGCGCTGCGATCCGGGCCACTTTGCCCAGGTAGCCCGCTCGCTTTCTACAATCTGGAGTTTTGCAAATTCAGGTTAATCCCAGATGAGCCAGGATTTCCTCATGAGGACGCTCCCACTTGGTAGCTTGCTCGATCGCCCAGGACAGTGTGGTGCGC
>JAJPJC010000142.1 GCA_021324445.1 Isosphaeraceae bacterium
AGCAAGGCTCGCCTGTCCCGTAAAGAACAGTGGTCCGTCTTCAGTGAAGACGATCGCTCGCTGACCACTGATCACTGGCCACCGACCACTTCTCCTTCGCCCGGCCGGGTCACGCGATGCTCGCGCCCCGCGGCCAGGACCGCCTCGCACAGCGCGATCGTGCCCAGGTTGTCCCGGCCCGAGATGTCCGGCTCCGTGCCCGACTCGAGGGCACGGAGCAGACCGCCCATCGTGCCGGCGAAGGCGTCGGGGAACCAGGCGTCCGGCCAACGGGGACGGTGCCACCGGCCGCCGTCGCGGGTCGTCGTGTAGTCGATCGTGCTGGGCACGCGCGCCGGCCAGCCCGGCCAGCCGATCTCGCCCACCGCGAGTCCCTCGGTCCCCTCGAACCGCCATCGCACGGCGGTGCTCGATCCGGCCCCCTCGCGCGCGGGCCCCGACCAGACATCGTCCCAGCCGCTCGCCCGGGCCCCGTTCTCGTACTCGAGGATGTACAAGTTGATCCCGTCGTCGTGGTCGAACGTCGTCCGCGGGTCCGGCCGCGCGCTGGCGAGTACCCGCACCGGGTCGCCCAGCCAGAACCGGAAGGTATCGAGGTGGTGGATGCTCATGATGAAGGTCGACAGCGATCGCCCGTCCCGCGCCCAGGGCATCCAGTGCGGGATCGCCCGCATCTCGATCGTCGCCAGCACCGGGTCGCCCAGGCGGCCCTCGTCGAGCAGGGCCTTGAGCGCCCTGACCGACGGATCATATCGCATGTTCTGATTCACCTGGAGGAGCACACCGGCCCGCTCGCAGGCTTGGACCAGTTCCGCCGCCTCGCCGTAGGTCATCGCCAGCGGCTTGTGTGCCAGGATGCCTCGCACCCGGCGGGGATGCCCCAGGATGCAACGGATCACCCCCGGCTGCTCGACGGGCGGCACGGCGACGTCCACGACCTCGATCGCCGGGTCATCGAGCATTTCCTCCAGCGATTGGTAGACATTGGGCACTCCCCGCAGCGCGGCGACTTCCCGCGCCTTCGCCGGAGTCCGCGAGGTGATCCCGACGACGCGGTACGCGGCCTCGGTGTAGGCGACCAGGTGGCAGTCGCGGACGATGAAGCCCGCGCCCACCACGCCGATGCCGGCGTCGCGGTTCTTCGGTGGCTCGGGTCGGTGATTCAAGGTTTCGATCGTCTCAATCGGCCTGAAGCCTCGTCAGGCCAGATACTCGGCCCTCCCACGTTCGGTGATACAACGGCGCGCGGGCGATGTCCAGGGGTTGGCGCGATGGATGTCGGGTTAGCCGACCGCCCGTCCATCGGGGACTCGACCGGCCGGAACCACCGGGCGAATTCGTCCTCGATCGCGCCCCGACGGATCGCTCGGGCGATTCGTGCGACCGCGAGTCCAGGCGCCAGGATCGCCATGGTGAGGGTACCGCCGCGCCAGGACGGCAGCCAGAGTGAGGGGGCGACGATCGCCAGGAGTGATAGGACGCTCAGGCCGATCAAAACGACGTGGGGCTCGCACGCCTTGTACGCCGGCCAGGTGAGCGCCGCCAGGCCCCGGCGCGGCCAGGGCGCCGGCGGCTGAGGACGCCCGCCGCTGCCGCCGTCGACCCGGTAGCTCGCCGTCGTTGCCTTGAGCCGCTGGAAGAACGCCTTATAGCGGCAGTCGTTGTGCAGGCCCAGCAGCGTCCACCCGCCGGTGATGGCCATGCCCGCGATCGCCCATCGCGGGTCACCCGAACGGGCCGCCAGGCCGTATCCCAGCGCGAAGCCGGTCGCCAGATTCGCGGCGTGGTGCATGAGGTAGTCGAGATAGGTCCCGTCCAGGCTCGCCGTGCCGCGCCATCGGGCGACCTGGCCGTCGACGTGGTCCAACCAGAACGCCACGTGGGCCAGGCCGACACCGACGACGAACATCGCCCGCGTCCCCGAACCGATCGCCACCGCCGCCGCCATCGACGACAGCCAGGACGCCACCGAGACCTGGTGCGCCGAGAACCCGAGGCGGACCGCCATCCAGGTGCCGTAGACCGCGGTCGGGCGAGCGACCCGGCGCGCCAGCCAGTTGCCGATCTCGCGGTGTCGCGCCTTCTGGACACGCGCCCTCAGCTCGGCGAGCGTGGGCGCGGGGTGCCCGGTCGCGGTCGTCGTCGAAGTCCGGATCATCGCCGTCATCGTGGAATGCCCCCCGCCGGACCGGAGGCCAGGGCCGAGCCGCGACCGTCAGGGAGCGGGAGTGCCTTCGACACGCGATCAACCGCTCTCTCACGCTCGCGGCTCAGCAGGAGGTCTTGGTCGTCAGACAGCTCATAGATCGCGTAGCGGCGGAGCACACCGTCGCCGTCGGTCAGGTCCTCGCGGTAGATGGGCGTTCGGCCGGCCAGCCAGGGGGCCAGCAGGCGCCCGAGCGTGGGATCGAACTCGATGGCCGTCTCCGGAACCGGTGGGCAGAGCAACAGGTGGGTGAAGCCCGACCCGCGCAGGCGGGCGACGATCTCTCCCGCGGCTTCGCCGTGCCGGCCCAGGCCGGTCCGGCGCCGGTGGGCCAGCTCCATCGTGTAGGGGCGCGGGACGTAGAAGCCGCGGTGGTCCTGGCCGATCACGCGGGCCGTCGCCGGCAGGTGACGGGCCACCCATCGCCCCACGACGTAGGTCGGCTCGCGCCGCGCGAGCAGCGATTCGGGCGATTCCTTCCCCGAGAGGATCCCCAGCACGTGGCGACCGCGCGCCACGGCCAGGCCCGCCTCGAGCCCGAGGGCTCCCAGGAGCATCGCGACCATCAGCCGGGCCGGGAGCGTCCTCCGATCGCTCCAGGCGGCCAGGCCGTGGGCGACCGCGACCGAAATCGGCCCCAGCGCGATCAGGACGAAGCGCATGCTCTGACGCTGGGTCAGGCAGATCATCAGGAACAGGTAGCCCAGACCCGCCAGCCCGAGCACGCGCCTCGTCGGGCGCTCGAGCAGGGCCGCGGGCAGGAACAATAGGAAGATCGGGCCGAACTGGTGCGAGAAGCTGTCGAACCGGTCGGGCCGGAGCGTGAGCGGCCCGAGCGCGAGCAGCAGGTTCCAGGGCGTGACGGCCATCGGCCGCTTGATCGGGTCCAGGACCTCGTCGAGCCCCGCCCCGCCGAACACCTGGCGAAAGAACGGGTACACCGGGTTGCCCGTGTGGACGTAGGCTCGCAGATACCAGCACCCTCCGACGGTCAACGCGGCCAGGACGTAGACGGCGGCCAGCACCAACCAGGAGCGTCGCCGGGATGGGGGACGCACCGTGCAGGGGATTCGCCCGCTCATCCGCCCTTCGGGCCCCTTCTCCCCGGCGGGAAGAAGGAAACGTCGACCACCACCCGGAGCGAATGCCGCGGCGTTACAGGCGAGCGGCCGCCCGCGCCCCACCGGGGAGAGGGACGGGGTGAGAGGGCCCGCGAGACGGCGATCACCGAGGAAGCTTATCACGACACCATGGACGCCGCGCAACCCCAAGAACATCCCCATCAGGCCGACGAGCACCAGTGCCGGGTACTTCACGCCGGCGGCCAGCCCGGCGAGGAGACCGGCGATGGCCGCCGCCGCCATGCTGGGTCGATCGAGCAGCCTGACCCAGGCGAAGATCGCGGCGGCGCCGAACGCGGCCAGTGCCACGTCGTTGAGGGGTGCCGACATCCCGTTGGAGATCGCCGGGGCCAGGATCACGATCGCGCCGGCCCACCAGGCCCGGCGGCCCAGCACCGGCCGGGCCATCGCCGCCACGTTCGCCGCCAACGCCAGGCCCAGGAACCACTGGACCCATCGGCACGCCACCGGCCCCCGAAACGCGAGCGCGAGCGCGTAGATCAGCTCCGTCACCAGGGGGTAGACCGTCTCGTGCAGGTCGGGATCGAACCCGACCGCCCCCCCCATGAGGAAGACCTTGGGCACCTGGAGGTGATAGCAGAGGGCATCGCCGTCGGTCACCGGCCCCGTCGCGACCATCGCCGTACCCAGCAGGCCGACCGCCAGGATCCCGGCCAGGATCCGGCCGGCCATCGATCCTCGACGATCGGGACCCTCCCGGCCCAGGGCCTGGCGGCTCAGGTCGCGGATCGTCCGCAGCGCGGGCCGGAGGCCCAGCTCGATCGAGACGCCCAGCAAGACGGCCAGGCCGATCCGATTGAGCCATCCCAGCTCGCCGAGCCCCAGGACGCCGAGCGCCAGCAACCCCAGGCCCATCGGCATCGACAGGGCC
>JAJPJC010000480.1 GCA_021324445.1 Isosphaeraceae bacterium
AGCCCCCCCTCTCTTCCCAGGAGCCCCGCAGGGGCGACAGGGGTGACTGTCGCCCCTGCGGGGCTCTTCCAAGGGGAGGCGCCGGAACGCTGGCTCTCCCAGGGGCTACCGCCCCTGGGAGAGCTATTGACCACCGCCCCCATTCGGGGGCTCAGATACCCTTAGGAACAGACTCTTAATTGTGCAAAGGCGGTGCCAGGAGCCGGAGCCGGCCGCGGCGGCGGGTCGTCGCTGGCCGGGGAGTCGGGCACGGCGTTTGCGGCGCCAAATGCGTCTCGGCGCGATGTCCCAGCCGGGCCACCCTCGGGTCGGGTCGGGTCTGGCCTGGAGTCGTCGCTGACACGAGAGGACCGGCCCCAGTCAATCATCCGCGGGTCGGAGGAGCGGACTCCCTTCCAGAACAATTCCCACGGGGATTGAACATGACAACATTACGAGCAACCGAGTCGTCACTGCGAGTGCCTCCGACGGTTCGCGCGGCCATCGCGGCGGACCGGTCCAGGATCGGTCCGCGGGAAAATGTCGGCGAGCTGGAACGCTGGATTTCCGGGGCGGCCGGTGCGGCGCTGGCGGTCGGGGGCCTGAAGACGGGATCGATCGGCGGACTGGCCCTGGCTGCCCTCGGCGGCAGCTTGCTCTACCGGGGTGTGACCGGCCACTGCGGGCTCTACGAGCAACTCGGCATCAGCACCGCCGATCCGCGGAGGATCGGCTTCAAGGGCCTGGGAGATGTCCACCGCGGCCTCCTCGTGATCAAGACAGTGACCGTCAACCGCCCGATCGAGGAGGTCTTCTCATTCTGGCGCGACTTCGAGAACTTGCCCAGGTTCCTGAAGCACGTGGAGGGCATCACGGTGACCGATCCCCGGCGCTCGCGCTGGATCGTCCGCGGACCGATGGGGACAACAGTGGAGTGGGAGGCCGAGATCTTCAACGAGAAGCCCAACGAACTGATCGCCTGGCGGTCGCTCCCCGGCTCGGAGATCGACCACGCCGGCTCGGTCCGCTTTCGGAAGGCTCACGGGAATCGGGGGACTGAAGTCCACGTCGAGCTGAACTACGAACCGCCCGGCGGCCGGCTCGGCGCCGCCATCGCCTGGCTCTTCCGCGAAGAGCCCCGGCTCCAGATCGACGACGACCTGGCTCGGTTCAAGCAAGTGATGGAAGCCGGTGAAATCGCCACGGTCCAGGGACAGCCCAAGGGTTGGTAGTTTGGTCCGTGGTAGGAGCTGCCGCTCCGCTGCGCTGTCGTCGCCCTTCTTCGAGTGCCTCGTCGTTCCCGGACCAGACTCGTCAGCCCGCGTCAACGGACAACGGACAACGGACAAAAGAAGGAGAAAGCCATGAAAGCGCTCTGCTGGCTGGGGACGAATCGGGTGGCCGTGGAAGAAGTGCCCGACCCGCGGATCCTCAATCCCCGCGATGCCATCATCAAGATCACGACCACGGCCATCTGCGGATCCGATCTCCACCTCCTGGACGGCTTCATCCCCCGCATGGAGCGGGGCGACATCCTCGGGCATGAGTTCATGGGGGAAGTCGTCGAGAAGGGTCCCGAGGTCAAGAACCTCGCGGTCGGTGACCGCGTGGTGGTCCCGTTCACGATCAGTTGCGGCCGTTGCTTCTTCTGCCAGAAGCAGCTCTGGTCGCTCTGCGACAATTCCAACCCGGACCGCCGCATGGCCGAGACCCTGTACGGCTACACGGGCTCGGGCCTCTTCGGCTATTCGCACGTCTACGGCGGCTATGCGGGCGGCCAGGCGCAGTACGCGCGCGTACCGTTTGCGGACGTCGGCCCACTCAAGGTCCCGGATCACTTGAACGATGAGCAAGTGCTCTTCTTGTCCGACATCCTGCCCACCGGCTACATGGCCGCGGAGAATTGCCAGATCGAACGCGGCGACACGGTGGCGGTCTTCGGCTGCGGACCGGTCGGCCAGTTTGCGATCGTCAGCGCCTACTTGCTGGGTGCCGAGCGGGTCATCGCCATTGACCGGATCCCCGAGCGATTGCGCCTGGCCCGGACCCAGGCGAAGGCGGAGGTGCTCAACTATGAAGAGGTCGACGTGCTCGAGGCGCTCAAGGAGATGACCGGCGGCCAGGGGCCGGATTCCTGCATCGACGCCGTCGGCCTGGAGGCCCACGGCACGACCCTCGATGCCTGGTACGACCTGGCCAAGACCAAGCTCATGCTGGAGACCGACCGCTCCCACGCGCTGCGACGCGCCATCCAGGTCTGCCGCAAGGGAGGAACAGTCTCGATCCCGGGCGTCTACGGCGGCCTGCTCGACAAGTTCCCGATGGGCGCGGCCTTCGCCAAGGGACTGACCCTGAAGATGGGCCAGACCCACATGCACCGTTATATGAAGCCCTTGCTCGAGCGGATCGAGAAGGGCGAGCTCGACCCGACGTTCGTCATCACCCACCGCCTCCCCCTGGAACAGGCCCCACAGGCGTACTTCACCTTCCGGGACAAGCAGGACGAATGCATCAAGGTCGTGCTCAAACCCTGGGATGGGAGCGGGAGGAAAACGCCCCCCGGGTCGTGAGCACCCTGGGGCTCACCCATGGCCAGCGGCCAGAGCAGCCATTGCGATCCTGGTTTTCCACAGCGCGGGTCTCGATCTCACCCCGCCCCCCGCACGGTCATGGTGTGCCGCATCGATCACTCTCGTGGTAGAATGCCCGTGAGGAGATCGTTCGATCGAGTCCGACTCTCGGCGGTACCAGGACACGCGCATGCCCTTGAAGCTCGCGGCGTTCCCGAAGTGTTACATCGACCAGATCGCGGGCGAGCGGACCCTGTCGGTCTTCGAGTGGATCGAGATGGCGCGGTCGCTCGACGCCGATGGCCTGGAGATGTACGACGGGTTCTTCACCAGTCTTGAGCCGGACTACCTCGACCGCGTCGGCGGGGCGATCCACGCGGCGGGCTTCGCCATGCCGATGCTCTGTTGCTCGCCCGATTTCACCAATCCGGACCCGGATGGGCGGAAGCGTGCGGTCGACCGCCAGGCCGAGCTGATCGGCGTGGCGCGGCGGCTGGGCGGGCCGCGGACGGTCTGCCGCGTGCTCTCCGGCCAGCGCTATCCGCAGGTCAATCGCCGCCAGGGACTGGAGTGGGTCGTCGCGGCGATCAACCAGGTCCTCCCGGTCGCCCGGGAGCACGACGTCGTGCTCGGCATCGAGAACCACTACAAGGATGGCTTCTGGACCTACCCCGAATTCGCCCAGAAGATGGACGTCTTCCTCGAGCTGCTCCAAGCGATCCCGGACCGCGATCACTTCGGCGTGCAGTATGACCCGTCGAACGCGATCGTCGCCGGGGATGACCCGATCGCGCTGTTGAAGGCCGTGGCGGATCGGGTCGTGAGCATGCACGCCAGCGACCGGTATCTGGCCGCGGGGACGACGCTCGACGACCTGCGCCAGCGCGACGGCACGCTCGGCTATTCGCCCAACCTGCGGCACGGGGTGACCGGCAAGGGGCTCAACGATTACGACGCAATCTTCGGCATCCTGGCCGAGCAGCATTACCAGGGCTGGGTCAGCATCGAGGACGGGATGAACGGCATGGACGAGATGGCCGAGTCGCTGGCGTTCCTGCGGCGGATGAGCGCGAAGTATTTCCCGGACCCCTCGGCGATCCCTCCGCCTCGCTGAAGAGCCCACCGGGGAGGGATCGGAGGCCGGAGGAAAGGAGAGGTTCACCGCAGAGACCGCAGAGACCGCGGAGAAAAGAGGGAGGGAGAGCTGATGAATAAATATTGAGAAAATATAAATATAATTCACAATAATGATTTTTTATGTATAGATAATTATAAATTTTCCATGTTTTGTATGCCATGCCCGCCGGTGCGCGGCACGGTCGTTGATCCCCTGGATGGTCTCTCTCCGGCTCGGTCTTCTCTCTGATCGCTGCGGTCTCTGCGGTGAAAACGCTTCTCTCCCGGTGTCTCGGTGAGGGACCCTTGTTCTGGAGAACATGAGGCGGGCCGATGGACCGAGTGCGGACGGCACTGGTGGGCTGCGGGAAGGTTGGGCAGATCCACGCGCAGGCCCTGGCGAGCCTGCCGGAGTCGGATCTGGTCGGGGTCTGTGATGTCGACCCGGCGCGCGCGGCGGCGTTCGCCGCGCGGTACGGCGGACGGCCTTATACCGACGTCGGGCCCCTGCTTGGCGACGCCGCGCCGCACGCCGTGGTCATCGGCACGCCGCACCCGCTCCATGCCGGGCCGGCGATCCAGGCGGCGGCGGCCGGCGTCCACGTCCTGGTCGAGAAGCCGATGGCGGCCACCCTGGAAGACTGCGACGCCATGCTGGCCGCCGCGCGGCGAGCCGGGGTCAAACTGGGGGTGATCAGCCAGCGCCGCTGGTACGAGCCCGTGCTCCGGATGAAGGCCGCGATCGAGGCCGGCAAGCTCGGCCGGCCGGTGCTCGGCACGTTCGTCATGTATAGCTGGCGCGATCCGTCGTATTATCAATCCGACCCCTGGCGCGGCCGATGGGACACCGAAGGGGGCGGCGTGCTGGTGAACCAGTCGCCGCACCTGCTCGACCTGCTGGGCTGGCTCATGGACGACCCCGTCGCCGAGGTCGCCGGCTACTGGGCCAACCTCAACCACCCCTCGGTCGAAGTCGAGGACAGCGCGGTGGCGGTCCTCCGGTTCCAGAACGGCGGGCTGGGCTCGATCGTCACCAGCCTGGCGCAACGGCCCGGGATCGCTACCAAGGTGCACATCCATGGATCGAATGGCGCCTCGGTCGGTGTCGAGACCGACCGCGGGGCCACGTTCATCGCCGGGATGTCCACGATCGCCGAGCCGCCGCTCAACGACCTCTGGACCATCCCCGGCGAGGAAGATCGACTCGCGGCATTCCAGGCGGAGGACCGCGCCCGCTTCGCGGCGATCGACGCCATGACCCACTACCACGCGCTCCAGATCCAGGACTTCCTCCGGGCGATCCTCGAGGACCGCCCGCCGCAGGTGACCGGCGCCGACGGCCGCCGCGTCGTCGAGCTCTTCCAGGCCATCTACCGGTCCCATCGCGAGGGGCGATCGATCCGGCTGCCGATCGCGTGATTGGGCGGGCCGGCGGCAGCGGCGCTAATCCACCCATCGTCCGCAACCACCGAGGAGACCACTGTGAACGCGCTCCCAGTCCCCAGCGATCCGGTGCTCGACCGCCGGTTGTTCCTGATGCGCGCGGCCGCGTCCCTGGCGCGTCTCCGGGACCGACTGCTCATCGACACCCACCTGGAGGTCTGGACGATCGACGACCGCTTTCCGTTCCGTCACCCGGAACGTCCCCAGCTCCGACCGCGGGTCGCGGCGCCCATCGAAAACCAGGTCGCTCAGATGCGGGATTTTCAGATCAATTACGCTGTCCTGATCAATCCCCGGTATTACGGCTGGGACAATTCGTACATCAGCCATTGCCTGAAACGTTATCCCAGGCTCTTCGTCGGCCACGGCCTGATCGATCCTCTCGACCCGCGCGCTCCCGAGCGACTTCGCTACTGGGTCCAGGAACAGGGTTTCCAGGGAATGCGCTTCAGTCCCCAGTATCATCCCGACTCCACCTGGCTGAACGCGCGGACCTTCTACCCGGTCTGGCACGAGGCCGAACGACTGGGGGCCGTCTTCAACTTCTACATCTTGCCGCACCAGATGCCGATGCTCGCGGACATGGCCGGCCGCTTCCCCGGAGTGAAGATCGTGGTGGATCACCTGGGGAAGCCCGACTTGCGCCGGCGCGATCCCTGGCCCGAGTTTCGCAAGCTCTTCGCCTTGAAGCGGTTCCCCCAGGTCTGGGTGAGCGCCTCGGAACCTTATGAACTTTCGCTCTCGAGGAAGTTCCCTTACCGGGATACGTACCCGTTCTTCAAGGCCGTCTACGAGGAGTTCGGCGGCCGGAAGCTGATCTGGGGAACGGGTTATCCCCGGCCCCGCTGGGAATTGCCCATGGACAAGGAACTCGAATTCGTCGAGCGGGTGCTCGACTTCTACACGCCCGAGGACCGGGCACGAATCCTGGGTGAGAATGCCCGGGACATCTGGCGGTTCCCAACGTGAGCCGGAAGCCGCTGGCGACCGGCGACGAGGGCCACGTCGTCGCACGGCTCCAGGCCATCGCCCTGTCCCCTCGACTGGGGCGATCGAAATCGGCACGAGATCGCCAGACTGGATCCTTGCCCGGCGGCGGAAATCCTTCTAGGATGTGCAAAAGTTGGGTGAAGAACGTGTTGCGTCGGGATGAACCCTCCCGCAACGGCAATCGCGACCCGCTGCCGACCGCGCCCCCCAGGATGGTGGGATGCGTCGCCTACCAACCCACCAGCCCCGCGAGGATGAAGTGGTTGTTCCGCGTCCCCGCCCGCCGGGCTTGAAATTCAAGCCCTTTGGTCTGGACATCTCGGCGCCCTGGCTGCCGCGGCCGCCCAAGACGGCCCCGCGGCGGCTGGGCTTCACCACGCGCGAGCTGGCCCTGGCCGAGCGGATCAAGCGATTGAAGAAGGAGGCCGGCTCCCATTCCCCCAGCGCCTGGACACTCGCCAAGCTGATCCCCGAGCTGCGGATGAAGGTGGATGCCTGCTTCCTCTCCAACCCCTACGCCACCAAGCTCTTCTTGATGCACTTCCACCGCGAAGTGATCCGGCCGCGGAAGCTCCGCGCGCTGCTGGAACTGTATCCCTCGCAGAACCGCGTGATCGCGACCAAGCTGGGCCGCGTGCTCGACCTGGAGCCCGACTCGATCTTCGTGGGCAACGGGGCCGCCGAGATCATCCAGGCGATCCTTCATCGCTTCACCCGGCAGAAGATCCTGGTCAACCTGCCCACGTTCTCGCCCTACTACGAGTTCGTCCGGCCGGATACGCAGGTCGTCTTCAACTTCCTGAGCAAGCACGAGGAGTTCCGCTTCGATCCCGGCGCGTACCTGGAGCTGGTCCGTCGCGAACGGCCCGACACCGTGGTGCTGATCAACCCCAATAACCCCGATGGAGGATATGTCCCGCACGCGATCCTGGTCGAGCTCCTGGAGGAGCTGCGCGGCGTGCCGAACGTGATCGTCGATGAGAGCTTCATCCACTTCGCCTGCGAAGGGAACGATTTCGCGTACTGGAGTGTGGCGGAGGAGGTCGAGCGGTTCCCGAACCTGATGGTCGTCAAGAGCATGTCCAAGGACTTCGGGGTGGCCGGGATCCGGGCCGGTTACGCCGTGATGGCCCCCGATCGGGTCCGGGCCCTGCTCGGCAACGGGTTCCTGTGGAACTCCTCGGGCCTGGCCGAGTACTTCTTCGACCTGTACTCCCGGCCGGATTTCCAGGAGCGTTACGAACGGGAGCGCATCCGGTTCATCCGCAACTCGCGGCGGTTCTTCGCCGCCCTGGCCCAGATCGACGGGCTGCATGTCTACCCGACCTCCGCCAACTTCGCCCTGGTGGAGCTCTGCAACGGCCTGGTTGCCGAGGAGCTGGTCTGCCGGCTGCTGATCCGGCGCGGGATCTACACCCGGACCTGCGACGACAAGAAGGGCCTCGAGACCGGCAAGTTCCTCCGGATCGCCGCCAGGAACCGCCCGGAGAACGCTTACATCATCCGGTCCCTCCGCCGGATGATCGGATGAGCCCCGATCGGGATTCCTTGAGCTGGGTTTGAGCTTGCCTCCTCGGGCCTTCACGGTATAATACTCCCAAGTTGGCAAACTGGGCAATTTCGACATGATGTCCCCATGACCGACCTCCGTCATCACCTCCGGCTGACCTGGGTCGCCTTCGCGGCGATTGTGGGGATGCTGTCGGTCGTGGGGGATGCCTCGGCGTCCACGCTCTCGCGTGCCCTGGGGACCGGCGCCCGCTCTTGCTGCCTCAAGCGCGTCTGCACCGTCTGCTGCTGCATGCCGGCGCGTGTCCCATCACGCTCTGAGACGACCCGGCGACCGGTCGCTCTGCTTTCGCGCGGAGGCATCCTCACTATTCCTGTTCGACCCTGCGAATGCCGGTCGAGCGCGCCGGTCGCTCCGGCAACTCGGCAGGAATCACGCTCCGCCGAGGATTGCCCCAGCCAAGATCGGGGCGAATCGATCGCTCCAGCCGTCCCTGCTCTCTCTTCGCTCACATTTGCCCGCCTGATTCAGCCCGCGGCCAGCCCGCCGAAGTCTCCCCTCTACCTGAGCACTGCGCGCTTACTGATCTGAATCACTTCCTCGCCGAGACGCTTTCGTCTCTCCTGCGATGGGCATCCGCGCTGGTGGTCCACACCCGAAGGACCTCGGCCCGGAGCCCCGCGGTCGATCCGTTCTCAACCTGACCCCACACCTCCTATCCAGACGTCGGCCGTGCGTTTGCGATGGCCGGCGAGGGAGATTCTCCGATCATGTCTTCTGATTCCCCCTCGGGCCTCCCCGAGCCGGTTGGACCGGCTCCGGCTGCGCCGGCCCATCCGCCCATCTCGCGGTGGAAGAAATTCCGCCTCGTCGTCAAGGTGGTGGAACTCCGGCTCCGGTTCGTCGCCCTGATGGCCATCACCGGGTTGGCGTTCGCCTACTGGGATACCCTCTGGAACTACTACGACAAATGGATGCGGCCGACGGCCGAGAAGGTCGCGTCGGCCTCGACCACCGAGTATTACTGCCCGATGCACCCGCAGGTCGTCCGCGACGAGCAGGGCACCTGCCCTATCTGCGGCATGCCGCTGGCCAAGCGCAAGAAGGGCGAGAAGGAAGCCCTGCCCGAGGGCGTGCTGGCCCGCGTCCAGCTCGCACCGTTCCGGATCAAGCAGGCCGGCATCAAGACCGTGGAGGTCGGCTACGCCCCGCTGGCGGAGACGCTGACGACCGTCGGCACCGTCGAGATCGACGAGCGCCTGGAGGCCCACATCGCCTCGAAGGTCCCGGGGATGTCGCGCGTCGAGAAGCTGTACATCAACTTCACCGGCGTCGACGTCGCGGATGGCGAGATCCTGGCCGAGCTTTACAACCCCGAGCTGTACCAGGCAACCCGGGAACTTCTGATCAACCAGCGTCGCGGGTCGGAGGCGGCCGGCAGGGCACATTCGGCGGTGGGGGGCAGGGTCCTGGGCGACCCGAATGAGATGGTCCGGCTCTCGACCGAGAAGCTCAAGCTCTGGGGGATCACCCAGGCCCAGATCGACAGGATGCTCCGCGAGGGCCACGCCGACTATCGGGTGCCGATCTACTCGCCGATCCACGGGCACGTGAACAAGAAGAACGTCGTCGAGGGGCAGTACGTCTCGGAGGGCCAGCCGCTCTTCGAGATCGCCGACCTGTCGTCGGTCTGGGTGAAGGCGCAGGTCTACGAGGACCAGGTCGGTCTGGTGCGGGTGGGCCAGGAGGTGGAGGCGACCGTCGGGTCATACCCGGGCCAGGTCTTCCGGGGCAAGGTCGCGTTCATCCAACCGCACCTCAACCCGGCGACCCGCACCGTCGAGGTGCGCTACGACCTGAAGAATCCCGGCCACAGGCTCCGGCCCGGCATGTTCGCCACGGTGACGCTGAAAACGCCGGTGGCCGAGACCCCCATGTTCCAGAAGGTGGTGCGACGAGCCCCGGCATCGCGGAGGGACAGCTTGGTCCGACAGGTGAGCCTGACCGCCGAAGAGCAGAAGGTCTGCCCGGTCACGGGTGCCAAGCTCGGGTCGATGGGCGAGCCCGTGGCGGTCGAGGTCAAGGGGCGGAAGGTCTGGACCTGCTGCAAGGCGTGCCCGTCCAAGCTGAAGACCAATCCCGAAAAGTACCTGGCCAAGCTCGGGCTGGCGACCGGAGACGCCGAGGGGACTCCGACGGTCGAGGAGCAGAAGATCTGTCCGGTGACCGGGGCGGAGCTGGGCTCGATGGGCGACCCGATCCTCGTCGAGGTCAAGGGGCGAAAGGTCTGGACCTGCTGCAAGGCGTGCCCGCCCAAGCTCAAGGCCGATCCCGACAAGTACCTGGCCCGGCTCGCCCCGCCGCCCAAGGACACCGTGCTGAGCGTGCCGGAATCGGCGGTGATCGACACCGGGGCGCTGACGATGGTCTACGTCGAGGCCGAGCCGGGAGTCTACGAGGGCCGGAAGGTTGTCCTGGGGCCCCGCTCCGGCGACCGCTTCCCGGTGCTTGAAGGGCTCGCCCCCGGCGAGAAGGTGGTCGCGGCCGGCGCCTTCCTGGTCGACGCCGAGAGCCGGCTCAACCCGTCCAGCCGGCCGGCGGCCTCCAAGGACGACGAAGCGCCGCCCGACGAGCCGGCCCCTGTGCGCGGGCCGATGGCGGCGGCCGGCCACGATCACCAAACCGGAGGCTGAGCCGACCATGATCGAATCCATCATCGAGTGGTCGGTCCGCAACCGCTTCCTCGTCATCGTGGCCTCGCTCCTTCTCGGTGTCGCCGGGACGCGCGCCATGCTGACGATGCCGGTGGACGCGATCCCCGACCTGTCGGAGAACCAGGTGATCGTCTTCACCGACTGGATGGGCCGCAGCCCCCAGGAGATCGAGGACCAGATCACCTACCCGCTCTCGGTCAATCTCCAGGGGCTCGCCGGCGTCAAGGTGGTCCGCTCGTCGAGCGAGTTCAACTTCTCGATGATCGTCATCATCTTCGACGATGCGACCGACTTCTACTTCGCCCGCGAGCGGGTGCTCGAACGCCTTTCGATCGCCTCGACGTTCCTGCCGCCGGGCGTCACTCCGTACCTGGCCCCAGACGCCACGGCGCTCGGTCAGATTTTCTGGTACACCATCGAGGGCGACGGCAAGGACCTGGGTGAGCTCCGCTCGATCCAGGACTGGTATGTCCGCTACCAACTCAACAGCGTCCCCGGCGTGGCTGAGGTCGCCTCCGTCGGCGGCGCGCCGAAGGAGTACCAGATCGACATCGACCCGAACAAGCTCCGCGCCTACGGCATCAGCCTGGGCGAGGTCTACTCGGCCATTCAGCGGTCGAACTCGGCCGTCGGCGGCCGAGTGATCCACCAGGGGAACGCCGAGTACCTGATCCGCTCGGTCGGCTGGATCGGGAACCTGCACGACATCGAGAAGACGGTCGTCGCCCAGCACCGGGGCACCCCGATCTTCGTGAAGAACCTGGGCGCCGTGCAGATGGGTCAGCAGTTCCGCCGGAGCGTGTTGGAAAAGGACGGCAGGGAGGCCGTCGGCGGCGTGGTCCTGATGCGCTACGGGGAGAACCCGCTGGAGGTCACCCGGCGCATCAAGGAGAAGATCACGGCCCTCGGGGTGAGCCTGAGGGCGCAGGGAGTGCGGATCGTCCCGTTCTACGACCGCACGCCCCTGATCCACAAGGCGCTGGAGACGGTCAGCGGCACGGTCAAGGAGGAGCTGATCGTCTGCACGGTCGCCATCCTCCTGGTCATGGGCCACCTGGGCAACGCTTTCGTCGTGGCGATCACCCTGCCGATGGCGATCCTTTTCAGCTTCCTGATGATGCGGCTCTTCGGCATGTCGTCGAACATCATGAGCCTGGCGGGCATCTCGATCTCGGTCGGCATCCTGATCGACCAGGCGGTGGTGATGGGCGAGAACGCGGCGCACCACCTGACTCGCCACTTCGGCCGACAGCGGATCACCGGCGACACGACCGAGATCGTCATCCGGGCCTGCCGGACCGTCGGGCGGCCGATCTTCTTCTCGGTCCTGATCACGATCCTGTCGTTCCTGCCGGTCTTCGCGCTGACAGGCCGCGAGGGGAAGCTGTTCCACCCGCTGGCGTGGACCAAGACGTTCGCCCTGGTCGGCGTGGCGCTCCTCTCGATCACGCTCGTGCCCGCGCTGATCCCAATCTTCCTCAGGGGGCGGATCAAGTCGGAGGACGAGAACTGGCTGGTCCGAACGATGATCGAGATCTTCAAGCCGATGCTCTCGTGGCTGATGGACCGCACGACGCTCGTCTGCTGGCTCTTCGTCATCATCGTGGGGCTGGGCTTCGTGGCCTCGACGAAGCTCGGTCGCGAGTTCATGCCCGACCTGAACGAGGGATCGATCATGGACATGCCGACCACGGTGCCGCGGGCGTCGGTGACGCAGGCCGGCGACGACCTCCGGGTCCGCGACGAGGTGCTCCGCGGGTTCCCCGAGGTCTGGCAGGTCGTCGGCAAGGCGGGCCGCGCCGACACCCCGACCGACCCGGCTCCCTTGGACATGATCGAGACGATCGTCAACCTCCGCGACCACCGGCTCTGGCCCAAGCGGAAGCTGGTGTTCGAGGACGCGATGACCCTGACCGGGGCCACGCTCGACGCCCTGGTGGCCCGGGGCTTGCTCAATCGCCCCGGCTCGGCGGCGGACCGCGAGGGCCTGGTCAACGAGGCGGCGATGGCGGTCACGAGCCGCGTCGACGAGGATCTCCGCGGGCTGGCTCGGCGGCGGTTGGACGAGTTCCGGCCGGAGCTGGGCCGCGCCCTTGTCGGCGACGCCATCGCCGAACTGCTCTCCCGCGTCGCGCCGTCCGCCGTCGCCCGGAAGCCGACGGCGGCGGAGCGGGAGGCCGTGGCCGTGCCGCTGGTGAAAACCTACGGCGACCGGCTCGCCGTGGAGCCGCTCCCCGACGACGTGGCCGAATTAGTCCGCGACGCCGCGCGGGGCCTGGTGGCCGCGGGCGTGCTCCGCGAGCGCCCGGATTTGCTCAGCCCGCCGTCCACGGCCGTGGAGCGGGCCTCCGAGATCGCGGGCGATGTTCTGGGCTTCCCGAAGCCGACCCTCTTCGGCCGGATCGCCGACCACCTCACCGCCCAGCAGGAGCGTCGGCTGGAGGAGCGGACCAAGCGGATCAACTGGGAGCTGTTCGACCGCGCCGTCGCCATCTCCACCGAGACGGCCCTCGACGAGCTAACCAAGCTGGGCCGGGACCGCAAGCTCGCGGCCCGAGAGGCGAAGCCGGACGAGCTGGGGGCGGTGCAGGCGGCGCTGGAGAAGCAACTCCAAAAACCGTATGGCGGCCTGCTGCTCTGGCAGAAGGCGAAGAAGGATCTCGTCGAGGAGATGAGCACGGCCTTGCAGATGCCCGGCTGGGGCAACAGCTTCACCCAGCCGATCGCCAACCGGATCGAGATGCTCTCGACCGGCGTGCGGAGCCAGATCGCCGTGAAGGTCTTCGGCGCGAACCTGAAGCAGATCCAGCGGGTCACGGCGGAGATCGCCGAGGCGCTCCGCGGCATCCGCGGGGCGACGGACGTCTTCCCCGACCAGATCATCGGCAAGCCGTACATCGAGATCCACATCGACCGCGAGAAGGCGGCGCGGTACGGCATCAACGTCGGTGACATCCAGGACGTGGTCGAGGTGGCGATGGGGGGCAAGCCGCTGACGATGACCGTCGAGGGTCGCGAGCGCTATCCCGTCCGCGTTCGCTACGCGCGGGCCTACCGTGACGACGTGGCGGCGCTGCGGCGCATCCTCGTCTCGGCCCAGGGCATGGCCGCCGATTCGGGCATGGGTGAGGCGGCCGGCGGCATGGGCGGGATGGGTGGTAGCGGCGCACATGGCGCCGCTCCGGCGGCCGGCGCGGAGAAGCCGGTTCAGGTCCCGCTGGCCGAGGTGGCCGAGGTGAAGGTGGTCGAGGGTCCGTCGATGATCAAGAGCGAGAACGGGCTCTTGCGCGCCTACCTCCAGCTCAACGTCCGGGGCCGCGACGAGGTCGGGTTCGTCGAGGAGGCGCAGCGCGTCGTGGCCGAAAAGGTCAAGCTCCCGGCCGGGATGTACGTGGAGTGGACCGGCACGTTCGAGCATCAGGTGCGGGCACAGAAGACCCTGCGGTTGGTCTTCCCGGCAGTCATCGCCACCATCGCATTGATCCTCTACCTGACGCACAAGAGCTGGACCGACGCCTTCTTGATGATGACGAGTGTGCTCGGGGCCTTGGCCGGCGGCGCGATTTTCCAGTGGCTCTTCGGCTTCCCGTTCAGCGTGGCGGTGCAGGTGGGCTACATCGCGTGCTTCGGCATGGCCGTCGAGACGGGTGTCGTGATGCTGGTCTACCTCCGCGAGGCGATCGACGAGCGCGGGGGGCTGGAGCGGATCGGCTCCATCGCCGAACTGCGCCAGGCGATCCTCGAAGGGGCGGTCCACCGGCTGCGGCCCAAGCTGCTGACGGAGGGGGCGGCCATCATCTCGATCGCCCCGATGCTCTGGGCCAGCGGGGTCGGCGCCGAGGTGATCCGGCCGATGGCGGCGCCGGTGCTCGGCGGCCTGCTGATCGCCGACGAAGTGATCGACGTGTTCCTGCCGGTGCTCTACTTCGCCGTCCAGAAGCGACGGTGGAGAAAGCTGCACGGCCTGAGCCAGTTTGAGGAGTTGGAGGAGGAGGCGGCGAGCCGCAACGGCCCCGTCGTGGTCTCGTGAGGAAACACGCCCCGGACCGGGTCCAGAGCTGGGGCGGGCCGCCCGGGGGCGAAGTGGGATGGGATTCGGCAGTGGTCCCACTGTGGACGTCAACACGCCCGCCCTGGCATGGAAGAAGGCAACAGGAGGATGATCATGGATCGTCGAGAATTGTTCGGGGTGCTCGGGGCGACCGCGGCCGGGCTGACCGCCGTGGCCGGCGCGAGCGAGGCGCAGGCCGCCCAGGGTGGCAAGGATGACATGCACGATCGGTGCGCCAAGGACTGCGCCGCGGCGATGAATGCGTGCAACAAGGGCTTCCACCACTGCTATCGGCAGGTTGCCGAGGGCAAGAGGGAGCACGCCAGGACGATGCACCTGTGCGTGGACTGCGCCGACATCTGCGGCACGGCGGCCGCGCTGGTCGCGCGCATGAGCCCGCTGATGGCTCACACGTGCAAGGCCGCCGCCGAGTGTTGCGAGGGCCTGATCACTCAGAGTCTGTTCCGAAAGCCCCGGAGGGGCGGTGGTCAAGAGCCAGGGGCGTCAGCCCCTGGTGGACCGCGGAGTGCCGAGCCCCCCCTCTCTTCCCAGGAGCCCCGCAGGGGCGACAGGGGTGACTCTCGCCCCTGCGGGGCTCTTCCAAGGGGAGGCGCCGGAACGCTCTCCCAGGGGCT
>JAJPJC010000091.1 GCA_021324445.1 Isosphaeraceae bacterium
CGTTCCAGGCCGCCTGCTGGTCCTGATGGTTCGGCTCGATCGCCGGTGGCAACATGGCCATCCCCTCCCGTTCGAGGCTGCGACGGCGGACCGCGCTGGCTCGCGCCTTGATCGCGATCCGGTAGGCGACTTCGTGAAGCCAACCGGAGAGCACCCTCCGATTCCGGATCGAACTCCCCTTCCGCGCCAGTACCAGGAAGGTCGCCTGAAACGCGTCCTCGGCATCGTGATCCTGGTTGAGCACGTGGCGACAGATCCCCAGCACCATCGGCCCGTGGCGCACCACCAGGGCGCGGAAGGCTTCCTGGGAATCGATGCCATCTCCACTCAGAAACTGTTCCAGCAGCGACTCGTCCGACAACTCTTCGGTCCGTGAGACGCCCTCATGCCGGATGAGCCGCTTGGCGAACGTACTGGCCATAAGTAATCGGGCGAGAGGACCGCCGCTCGCAGGCAACAGACCCATCGCCGCCTCCTTTGAGAACCCGAGGTGCATGCACTCAGTGACACGATGCCCGCCCCGCCGCTCCCGCCGGCCCGATCGCCCGTCGCATGGCTCGTGGGCAGTGGGAGAGGGGGGCCTCTGCCGGAAACTTTTCGCTGAGCTGGGGTAACGACGTCGAGCGCCGGTCTGTACCGCGTCTTTGGGAGGGTGGTCCAAGCCGGGCTTTGCGGGGCGCGACGCACCGAAGCAACCAGGACTCATGGCGCCGAGTCACCCGCTCCGAGCGACAGCTCCGGCTCGTCGCTGATGACCTCTTAGTGTAAAGAGCCCGCACACGCGAATCCGGTTACACCGGCTTCGGAAAGCCGATCGGCCGGCCAGCCGGCAAGTCGCCGGAGGAACCACCTGGGCAGGCGAGCCGGCGGAGCAGTGCGTCCGTGGTGCCGAGGCCCGCCCTGGTCAGGACCGCTCGGGTGCGTCTTCATCGCGGAGGCCGGCGTCGCGGAGGGCGTTCTGGTAATCGCCGGGATGATTCAGGTTCCGGAGCGTGCGGAGCTCCGGGTCGACCGGGCGCATCGTGGAATCCCGCCCGCGCCAGGCGGCGCCGCAGTTGGGCGTGGCCATCAGCGCGCGGAAGGCGGTAACGGCCGGTCGCTTCCACCGGTCATCGGGGATCACGAAGTCGGACCGCCCCTTGCTCAGAGAGAGGAATCCCCGATGGTCGTTTCCTCTTCATGGTGCGAGACACTCTTCTCACTCCCGACCTGCGCAAGGACTCTGGTGTTCGGAGACAGCGCGAACGCGAGCAAGAAGAACGGCGCCGAAGAGTTCGCCAAGCCGGGGAGGAACGAAATCGATCTTCCCAGGCCGAAGAGAGTCGGCGACCGAAGGAACGGACGAGGGAGCAAGTCTTCTCGGACGGACTCTCGGGTACCGGTCGGCTCGAGGGAAGGGTGAGCGATTCCGGTGCGCTCGAACTCGGCGGCATTCTCGCCGCGCCGCTCGCGAACTGGGACTGCAAGGTGTCCGCCTCAAGTCGCTCTCATCAAGGATCCCCGGACCGCCGCGGGGACATCGATTACGATGAAATCCCTTGCGGAATAGAGGTAATCCTCGCCGCTTTCATCGACAACGCGAATATCGCCATCCTTGGCCGCCTCGAGGTCGGGTAAGACGCGGTAAATCTTGTGCAGCTCAAGGGACGCCGGGTAGTCCCGATTGTTGATGCACACTGCAAAGACCGGCTCAGACTGCTTGGATTTTCTCATGGTTTAATCCAGATAGCGCTTCCGTTTGAGCTCCTTCCGTCCGATCCCGTGGGCCTCGTACCAATGCAGTTCGGCCCGCCGGATTGTCCCGCTTGCCAAGCGGATTGTTGCAACCCCTTTCAATTTGCGCCAACGGCCGACGCCGTAGTGCCTCCGTAGGCGTGGCAACTCACGAATCGCAGTGCCGACCTCGATCGTCTCGATGTCAGTGATCTCGCCGACGATCTCGAATTCCATCACTCTGAGTTTGCGGTCAAACGGTCAGGAATGCAAGCAAGGCCCGACCCGAGTGCCCGGAGAGTCGCAGGGCGTTTCTCGGCTTCGACTGACTGCTGCCGGTTGGGTTATCAACTCTCAGCGGTCTCCGCCTCGCTCAAGCCGGCGTCGCGGAGGGCGTTCTGGTAATCGCCGGGATGATTCAGGTTCCGGAGCGTGCGGAGCTCCGGGTCGACCGGGCGCATCTCGGCCTCGGTCACGATTCGGGTCTGGACCGCCTCCACCAGGAACACCGGCCGGAGCCGGTTTGCGTTCAGGAGGCCCTCGATGGCCGGCAGCACGATGGGTTTGCGGTACAGGGCCGCCAGCGGGTGGTGATACCCGTCGATGAAGGGGATGGCCAGGTCGTCGGCCCCAAGGAGCTCGACCAGGCGCGTGATCCAGGGCGGTTGGAGGAAGGGGACGTCGGTCGCGGTGGCGTACACCAGCTCGACCGGATCGGGGAGGGCCGCCAACCCGGCCGCCAGCCCCTGGAGCGGTCCGCGACCGGCGACCGGGTCGCGGACGATGGCCACGTCGGCGGGCAGGTCGGGAAGCTCCTGAGCCGGGGCCGCGACGACCACGATGGGCCGCGCCGCGGTGCCGACCAGCCGGACGACCCGCTGAAGCATCCGCTCGGGACCGAAGGGGAGCCAGGCTTTGGGACGGCCCATCCGGCGACTCGCGCCGCCACAGAGGACCACCGCGCCGGGGCTCATGGCGTTGTCTCCGGATCCAGGTGGAATCCCGCCCGCGCCAGGCGGCCGCGCACCTCCGGCGTCGTCAACAGCTCGCGGAAGGCCGCGACCGCCGGTCGATCCCAGCGGTGATCAGGGATGACGAAGTCGAACCGCTCCTCGCTCAGGGGGAGGAACGCCAGTTCGTAGGCCGCCGCCACCGGCGCAATCAGCACGCCCCAGTCGGCACGCCCTTGTTGGAGCGCCGCGGCGACCGCGTTGTGCGAGCGAGCCTCCACGGCGTAGCCGGGCGGGCGGCGGCCCGCCAGCAGCCGGTCGATCAAGATCCGGGTGCCGCTGCCGCGGTTGCGATTGACCAGGTGGCAGTCGCCGCCCCGGCAGGCGGCGTCGACGGCCTCCGTGACGCTGCGCCCCTCGAAGCGGCCATCGCCCCGGCGGTAGGCGATCCCTTGCATCCGCCCATAACCGGGCAGGAGCGTCGCCCCCGCCGGGAGGAAGGGCCGATTGTACTGGTTGGTTTCGGCATCCAGCAGGTGAATCCCGGCCAGGTCGCACTCGCCGCGGGCCACCGCCGCCAGACCGCCCTGCGAACCGACCCAGATCGTCTTGGACGTGAAGCCCCGATCGTTCAGGATCCCCAGCAAGAGGTCGATGCCGGTACAGTGCGAGCCGATGACCACCAGGTCGGCCGGGGACAACCCCCGCCCCATCGCCACGACCGAGACCGTCTCGCCCGCCTCGACGAACTCCTGCGACCGGGGAATCGTGAGGAATCCGTCGGCCTGGCTGAAGGTCGTCACGGACCCCGAGCCCTTGCCCAGCGGGTAGGCCGAGAGACCGTCGGGGCCCTGGACCAGGTTGACCAGCAGGTATTCGGTCCGGCCGATCTCGCTGTTGTATCGGAACGGCATCCGCGCCGTCGTGGTCTCGGGCTTCTCGACCCGGCGTCCCCCGAGGAAGCGGATCAGGGGCGCCACGAACTCGTGGAGGGTGAAGATAGCCGAGGTCGGGAAGCCGGGCAGGATGACGACCGGCTTACGGCCGGCGGCGCCGAGACAGATCGGCTTGCCGGGCTTGAGCGCCACGCCGTGGACGATGATCCCGGGATCGCGCCGGGCGAGCACACGGTAGGAAAGGTCACCGGCCCCCTTGCTGGTGCCGCCGCTCAAGAGCAGCAGGTCGCTCGCGGCCAGGCCCTCCGCGATCGCCGTCTCGAGTTCGTCCTCCACATCGCCGACGATCCCCAAGGGGATGGGCTGGGCTCCCAGCTCGCGCACGGCATCGGCGATCATCGTGGAATTGGCGTCATAGATCGCGGCGGGACGGAGGGGCTCGCCGGGGGCCACGATCTCATCGCCGGTCGAGAGGATGCCGACGCGCGGCTGTTGGACGACGGAGACATCTCCGACTCCGATCGCGGCGAGGATGCCGGTCTCGCGCGCCGTCAGGATGGTCCCGCGGCGGAGGATCCGTTCGCCCCGGGCGATATCGGTGCCGGCGAAGGTGATGTGGGCACCGGGCGCGACCG
The DNA here is from genome assembly GCA_021324445.1 of Isosphaeraceae bacterium. Lineage (GTDB taxonomy): Bacteria > Planctomycetota > Planctomycetia > Isosphaerales > Isosphaeraceae > JAJPJC01. Next base: position 4,195 of record JAJPJC010000091.1, read on the forward strand.
GGCGGACGACCCGCAGCGTTTTCCCGTCGACAAAGGCATGCTCCACCATGACGACGGCATCGGCGCCGCGCGGCACGACGCCGCCGGTGGCGATCGACGTGGCCGAGCCGGGCTCGACCGTCTGACCGGGCATCCGGCCGGTGGTGAGCTCCTCGGAATTGATCCGTAGATCTCGCGGCGTTTCCTCGGCCGCGCCGAAGGTATCCTGCGCCTGCACGGCGAACCCATCGACATTCGAGCGGTCGAATGGCGGGACGTCGACGGTGGCGAGGACGTCGCGCGCCAGCACGCGGCCCAGGGCCGAGGCCAGCGGGACCTCCTCGGCCGCCAGGATCTCCGGCCGAAGCGCGGACCACCACCGCCGCTCGGCCGTGTCGCGGTCGACCACGTCCAGGAACTGTTCTTGCTCGTGGACCATGACGAATCTTATTGTACGCGACCTCGTCGGTGGCTGCGATGGTCTCTCGGCTCGGCCCATTCACGCGACTCGGCCGCTGCGGGCCCCAAAGCCCGAGGAGAAGGCCATGCCCTCCAAGGCTCTGCGCGACTGGCAGAATGAGCGAATGCCTCGCATCAACGCCATCGACGCCCTGCGTGTTGCATGCTTGGCGCAGGTTCCGCCGAACCCTGACCTTGTTGATGAGAATCTTCGCGGATACGTCCTTCTGCTCAGCGCCCACTTCCAGGGTTTCTGCCGTGACCTGTACGTCGTATCGTCCCAGGTCATCGCTTCCAAGGTACGAGGCTCGCTGTAGACACTCATCCAAACCCAGTTCATCGACCACCGCGCCCTGGATCGCGGCAATCCCAGCCTGGACAACCTGAGGAAGGACTTCGACCGCTTCGGCTTCAAGCTGGATCTGCCCGCTGATCCAGCCAATCACTTGCGCCTGCGCCATTTGTCCGACTTGAATCGATGGCGGAACGTGGCGGCGCACCAAGGGATTGTCCCCCCCGGCGGCCTTTCGATAGCCGATGTGCAAGCCTGGCGGAATTCCTGCGATGGGCTGGCAGCTTCGCTTGACAGAATTAGGTACAATCAATTGCGAAGGATCCTCAGGCGAGATCCTTGGGCGCCCTAGCGATCGGGAACGGTCGATGGCCGAACACGAGCGGGAGAAATCGGCCTTTGTCTTCAACCTCGGGGACCGCGTCAAGATCGGCCGGTCCGGAGGCTTGTGTGGGCGAATTGTCGAATTGCGGGGCCCTCTCGGGCCGAGGGGAGAACAAATCTACCGCGTCATGTTCCGACGCAAGCCGCGGCCCGCTTACATCGAGGTGAGGGAAGATCAGCTCGAGCTGATCCAGCCGAAAAGCTGAGCCTTGCCGGTCAATTACCAGCACCGCCATCGTCGCTGAAGGTTCAGGGGCGTCGTGTCGGAGACGACGATCATTCAGGCCAGGCCTCCCTCAATACAGCGGCTTGGGCTCTCATCTCCTCAAGGGTTGGACCAGGCGAAACCTTGTATCGCTTGAGAACGCCATCGGTCTCAATGCGGGTCCGGCCCAAAGCCTCGGCGAGCTGGTGATGCGTGATCCGGTCCTGCCGGTACAGCTCGACGAGGTAGGCCTCCTTTGCCTCGCCGTGGAGGTCCACCTCGTCGGTGGAGATCTCGCGTTCGATGTCAGGCGGGATCTCAAAGCTGATGTTCATGTCATTCCTCCCGCACGGCCCTCCCCGGAAGGGGCCACCAATCAGATGTCCCCGGTTTCGCCCAGGTTCGGGACCAGATCAAGCCGATCTACCGCTCCGGCCGCACCTGCACCCACAGCCGCGCGGTCGCCTTGCGACCGCGGCGGTCGGTGCGCTCGACGCGGGGCAGGTAGTCGCCCGGCCGGGCGAAGCGGTGGGTCGTGATGGCGTAACCGTCGGGGGCCAGGGCCTGGACGTTGCCGTCGGAGCGCACCTGGACCGGCGGGGTACCGTCGCCGAAGTCCCAGGTCTCGCTCCCGTCCGTGGTGCCGAAGGTTCGCACCTTGAACGTGACGGGTTCCTCGGGATGGATGTTCTGCGTCGGGGAATAGGCGGCGTGAATCGAGGGCGGCAGCGGCCGGGAGATCGTGCGCTCGTGCACCTGGACCACGGCGAAGTCGTAGGCGATGTGTCCCTGATCGTCGCTGACCTTGAGGATCTCGCTGTACTCGCCGGGCTGGGAGTAGGTCCGTTCGACCCGGGGGCCTGATGCGGTCGTGCCATCGGAGAACGTCCAGTCGTAACGAGTGACCCTGCCCGAGCGGGTCCACGAGCCGGTGCCATCGAGCGGGACTCGCTCGCCAACCTGGACCACGTGGTGCGGCCGGGCGACGGCCACGACCGCGGGCTGCTGCTCGCGGAGGGCCGCCTCCCAGAGGAACGCATAGCCCTCCTGCGTGCCCCAACGGCCCGATGGTTGGCGGCTGACGATCTCGAAATGGAGATGCGACCAGCCGCCGCTGCCCCCTTCCTTGCCCAGGACTCCGATCTTCTGCCCCAGGGCGACCGTCACCCCCGGCTGGATCGCCGGGTCGAACGATTGGAGGTGGCTGTAGCGGTAATACCATCCGCGGTCGTCGAGCACGTAGGCGACGTCGTAACGCGGGTCGGTGGGGGTTCCCTCGTATCCGGGCAATGCAGCCTTGCCCACGGAGACGACCAGACCGGCGGCCGCGGCGAGCACGTCGGCCAGGCCCTCGGCGCCGCCGATGTCGAGCCCGCTGTGGTAGTAGATCCGCCGCCGCGAGGGATCCTCAAATTCATCGACATAGGTCGGCTCGTTGGCCATCTGGGTCATGCTGGCGAACCAGCGCTGGCGGACCGGGTAGACGAATGTGCCGGGCTCGACCCAGGGCGATCCGGCCGGCCAGAGCCGTAACCGGGCGGCCTTGGCCAGGCCCCAGTGGTCCTGGTCGGTGTTGCTCGAATAGCCCCGGGTGATCGGGCAGTCGACCTGCACTCCGGCGACCGTCCTGGGGAGATGGTAGGTCGCGGAAATCAGCTCGACCGTCTGCCCGTTGACCGCGACCTGGACCCGGGCTTGCCGCACCGCGTCGCGGATCGGGTCGCGCCGCTCGTCCAGGCCCAGCAGCTTGACCTGGGCGTTCGACCCGTCGCACAGCTCGACCTGCTGGGACTCGCCGAGGTCGAGATCAACCACCCGGTCCAGGGGCCGGCGCGTCGGCGCGGGAGGGCCGGCCGCCGCAGCGCGATCGAGACTCATCACCGCGAGAAGAACCAGGCCAAGCCTGGGGCGAGACAACACGGGGAAACTCCCGGAGTTCGGGCGGAGCCCGGTCTTCCACTCGACCACGGGCGAAGCCCGATCGACCGGGGAGAGCCCCGAGTTTCCTCCCCGAGGCCGTCGGTTGCAACCACGCTCTCCGGTTTTCGGCCGGTCAAGGGCCCGATCAAAGTCCCTGATCCGAAAGGATTCACCAGCCCACAGGGTCCAGCCAGATCCCGGATTCTGAAAAATCGACAAAGGGTCTCATCTTTTTAAGGCGGGAGTCCGAAAAGAATCCGTAGCGGTTCCCACCCGGAGACAGCACCTTGCCGCGGACGCCGCGACCATGATTACCCGACTGCTCATCAAGTGCGTCGTAATGATCGCCGTCATTCATGGAATCAGGAGGCTGAGCCAGCAGATCGGACCGCGGGCCAGCGGCCTGGTCCTGGGGCTTCCCAGCTCGACGGCGGTCCTGCTGGTTCTCTGCGGCTGGGAGAAGGGGGCTGCCGGCGCGACCGAGATGGCCGAAGCGAGCCTGCTGGGTCTGGTCGCCGCGGTCGCGTTGCCGCTGGCCTATGCGCAGGCCGTGCGCCTCGGCTGGCACCTGGCCGGGGCCTTGACCTGCGCCGTCGCCGGTTATCTCACGGTCGCGTTCGGCCTGGGCTTTCTCCAACCCGTCGGCCCGGTGGAGTGCCTGGCCATCGCCCTGGCCGCCCTCGGGCTGGCCTCGCACCTGGCGGGGCGGATCGGCATGCCTCAGGCTGGCGGCACGGGTGTCCTCGGGTCCGAGACCTGGACGGTTCTCTTCCGGACGTTCATCCCGGTTGTCTACGTGACCCTGGTCGGGATCACCGCCGCCATCGCCAGCCCGAGCTGGGCGGGACTGGTCAGCATGTTCCCGAGCATGTCCACGGTTCTTCTGGCGGTGACTCACCTGGAGGAAGGACCGGCCGAGGCGAGCCAGATTGCGCGGACCCTTCCACCGGCCAATCTCAGTACCGTGGTCTTCCTCGCAACCTTTCGCTTCGGATGCCCGGCGCTGGGCCTGGGTTGGGCCACGCTCTGCGGCTACATCGCCGCCCTGACGAATCTGGCGGCCATCGAGCTGGTGGCCCAGCGGGTCTTCCCCGGCGAGTGCGTCCCGCGTCGAATCCGGTGGTTCGAGGGCCGCACCCGAAGCCTGCGACGACTCTCGCACCACCGGGCCAGCATCCGCAGTGATGCCCGATCGACGCCGCGATCCTTCGGCCGCATGGGGGCAGCCCCGCGAAGACATTTCGCGCCGCGCCTGGAGATTCTTCCCTGTTAGTCCCCACACTGCCTCAGGACCCTGCGGTTCCTTGCGGTGCCGGGTCCCTTCCGAGTATCGTAACACGGTTGACGGCCCGAGTGACGGCCGCTCCTCAGAGGAGCCAGCGGGGCGCTCACATGGCCAGAGTCAAGGGAGAGCGGATTCCGGACGGCGTCCACGCTGAGTGCTGCCCAATGCCACCACAAGGATCGAGCGGACGGCATCGCCCTCCTTCACTGCGCGGGCGGCGCGATTTCCTGGCGCAACTGACCGCGGGCTGGGGAACGCTCGCGCTGCCCTGGTCGATCGGGGAGCCGGCGACGGCCGCCGATCGGACGTCCAACCCGGTCCAGGAGGAGAACCGCAAGCCCGGTGCAACCGACTGGCAGTTGACGCGCGTCCGGGCCGATCGGGGCGGTTTCCGTTCCCCATGGATCGAGGGTTACTGTTCGAAGCAGAGCGTGAAAGTCGGCGAAACGATCGAGATCCTGGTCTCGACGGATCCGCCGCGGCGGTTCCGGATCGAGCTCTTCCGCATGGGCTATTATGGCGGGCGCGGTGCCCGGCTGGTGAAGACACTCGGCCCGTTCGACGGCAAGGCGCAACCGGTCCCCAAGCCCGGCCCCAAGAATCTGCATGAGTGCCGCTGGGAGCCCGTCACGCGCCTGACCATCCCCGGCGACTGGCTCAGCGGCGTCTATCTCGGGCGGCTCACCACCATCGTCGACGGCGATGCTGAACCGTACTGGCAGAGCTATGTCGTCTTCATCGTCCGGGATGAGCGCCCCGCTGAGATCCTGTTCCAGTGTTCGGATAATACCTGGCAGGCGTACAACCGGTGGCCGAACAATGATTCGCTCTACACCCATCCCCGGGGCGGGCAAGGGCCGTGGGCGGATGTGAGTTTCGATCGGCCGTACGGCCGCGAGGCGCAGCACCAGGCCGTCGTGAATGACCCGCTCACGTTCGGTTCCGGCGAGTTCCTGCCGCTGGAATTCCCGCTGGCCTACTGGCTGGAGCAACACGGTTACGATGTCGCGTATTGCTCGAACAGCGACATGCTGACGCCCGATCGAGGTCTGCGGTGCAAGGTGTTCATCAGCGTCGGTCACGACGAATACTGGGACATCCGGCAGTATCGCAGCGTGGAGCGGATGCGCGACGCCGGGGTGAGCCTGCTGTTCCTCTCGGGCAACGCGATCTGCTGGGTCACACCCTATCGCGCCAGCAGCGACGGCCGGCCGAAGCGGATCATCTTCCGGGGCGGCCCCTACGGCGGCGAAGCCGTCCACGCGCGGAACCGGCAGAAGGAGCACGGACCGTTCCCCGAACACGGGCCGGACGAGGGCCTGCTCCTGGGCGCGCGGAACATCGAGCCGGTCAACGGCGGCGGCGACTGGACGGTCGTCAAGCCCGAACACTGGATGTTTGAAGGGACGGGGATGAAGCGAGGCGACCGGATCCCCGGGCTGATCGGCTGGGAATACCACGGCGACCCGCCGCAGCTCCCCGGCCTGGAGATCGTCGCGGCGGGCACCGCCTGGGTCAGCGGCCAGACCCCGCAGAAATGGACTGCCACGATCTACCCAGGCCCCAAGGGGAACTTCGTGTTCAACGCGGCGACCATCTTCTGGGCGCAGGGGCTCTCAGCACCGCCGGGACACACCCTGCCCTGGTCCCACTGGTCGCGCCCCCACGGACCCGACGAACGGGTGCAAACGATCACGCACAACCTCTTGCGGCGCGCCCTGGGTCGCGGCACATAGCCGGATTCCGAGCCCCCTTGGCACAACTCACACCGGTCGATTCGTGACACCGGGGCGCGACCCGATCATGATGACATGACATTACCGAGGACTCGGTGAAGAGTCGACTGATGAGGCTGGAACCGATTCCTGGTCGGGAACGGATCGAGACGACCGAGGTGCCGTCGGGCCCCGGGTCGCCCCGGTTGCTCGACCGGGTGGGGATGGCGACCCGGGCCTTGCATTCCAGTCTGCGAACCGAGGAGGCTTACGTCGGCTGGGTGGGCCGGACAAGGGCCGCGGCGCGTCGGGGACCGACCAGACGCCATCGACCGGCCTCCCCCGGCATCGGAAGGGCAGACGGGTCGGTTCTCGGACGGGTGGGAGGCGGCGAGCCTAACGAAGCATTGCAGCGGACCCGCCTGCGGCGGGCCGCTGAATTTGGGCGTTAGCCCCTTCGGCGAACCCTGATTGCGGTCGCTTGTCCATCCTTGAAAGTTCGTCTACACAAGGAGGACTCAAGCCGATGACCGAGACGCTACACCGAGACTTCGAACTCCGACAGCGATTGGTTCTCTTGTCGCGCCGTGGCTCCCCGCGTTCCTCGTCATCGATGGTCCTCTCGGACGATTCCTGCGGGCGCAGACCTCGCGCCTGAACGTGTCGCTCCGACGCAACCACGCGGACTACCCAACCTTGGCTCAAGCGCGCGACCTGTTCAATCACGATCTCTTTCGACGCGTCAGGAACGGGGTCGGCCATTGGTCGTTCGTGTTCGAAGGGGTCGGACTGGACGACACGCAGCTCGTTTGTTTCGCCTGGAAGACTGGGGCGCGGACCGCAGAGGTGAGTGTTCTTGAGGCCGAGGCACTCTTTCTCGCCAGCTTCTCGATCATCGAGTGTCTGGATCGTCATGTATTCAGGTACGCCGTCGCGCCAACGGGAAAGGGCTAAGAGTCTGTCTCGGAAGGGTGGGGAAGTCGATGTTGTAGGGTGGGTGAAACCCACCGATCTTCAAGCCCGCCAAGGTCTTCCGGTGGTGGGTTTCACCCACCCTAC
>JAJPJC010000456.1 GCA_021324445.1 Isosphaeraceae bacterium
CCCGCTGATCGTCACGGCCGAGCAGGTCGACGAGATGGCGGCGATCCTCGACCGCAGCATCGGCGAGGTCCTCGATTCGCTCGGGAGTCATTAGTCATTAGTTCGGGGCGCGCCCTCCGGTGGCGACCGGGGCCGATGAGATGGGCACTCCAGCGTCCGATGACTCGGTGCGTTCGCCCGACTCACCGCCTTCACTAATGACCGATGACGAAGATTGCCATGAGGCCGATCATCCCCCGCGTGCGGGCTCCCCTCCGCATATCGATGTACCTCCGGTTCGTGAGGTACCTGCTCTGGGAGTTCCGCTGGCCTCTGGGCGTCTTCACGTCGCTGGTGCTCGGCGGCGGGTGGGTGCTCCACACCTTCTACGGCCGGGAGGGACTCCGGTTCGCCCAGGCGTGCCACGCCGTCTTCCTGATGATCTTTCTCGAGTCGTCGCTCGACTTCCCCGATGAGTGGTACTTGCAGCCCCTGTTCTTCCTCTTCCCGATCGTGGGACTGGGCGCGATCGCCGACTCGGTGATCCGGCTGGCGTTCCTGGTCTTCAACCGCAAGCAGAATCTGCCGGAGTGGAACCGCATGCTCGCCTCGCTGTGCCGCAACCATTTCGTGGTCGTCGGGGTCGGGAAGGTCGGCTACCAGGTGATCCGCGGGCTGAATGAGCTGCGCGAGAGCATCGTGGCCATCGAGATGGCCGCGGGCGCGCCGTTCCTCGGCGAGCTGTTCGATCGCGGCATCCCGGTGATCCAGGGGAACGCCCGCATGGCCTCCGTGCTGGAGCAGGCCGGGGTCCGACAATCCCGCTCGGTGATCGTCACGACCAGCGACGACCTGACGAATCTCGACGTCGCCATCACGGCGCGCGAACTCAACCCGGGCGCCAAGATCGTGCTCCGCCTGTTCGACGAGACGCTCGCCACCAAGGTCGCCGGCGCCTTCGCCATGCCGGCGATCTCGACCTCGCAGGTGGCGGCGCCGGCCTTCATCGCGGCCGCGACCGGGCGGAAGGTCTACCAGCCGTTCCAGCTCGCCGGGCAGGAGGTCCACCTGACGGACATCGTCGTCTGCGCCACCGGCCGGCTGGTCGGGCGGACCGTGGGCGAGATCCAAGCGGACAAACGGATCAACGTCGTGATGCACCAGGATCCGCGCACCGGGACCGTCAACGTCAATCCCGACCCGGAGATCACCCTGGCTCCCGACGATACGATCCTGGTCATCGCCCCCATGGAGCCCCTGCTGGCGCTCGAGGCGATGAACATCGCCGCGGCCGGTGCCGGCCACGCACCGGCCGAGGCGGTCGGACGGGGCTGAATCGAGCCCCTCCGAGCCGCGAGCGTGAGCGAGCGGACGTCCCGGCCGGGGTGGAGCACCCGCTCCCTGACCGTCGCGCCCCGGATCGGGGTGGCACCCGCTCCCTGACCGTCGCGGCTCGGATCAGAGCGTCTTGAGATACTCGATGAGGTCCATCCGCTCGTCTTCGGAGAGGTCATCGCCGAAGGTGTGCCCGCCGTTGCTCATGCCGAAGCGGCCGGTATCCACGATGAACTTGGCCTGGAACGGCGACCGGCGCGCCGTCGAGGCCAGCTCCTCGGCCGAGACCTCGGTGAATCTCCAGCCGACGTGGGTCGTGTCGTAGTGCTCGAAGCCGGTCGACGGCGGGCGGGTGAACCGCCGGGGACGGGTCGAGGACGCGAGCAGGGCGTGCAGGGTCGGGATGGAGCCGTTGTGCAGGTAGGGGGCGGTAGCCCACACGCCATCGAGCGGCGGGGCCTGGTAGCCCTTCCGCTCCAGGCTCACGGGATGCACGGCGCCCAGCCAGGTGGAGTTGTAGTACGCCACGTGCCGGTCGGAGAGGCCCTTCGCCCGGGCCGGGTCGGTGCCGATGACGTCGAGCGCGATGATCTTGTTGGGATACCGGCCGCCGGGGCCGTACGTCCCGTGGCACCGGGCACACGTCTCCTCGAAGACGACCTGGCCGCGCGCCGCCTTGGCCGAGTCGATCGGGAACGGATACTTGGGCGGCTCGAGGCTCAAGAGGTATGCTCGCAGGTCGCGGAAGGTGGGCTCCAGCTTCTTGAACTCCTCGAGGGTCTTCTCGCCGAGCATGAACTGCATGTTGGTGCGGACCGACCGGGCGTCGGTGCGCCCGTCGTAATACATGGTCCGCTTGCGCTTCAGGAGCCACCAGGCGGGCGTGTCCAGCTCGGGGAGGTTGACGCCCAGGGGCATAGGGAAGGCGCGAAACGAGAGGTCCGGATTGCGCAAGCTGAGCAGGACGGCGGCGACCATGCCGGCGTTGTTGGTCCCGCGGGACGTATTGAGCACGAAGGTCGAGGGGGGCGGCCGCCGGCCGTCGGCGATCGTCAGCTCGTTGAGCAGGGGACGCAGGTCGAGCTGGGTGTTGCCCAGTCCGACGTAGCTCTTACCTCCGATCGAGCCGCCGTGGCAGGCCATGCAGTCGATCTGCAGGCCGGACTTGACCCCGTCGCGACCGATCCCGCGCCGCAGGCCCATGGGGAGGCCATCGTTGGGATAGGGGGCCGGATGGAGGCCGTAGCGATGCCGGAAGGCCGCCGCGTAGCCGTCCGGATCCCGTCCCGGATCCGGAGCGGGCTGGTCCCAGAGCCGCCCGGCGCGGCGATAGGCCGACTCGGACCACTCTGGCTTGAGGAAGCCCTGCAACGTCAGGGCGATGCGGCCCCGCTCGGCGGCCGCCGCGTCGAACACCTCGCCCGGGGACCGGGCCGGCTCGCCCGCCGGGCTGGGAGCCGCCACCAGGTAACCGAGTGCGAACCAAATTCCCCACGATGCCTGCCGCATGATCGCGCCTCTCGGAAGAGCGGTCCACCATCAGCACGGCCGCCACTACATTGTATCGGTGCACCGGACCTGCCGGGTAGGGCTCGGCACGATTTCCCCCGGCATCAGGAAAATCCCCACGGTTTGAACGGTAGTCCATCGACACGCCTGGACAGGCCGGGTAAAATCCGCGAAATTAAGAATATGAGGCTTCGATCCAGGGGCATGCGGGAGACCGCGTCACCGGACCGTTCGAGGGCAATGGCCATGGGACCCGCCGAGATCGTCGCCAGCCTCAGAGAGCTCTGCGCCGAGAGA
>JAJPJC010000419.1 GCA_021324445.1 Isosphaeraceae bacterium
CGAAGGATTGTGCCCAGATGGCCCAGGGAGTTCGCCTGTTCCTCGCGATACTCGACGACCTTCGGGAAATCGGCGGCGAGCCGAGACAGCAGCGCCACGACCTCCCGGACCGCGGCCTCGGCCTCCGCCGGCCGATCGTCGCCGTTCAGGAGATCCCCCAGCACGGTGAGCGACTTCGTCAGATGGAACCGGTAGCGGGCTTGCCCGGGCTGGCCGGCCACCAGCGGGCGCTGCAGCCCGATCGCCTCGCGCACCGCGGCCTCGGCCCTTCGGGGCTGGGCCGACTTCAGCAGGAGCAGCGACAGGTTGAACAGCCAGACGGCCGTACTGGAGCGGTAACCGGACCGGTCGGGGTAGCGATCGGCGAGCCGGCGCAGGACCGCGATGGTCTCCTGATAGGTCTCCTCGGCCGCGACGGTGCGGCCGGTCGTGTACAGGAGCACGCCGAGGTTTCCGAGGGCACCGCCAAGATGGTCCTGGAACCGGGGCTCCGAGGGGAAGTCGTCCGCCAGCCTCCGGTAGATGGCGACCTCCTCGCGGCAGTGGGGCTCCGCCTCCCTGGGCCGGCCGTCGGTGGCCATCAGGATCGCGAGCGAGTCATGAGTTCGGGCCATGTTGGAGCGGTAGTCCGGAACTCCCGGGAATTCCGTCGCGAGCGGCCCGAGGGTCGAGAGGCTCTCGCGGTAGGCCGCCTCGGCCTCCGCCGTCCGCCCCGTCGCGCGGAGGCTCGTGCCCAGGGTTTCCAGGCCCGTCGCGAGTAACGAACGAAAAGAGGGATCGAACGGCTGCTCGCGGACCAGGCCCTTGAACAGGCCGATCGCCTCGCGGGCCGGCGCCTCGGCGTCGGGGTAGCGGCCCTTCGTGTTGGCGTGCGAGGCGAGATTATCGAGGATCAGGGCCAACGTATAGCGGTATGTGGGCCTGCTCGAGGCAGCGACCGCCTTGCGGGCCGTGGCGATGGCATCCCGCGTCGCCCGCTCCGCGTCCTCGAACCGACCCAGGCTGAAGAGCACGTTACCCAGGGTGGTCTCGCTCCTGGCCTGATCCCCGATGACCCTGGGATCGGACCTCAACTCGTCGGGCAGGCTCGCCAGGAGCGACAGGGCCCGGCGCTCGTGGGCCTCGGCCTCACTGGGACGGGAGGTATCCTCCTGGATCGCGGCGAGACCGTGATGGAATACTGCCTGACCCTTGCGGTACTGCGGCTCGCGGGCGAACTTCGACGCCAGCGCGTCGGCGATCGCCAGCGCCTGAGCCAGGGCGGCCTCGGCGGCCGGGAGCCGGCCCAGCCGTCGCTGGATCACGGCGATCCGGCGATGCGCCTCGGCCACTCCCCAGCGCACCGCGGGATCGTTGCCGGTCTCGGCGGCGAAATCGCGGTAGAGCGCCAGGGACTTCTCCAGGAACTCCTCCTGGGCCGGCTCGAGCCTGGCCGAGCCCTTGCGGGCCATCAGGTCCTCGATGACCTGCGACGTCATCTCGTCGAGGGTCTCGCGGGTCCGCTTCCGGGCCCGCGACTCGGCGAGCAGCGCCTGCTCGGCCCGGTCCCGCTGGGCGCGAGTCCGGCCCTGTTCGCGGCCGACCGCGTAGAGCCCCACGGCCAGGGCCCCCACCGCGGTGAGCAGGAGGGCCGCGACGCCGGCCACCAACGGACGATGCCGACACCCCCAGCGCGCCAGCCGGTCCCAGGCCGGCTCCTCGTGGGCCGACACCGGCTCGTCGGCCAGCCACCGCTCGATGTCGCCGGCCAGGTCGCTCGCGGTCGCGTAGCGTTCCTCCGGATCGAGCCTCATCGCCTTCAGGCAGATCGCCTCGAGCGCCGGGTCGATCCCCGGCTCGACCTGCCGGGGGGGATCGAACCGGCCCTCCCACACCGCGCGAAGGATGGCCCCGATGTCGTCGCCCTCGAACGGCGCCCGGCCGCAGAGCAGGGAATAGAGCGTGGCGCCCAGGCTGTAGACGTCCGACCGCGGCCCCAGGCGCTCGAGCTCGCCCCGGGCCTGTTCGGGGTTCATGTAGCCCGGCGTGCCCAGGGCGGATCCGGGCAGGGTCTCCGCCGAGCCGCTGGACGAGGACGGCGAGAGCGCCCGCTCCTCGGCGGGGAGGTCGGCCTTCCCGGTGGCCTTGGCCAGGCCCCAGTCGACCACCAGCGTCTCGCCATACTTGCCGACGATGACGTTCCCCGGCTTGAGGTCGCGGTGCAGGACGCCCCGCGAGTGCGCATAGTGGACCGCATTGCAGACGTCGATGAAGCGCCGGAGCAGTCCGCGCAGGGCCAGGGAGCGGCGGCCGGGGTCGGACTTGAAGGCCGGGTCGGCGTGGAAGCGGGCGATGGCCTCCTTGAGCGAGTCGCCGCGGATGAACCGCATGGCGTAGTAGGGGCGGCCGCCGGCATAGGTCCCCAGGCCGTAGACCGGCACGATGCCGGGGTGCTCCAGCCCGCCGGTGATCTCGGCCTCGCGGAGGAACCGCTGGCGGCTGGCGGGATCGTCGGCGCGATGGTCGAGGATCTCCTTGAGCGCCACCTCGCGGTTCAGCTCGCCGTCGAGCGCCACGAAGACGGCCCCCAGGCCGCCCCGGGCGTGCGGGCGCAGGACGCGAAAGCGCTGGCCGTCGCTGGTGGCGGTGCCGACGCCGTAGGCGGTCGTCCGGTCGGCGTCGACGGTCGAGTCGAGCGCGGAGCCGACGTGGGCGAGGGTGGCCTCGAGCTCCGGGCCGACGGCCGCGGCGAGATCCTCGCGGGTCGATCGCCCGACCTCCAGCGCGGCGAGGCTCTCCTCGGCATCGCCGCGGTGGGCGGTCAGGTGCTCGGCGAGCAGGGCATCGAGCAGGACGCGCCGGGAGGTGCTCAGCGCCCCCTGTTCGACGAGCAGGTCGGCCATCGACCGCCCCGGCGACGCCGTCCAGGCGCCGAAGGCGGCGACGAGCTGGGGCCGGTCGACCATTCCGGTCTGCAGCGCCAGCAGACCGAAGAGCAGGTCGCGCGGCGCGTCGTCACGAAGTGGCATCGGCTCGGCCCCCCCCGCCGGGTGCATGGTCGCCCAACCGCCGGCGCGGCGGCGGGATCGCATCGGTCCGGTAATCATGATAAACAGGTCCAGGAGGGCGGCGAAAGCATCTCTGCGTCGTCCGCCATGCCGACAAATTCCCCTGGAGGACGACTCCGACGAGACCAATAACCGCGAGATGGCCGCATTCCTCCGCGGCATCAGGGGAGTGAGAGGCGATCCGGGTGGGGCAAAGAACAGCCCCCACGTGGCGGGATGGTGAAGCTCGGGTCGTCATCCCCGAGTTTGCGGGATTCAACGGCCCCAGGCTTTGATTCAGGCCACTCCGAACTCGGGTGGCTCGAGTCGGAGGCAGCGTAAGCCGCTGCGGCCCATGAGGAAGGGGATTCCGCCGTGGCGACGGTCCATGAGATAATCGGTCTCTTCATGCGGCCCATAGGAAATCGACTGCGCCTACCGAGGATCGTCTTCCTCAGTACGATGACGAGGAGATCACCTCGCCCCCGGCCCGGGTACCCAAAGCTCGCCAGACGCCGATATCGATGCCTTGACCTACGAAGCGGACCGAGCCAGCGGCCATCGCGACGTTGACCCCCCCCGGATGCAGGCTTCGGGCAGAGAGGACCCCTGCCACGTGGGTCGCACAGTCGGTCAGCCGCGGGTTTGGAGGCTCGGCGACGTAGAAGGCGGTTGCCACCTTGGCCCCGATCAGCCATGAGCTGCCCGAGGGCCTCGGGCCAGGCCTCTCGAGGAACGGCTGTTCACAGAGTTGAATCCATTGGGAGAGCGACGTGGTGGCCCCATCGAGCGGAACTTCGACCACGTACCAGTCCCGCCCGGGGTCGAAAGTGTTATTGTCCGCCGTACCTACCAGCTTATCCGCGAATGCGAGGGTATTCGAGAATCCATCGATGACACTGGCAGGGGTGGCACCTCGGGACGTGAACAGACCGCTGTCTTGCCCGTTCTCCACGGCGCACCGGCCGCAAGAGCCTGCGTTAACCCTGTAGTTCACCGGACCATAGGGATGCTGGCGGGTAAGTGGATCGGAAGGACATAAGAAGACATCGACGAATACGCGAGCCACCGTCTCGTTCTCCGGGTAGCCGATCGGGACAGGCACCTCGTAAAACGGAACCGAGAAATTGATTGCGTTATATAATGGCGCTTGAACGAGCTGGGGCAGGAGCGCAGTGTGTGCGGAAACGAGTCTCGCCTCCACGGGGTTGGGCGGCGGGGTGTAAGGCAAGACGGCCAAAAGGTTGTACGGTGGAAAAGAGCCGACGGCGGATTGGTACTGTTGTAACGCCAGGCCGAGTTGACGCAGGTGATCCGCGCAGACCGCCCTGAGGGAGGTCCCGCGCGCGGACTGGACGGCCGGCAAGAGCAGCCCAGCGACAAGACCCAGAATCGCGATCACAACCAAGAGCTCGATGAGCGTAAACCCCGCTGTCGCCATCCGCCACCGCCCGCGCATGATCTACCCCCGACCGCTGCAAACCCCGCATCGTAACCCAGCATCCTGCTCGGCAGACGAACCAGGCGACACGAAGCAAGCATCATCAAGTCCAATCACCCGACTCCGATCCGACAATTCGCCGGCGCTGGGCGATGAACCAACAGACGAGCGCGCTGAGGGCGCAGAATAAGAGCAGTGAAGCAATCGTCAGGCTCTCGGCGTCCAGCGGCCGGCTCTCCGCAGCGCCGAAGCAACCGCAGCCGATCTTGAGATTGCGCGCGAGTGCCGACGCCTGCGCCGCCGCAAAGACAACCAGCAACGCAACACTGAGGAGCAAGGCGCCCCCCACAAAACGTCTCGTCACCAGGGCCGCAGCCAGAGTCAATTGGAGCGCCGGCAGTCCCATTGCAGCGACCATTCCCAATGCCGGTCCCAGGATCTCATACTTGTAGACGGATGAGAGGAAGTAGTAGGGATTCGTGATGTGCGCCAGTCCGCTGCGCAGCCAGAAGAGGGCCAGGATCAGCCCGGCCAGTAACTGGTAGCCGGCTGCCAGACGGCGCCCGAGACGGCCCCCGTGGATTGAGAAGGCACGGGCTGGTGTGGTCTGTCCTGGCGACGCGCTCACCTGGCTATTGGCCAACTCGGTCAGGGTGCTCATGCTTCTCCCACTCCGTCCAACCACCGGGGTAAAGGGAAATCGATTCGAAACCGTCGCGGGCGAGATGGGCGGCCAGGATCTCATCGAACTCACAGCTTTCGCTCTGGCAATACACCAGCAGCGGTGTGTTGCGAGGGATGTGCTCCAGACTCTGGCGGCGTTCGACCGTGCTCGCACTCACAGGGACATTGATGGCGCCGGGGATAGAGCCCGAACGGAAGGAGTCCGGCAAGCGCGCGTCGATGATCGTGCCCCGCCGCTCGAACGCGAAACGGCGGGCTTCATCGAGTGTGAGTTTCGGGAAAAAGTGGGTGATGTTGGACGCCGCCACATACCTCACTGCGATGGGATTGCGAGTGAATCCTGTGTCGTCAACGACGTGGAGCGCGATACCGATCGCTAACGAGCAGCCGAGCAGCACAACGGATTGACCGAGCACATGCACGATCAAGGTGCGGACAGAGGGAGGAGTCTCGGTGGATCGGACCGACCCGAAGAGTCGGAGACCGCCATGGATCACGCACACCGCCAGCAAGATCATCAAAATTACATCAAGCTTAAACATGCCCTCATCCATCTCGATCGATCGAGTGGCGCTCGGCTCATCCGAGACTATGAGGGCGGCCCCGTCCCACCGGGCAAGGACAACAGAAAGGGGAACTCGCTCCATGGGATTGGGTGCGTCGAGGAGGCCTGCCTTTCCATCCTCCAGCCCACAGAATAGGGCCCAGTGATGATACCCACTGAGATCATCGGCGGCCGCAATGTGAAGGATCATCGGTTGCCGAGCACTCCGAAGGCTCTCCGCACCCAGACCCGTCATTGCGACCGCATGGGCACCGGAGTCGATGACGGCCTGCCGCAGCTCCTCGATCGAGCTGCCCTGACGTGAAGCGAGATACCTCGGACGTAGGAGCGTCTCGAAGGCAACGTCCTTACCGACCGACTGAAGCGCACCATAGACGCAATAGAGCCCGCAATACGGTCCGGATTCCTTGCGCTGGGCGCCGACTGCATGCGGCGCGTACGGGCCTGCCAGGATTAGGAGCAACGATCCGAGAAGGAGACTCGATCGTACATAATCGTGTTCACGGTGGCGACGACACATCGCTCGAGAATCCTCCAGTCGGTCAATTGGGATCGCGAATGATTTCCAAATTTACCCTCACCCAGTCGCCGCCGAGCGATGTCGCCAAGCCAGAACGATACCAATCAGGCTCAGCAGCACCAGGGTCGTGACAACCAGCGGGCGCCGCCAGAGCGGGACCGTCCTTTCCTCGCTGACCCATTTCCCCTTGAGAGAGGCGACCAAGGGTTTGTCGTAATTCATCACGAGCTTTCCGCCGGACCACTTCGCGCGAATCCCCGGCGCATTCATAAGGAAAACAGGAGTCTCTTCGGGTATCGGCAAGGTCGGCTCCAGATCCTCAGGCTCCAGATCGAATCGGATGTGCTCAAGGCTGGACTCATTTCGTTGCAAGAACTCCTGCCCACCCTCGTAGATGAAGCGATCTTTGCGAACATAGCTCGCGGGGGCAAATCGGCCCTGAATCGATTCCAGTCGGAAATCCTCCTGCAGTTCGTACTTGCGGAGGGGCAAATTCGGGCGAACCCATCGGCCGACATCGGCCTTCAGCAGCCGCATCGGAGTCTTATCCATGAGGTCATTTCCCTCCTTCCAAAGATGCAAGCGGATTGGTGCGTAATGCGATGCGGGGTCGAGCCAGAGGGTTAGAGTCCCATGGGCCGTGATACCGCGCAGAACCTCACAGGATCTCCCGTCGATTGATTCCCTGTCGGACGTGAGGCGTGTCGCCTTCTGGCGCAGCAACTCGCTAGCCGTGGTTGCATCTACATAAATATAACCATAGAGGTCCGACACTTCGCCCCGGATGAAGTATCGGCGAGCCGCTTCCGGCTTCTCGGCGTCGTGTTCCGCACTGACGTTCAGCTTCCAGGGCCCGACTCCGTTACCCGCGAGTAGCTTGCGCGCACCGTCCAGATCCATGCTCGTCAGCGCGCGTACCCCACGATCGTCTCGACTGACCATGAAGCAGGATCTCCCATCGAAGACGTCCTCTCGGACCTCGTTGATCGGCGCGACACGATCGTAGAAGTGGAAGCCGACCATATGGTATCGGAGCTTCCATCGGTCTCCTGCTCGGGCGAAATGTGCCTGGATGATCCAGTCCCAGGTCCAGTCAGGGAACAGCCCTCCCTTCTCGTAGACTAGTTGGAGCGTGTCGAAGCTGAAGGTGCGCAGTCCTTCCACGTGTGCCTCGTATCGAGCGAGCAACTCCTCGGGCCTGGGCACCTCCGTTGCACCGCAGTTCGAAACAGAGCAGAGTCCACCTGCCACGAGGCCGATCAATAACGGCGCGAAGCAGCGCGACATCTTCACCCCCTGGAGACCACCGCGAGGGGAGATTCCAGCGACTGGATATTCGTTAAAAGATCATGCGTTTGGGAGACCACATGTGATATATCACGGGCAACTCGCCGAGGTAGCGTTCTTGCATGTGTTCCCCGTGCCGCATTCATAGGGATTGCCGTTGGTCACACATGTTTTAGTGCACCCTCGGCCATGGTTGCTGCAGTCTGTGTCTTGGCTGCAGTAGCACCCGTCATACGTTGGGGTGCATCCGACCGTCTGATAAGACGGGCATTGGACTTTTCCAGAGGTGTCGCAAGGCGAGCAGGACATTGGGGGGTCTCCTCCCAGGACTCCCCCGATGATCATCCGGGGGCCGACACCAATCCAGGCGGCGACATCCCGCGCAAAGGCCGACTCCCCTGCCATCGCCATGGTCGCTGCCACAACAGCGACGAAAAGGAACGGAAGGGCGGAAGAACTCCCACGGATGTGCTGTCTCATCGCTGTCTCTCCCCCGAAAGAGACTGGATTGACCGAAGCCTGATCGCAGAAAAGCTCTCGAAGACCATGCCTCATTGATCACCGCTGAGGGGACCTATCCATGGCCTTTCGTTGAATGGGGATGCCGTCTACGTGCGAGGACGCTCGTCCCCGGTGGAAATTTGCCAACACTTCGGGTCAACACCTGGCGTCGTCTTATAGCGCCGAGCACCCTGACGGAAACCGGGCGCATCCGGGAGGTTACCCGCTTCCGAACAATCGGCGCTTCGTGCTGAAACGGTCAAGCGCCGGGGCGGCCATTCGGGATGGGGTTGGAATCGATGATCCGGATGGGACAAGCTTGAGGGGGGGGGCTGTGTGATTCTTGCCGATTGTGCCCGGTGAGATGTGAGCACAACGAGCGCCGGGAATGGAAGGCGCCCGCTCAACAACCCCTTGCGAAATCCGTTTGAAGAGGGCACGCATCGCAGCAACCCTCTGATCCATAAGAGATCTGGATCGGATGACTGAAGGTAACGCCGCCCGATTCGGTTGTCAAGGGTCTTATCGTCGGAGAAGAGGGAAAAAGTCTGACCATCCAACCAACGTCCACGATTCAATGTTTGCTTGTTTGGTTGGCAGTTCTTTTGGGAGGGAGCGAACCCGGGAAACATAGACCCCTTCCGTCTGGGGAGATGTCCGGAGCCGCGGTCGCTTCGAGCCTGCCGCGGATCGGCAGCTCCGCGTGGACGAAGAGCGAGCAGAAAGTGTCCTCGTACAGACGGAGCCACCCACCAGTGCGGCTCAATAGATTGGACGTTGCCGATTTCCGAGGCACGAGCGCGAGATCGGTGACCGTGGTCTTGAGCAGCGCGTCCCAGTCTCCAGTTCCATGCTGGAAGTCCATCGACTGCCAAAAGCTCTTGTCCGAATACACCGTCTCGCGCCTCCCATCGATCGAGACCTTGATGTCCGGCCCCAGATGCCAGAGCGCGAACTCACCCCAGTCGTAGAAAACCGCCAAGTTCCCACGGACGTTAGCCTGCTTCAGGAGGGCCACCGCGCGGGCGGGGTACAAGGGTTCGAGGGCAATACAGCGGAGTCGCGGAAGTGAAAGAACGATCAGGAGCAGTGGGAGACCGAAACCGATGGCTTCGATGGGGCGGTTCCGGCCGAAATCGAGCCGGGCGGTCCGCAACACACGTTCCGATAAGTCGGCGATGTGCTCTGCCGCCAGCACGACGAGCGCCAACGCGAAGAGGGGATAATGGCGCCTGGCGAGCAGAGGAGCAAGGGCCGCCACGATGAAGAGCAAGACCGCCTCAGGCCTCCGGGGTCGGCTGCTCGCGACCAAGCTGGAGATCCCCACCGCCAACAGGCCAAGATATTAATAGCCTTCTGGGCTTCGCAACAACAAGGGATTCCACTCTTCGATTTCATGACGGGGACCTGTGGCCGTGAGCAGCAGGAATCGCGGTAGCCCGGCGCCGTAGGGATTCAACAGCAACGCGCAGCCGCAGGCAAGTCCCAAGAGGCCGAGGTGGGCCACGGCTCCGAGTCTTCGAATGGCCGGGGAAGTCTCGTCTCCGAGTGCCCGGACGATCCGCGCCGCGATCCATATCCCCAGGATTCCGACACCGGCGAGCACCCCCCCGTGCAGATTCACCCAGAGCGCGAAGAGGACCGGTAGTGCCGGAAGAGGATACGGCCGCCCTGTCCTCGCACTCTCGATCATAAGCAGTAGAATGAGAAATAATATATAGGTGAAAATCTGTGGTCTTATGGTTGCCATATTCATCCGTAGCGATAGACTCAGAATTACCAGGAAGAGCGCCGAGCGCCATGGTCCCAACCCGCAATGACGCAGATGGGCATAGCAGAGTCCGACGATCAGCAGTGCGGCCAAAACCTTGGAGAAGATCAGGCCGCGTTGCCCAAACCCGTTGTAAATGCCTGCAAGGATTACCTCGGACAACCACTCGTGATTGAACCATGTTTGCCCGTAGGTCCGATAAGAGTAGGCATCGGTCTGGATGATCGATCCAGTCCGAAGGATATCCTGACCAAACCGGATGTGGCCCCAGAGGTCGGGGTCGGCCAGCGTGAAGGAGAACCAGAAGAGGCAGAAGCTGGCGAGTAGGTAGGGAGCGACGAGACTGGATGCAGGATTGGTTCGGGAATTAGCCATCGGAGCCTATCTCTGTAGGACCTCCCGCACAGGCACAGTGGGCATCGTCCGAGGGTATCCCCTTGAGGATCAGACCTGCAAGTGGCATGTTGCCAGAGGTTCCGCTACATCGCGAGTCCTGAGGACCATCCCGGAAGATCGACCGCTATGCTGCCGGAGGCTATAGGGATCGCGGGCCATACGTCAAGGGATGCCCGCGCCGCGCGCCGAGCCCGCCCCGTCCTCGAAACCCTCGAGGGCCGGTCCCTGTTGACCGGCAATCTCACGATCACCGGTGCCCAGCTCGTCGACGCCGCCGAGCAGCCGATCACGGCGCCCGTGATCGGCGAGGAGGTCTTCGTCGAGGCTCAGTGGCAAAG
>JAJPJC010000393.1 GCA_021324445.1 Isosphaeraceae bacterium
GCGAGAGCCGTCTATACTCGCGTGACTGCTCTCGTGAAACCGAGGAGGATGCTATGCGGCTTGCCAGCAAGGTAGCGATCGTGACCGGCGCAGGATCCGGTATCGGCAAGGCGATTGCCCGTATCTTTGCCCGCGAGGGAGCGCGGGTCATGGTGGCCGAGGTGCGCGATGAGGCCGGGCAGGAGACGGTGCGTTTGATCGAACAGGAGGGAGGCACCGCGACCTTCGTTCATACCGATGTCCGCTCCCCCGCCGACGTCCGGCGGATGGTTGCCGCGACCATCGCGGCGTACGGCCGTCTCGATGTTCTGGTCAGCAATGCGGCCGCAGCACGCTCACGGGCGGCGACCGAACTCGCCGAGGAAGACTGGGACTTCACCATCGAGGCGTGCTTAAAGTCGGTCTATCTGGGCGCCAAGTACGCGATTCCTGAGATGATCAAAACCGGCGGGGGATCGATCATCAACATCGCCTCGGTGAATGGGATCATCTCGAACCCCGGTTTTTCGGCCTACAGCGCGGCGAAGGCCGGCGTCATCGGCCTCACCCGCAATCTAGCGATTGACTACGGACTCAAGGGGATTCGGGTCAATGCCATCTGCCCGGGCTTCATCGCCAACGATGCCATGGAAGAACGATTGGCCGCCGATCCTTTAGAGAAATGGGCGGTGACCGAGACACAGGTCCTGGGACGTTACGGGAAGCCAGAGGATGTTGCCTGGGCCGCGGTCTATCTCGCCTCGGACGAGTCGAGCTACGTTACCGGCACGACCCTTGTCGTCGACGGCGGCCTGACGATCCAGTCCCCCGAGGCGCTGATTCGTCCGTCCTTCCGCCGCCGCTGGCGCACGGGGGTCCTGGTTCGCCAGGATTCAGGCTAGACACGACCGATGCCGTGAGAGCGGGCAGGTATTCCCGATGGGCTTCAGTAGAAAATGCAGTCCTCGATGCCACCCAGGGATGCTGAAACCGCGCAGGCGGCTGGGCTCACCACGCCTTCCAATGTAGAATTACCCTGCCCGCTGGCCGTCGCAGGGGGAGCACGGCCGCGGACCGCATTCCCTGCCCGGCGGCCGCTACTCACATTTTCGCAAAAAAGATCGACAGCACCTCTCGATCGAGGATCGGTGGAGCGTTATTAGCGAGCGCGTCGGCAGCACGCCGGTGGGCACAGCGTGCGGAAGGTCGCAAGCCCCACCGTTCGGGGTTTTGGGAACTCCCGCCGGGTTCGAGGCGGCCCGCACCGGGCCAATCATCTTCTGACATCAGGAGGAGATAACAGTGAACGCATATCTTTCCGCCAGCCAGGCCATCCTTGACGAGATCCTCGACGACCTGGCTGAGCTGGTTCGTCCGCTCGACCCGGCCTGCCTCAACTGGCGCCCCCTTGCATCGGATACCAATTCGATCGCCGCCATGGTGACGCACGTCACTGGCTCGCTCCGCTGGTGGCTGGGGCAGGCTGTCGGCGATGCAGTCGCGCGCGACCGCGATGCCGAGTTCCAGGCACACCACACCGCCGATGAGCTTCTCGCTATGATCGCCGCAGCACGCCGCGAGGTGCACGAGCGAATCGCCCGGCTTGCCGAACTCGACCCGAGCGCTACCCGACGGGTTTCGCGTGCGCGCCATGGTCAGGATGTCGAAGTAACGGCCGCCTGGTGCCTGGAGCACGCGGTGATCCACGCAAGCGAACACTGGGGACAGATTCAGCTGACCCGACAGCTCTACACGGCTCGCTGAGGCCAGGTCAACCGTTTCCAGCCCTTATCTTCCTTGCGTTAGCGGGCACGGAACTCGATCTCGGCCTCCTGGACGTTTCCCTGACCGGGTTCACAGCTCGCGGTGAAGGTCACCGTTGCCACATCCGAGGCCTGATGTCCCGCGCCGTCGACGAGCACGACGTACCACCGCCCCGGACGGACTCCGGGCCCAATAACCCGATCCCAGTAACCATCTTTGCCGTTATAGCTCCGCGTACTGGCGACATACTCGTTACCCCAGTCATTCCAGCTCTTGAGGGTCATGCCGTTGACCCCATTGCCGTTCGCATCGCGGGTGTAGGCCCGGATATAAGTCGTGCCGCAGTTCGGCCACCCCTGGATGCTTGCGACATACCAGGGATAGCTGCTCACCGTGGGCGGAGGCGCTGGCGTGGTCGAGGCGGAGGGGCCCGTTCCGCCTGCCGACGGCAACAGCCCTGCCTCCTTGAGCAGGTCGCCGCCGAGGACGGCCACCACAGTCCCAGGGGCCGGCATCCCCGGCACTGCCACGGTCCACAACTGGAAGGCCACCCGCTGGAAACGCTGGCTGATAAATGGCCCGTGCGCTTCTGGCCGCGACATCGGCAGGCCGTAGAGTTCGATCGCCTGCGCCAGCCCCCACCCCTGGATCTGTGCCGGATTCGGATTCGCCAGGAACTTCGCCCGAATCGCCTCATTCGTCAGCCATCCCAGACGGATCTGCACCGCCCGTGCAAAGTCACCGCCAGACCCGTCGTCGGGAATCGGGCGGGGAATGCCTTTAACGGCCAGGAGCCAGTCATCTTTCCCCGCTGACTGCAGCATCTCAAAGGTATTTGCCAGCACCGCCCGTCCCTGTTCCGGGCGCCACTGGAGCAGAGCCCGCTGGAAGGGCTGGTAGGTGAATCCATCTGCGCCCACGTAGGGTTCGCCAATGGGATAGCCAAGGGTCGCTACTCCACCGAGACGGCGGAACTCGCTCCAGAATCGGATGGTCTGACCGCGGGCGTCAGTGCCGGCATCGCGCACCGCGTAGCCCTGTCCTCCACCTCCCCCTGCTTCGGTGAAGAACCAGCCGCTGGGGATTGCATAGTCTGGACCGCTCGCGGCATACGCGGACGCGGCCAGCGAAAGGAAGAGCACGCTCAAGAGCGCGGTGAGGAACAGTCGCGGCAAAGCAGTTCGGCACCGGAGCGGACGATACATGCGGCCTCCCGACCAGGTGGGTCTGCTGTTGACTATTCTACCCGCGCTATCTTCCCTGTCCAGACGGGCATTCCGCTTCCCGAGCCGGTCAGTTCATATTGATCTCTGACATTTCTCCAACGTCACCCCAACGCCAACCGGGCAGACTATTGAGCGAGATCGTGTCGTACCAGCAAGGGAGGCCAAGTCGACCGATGCCAACCTACGAGTACGCCTGCTCATCGTGCGGCGGCCGGCTGGAGCGCCGCCAGCGCTTTGACGAGCCACCACTCCAGACCTGCCCGACCTGCGGCGGACTACTGGCCCGGATCATCCAGCCGGTCGGGATCATTTTCAAGGGGCCTGGTTTCTACTGCACTGACAATCGCCCCTCTGCGGAGAAGTCCAAGTCGAGCGACGGCGCCGATACATCGTCCTCGACAAGCACGGATCGGCCCAAGGCCGAGGCGAAGAAATAAAGCACCTGCATCCTCACCGGGACAGCGCTCCGGCCTCCTGCCCCTGCCGGAGACCGGGGCGTCGTCCCTGAGTGGCGTGCTCCGCGCCAACACAAAGACCGGCATCCGGCAGCGGCGGAGGTGCCCGGGGATAGCATCAGCCATCAAGGAGATGTGCGGCGTCTAGGTGTTCCCCCGAGTACGTGGCGGCCGAACGACCAGCACTGGGCAGGGGGCATGACGCACCAGATGCTCGGTCGTACTCCCGACAAGCAGGCGCTCCACGAGCCCCCGTCCGTGCGAACCTGCAACGATTAGATCCACCGAGCGCTGCTGGGCGATGGTGATGAGTACGGACCGGGGCACTCCGTCGATTACCTCCCCGGTCACTTCGGTGATCCCGGCGGCTCGCGTCCGCTGAACGATTGCATCCACCGACTTCTGGAGAAACGCACGCTCCTCGTCAAGGAATTCGGCGGCATACATGCCCGTCTGAACGCTGGTGAAAGCACCAATATCCAGGACCGCGACCACCAGCACCCGGGCGTTAAAGGCGCGGGCAATAGCGATGCCGTGATCCGCCGCGGCGGCCGCCTCGTCAGAGCCGTCAGTCGCGATCATGATGCGACGATACGCAAGGTCAACCATACCCTCTTCCTCCAACTGTGGTCAGTTCAGCCCGCCAAGGACGACGACGCGCCCTGTGTAGGCGGCTGCTCACCCTGCCCTACTGCGAAGGCCGATTCCACTCTACGAGATCCACCCTGATTGCAACCTGAACACGCGTACTCGCGGCCTGAACAGAACCTTACACCGCTTCACCCCGATGCGCATGCACTGCCGCCCGCTTCCTTGACGCTCGGAAGACGATCACGTAACGTTGTGAGCGGGAAGACCGTGATTAGGGAGAACTGAACACCAATGAGCTCTCTACCACCCGGCACGCCCGCTCCGGCCGCAACCTGGGACCTCTCCGACCTCTTTGCCGGGCCGGATGATCCGCGGATTGATCAGGAGCTCGCGAACGCAGCGCGCGATGCCGAGGAATTCGCCCGGACCTACCGCGGAACGATCGA
>JAJPJC010000388.1 GCA_021324445.1 Isosphaeraceae bacterium
CTGGATCGGCAAGGCCCAAGAGACGACCGGCGCATTGTTCGCTCGCCGATCTTTCCAGACGCCGGGGTGGCCGGAAGGCCAACTGCGTAACTCCTATCCCAATTCCAGATTCATCCCTATTTGGAATCTGGAATCTGTGATTTGGAATTCTTGAGATGCGCACGGTCCGGAGGTCCTCCCCAGGTAGACTCTCCATCCGGATCAGCCGACGACATCCCCCTGTTCGATCCGCTGCAATTCGACCATGTCGCGATAGAGTCCGCTGCCGGCCATCAGCTCGCTGTGGCTGCCGACCTCGGCGATGGCCCCGTCGTCAAGCACCAGGATGCGGTCGGCGTGCCGGATCGTGCTCAGGCGATGAGCGATCACGAACGAGGTCCGGCCGCGGAGGAGCTGGGCGAGACTCTGCTGGATCAGCCGTTCGCTCTCGCTGTCGAGGTTGCTGGTGGCCTCGTCGAGGATGAAGATCCGCGGGTCGGCCAGGACGGCGCGGGCGATGGCCAGCCGTTGCCGCTGGCCGCCGCTCAGGCGCACGCCTCGCTCGCCGATCAGGGTCTCATAACCGTCGGGGAGCCGCTCGATGAACTCGTCGGCGTTGGCCGCCCGGGCGGCGTGCTCGATCCGGGCCCGCGTCGCCCAGCGGTCGCCGTAGGCGATGTTCTCGGCGATCGTGCCGTCGAAGAGGAACACGTCCTGCTCGACGATCCCCAGCAGCCGCCGATAGCTCTCGACCTCGATCTCGCGGAGGTCGACCCCGTCCAGCGCGATCGTACCGCGGGTCGGGTCGTAGAACCGGGCGATCAGGTTGCACAGGGTCGTCTTGCCCGACCCGCTCCGCCCCACCAGGGCGATCGTCTCGCCCGGCTCGACTTGAAGGTCGATGTCGTGCAGCACGGGCCGGGTCGTCCCGGGATAGATGAACGCGACGTCCTGGACGGCGATCCGCCCGGCGACCCGGTGCTTCACGACCGCGCGCGTGCCCGGGCAATCGGCCATCTCGCGGGGCTCGCCCAGCAGGTCGAGCACCCGGTCGAAACCCGCCAGGTTGTTCTGGAACTGGGTCACGCTCGTGGCCAGGATGGCCATCGGTTCCAGCAGCATGGCCAGGTAGACCAGGAACATCATCAGGTCGCCGATCGAGAGCCGGCCGTCGATCACTTGCAGGCCCCCGTAGAGCAAGAGCGCGACCGAGGCCATCGGGAGGATGAACTCCCAGAGCAGCTCGATGAACCGCGAGATGCACCAGACGCAGAGCTCCAACCGGGCCATGAAGTGGTTCTCACCCATGAACCGCGCCGACTCGCTCTTCTGCCGGCCGAAGGCGCGCACCACGCGCATGCCGCCGAAGACCTCGGTCGTCTGGCTGTCGATCTCCTGACGCTCCTTCCGAACGTCGCGAAACAAGGGGCGGATCCGGCGGTTCCAGAGCAGGTCGGAGTAATACACGCATGGGACCAAAACCAGCGCGCCGAGCAAGAGCCGCCAGTCGAGCCAGGCCAGGACGACCAGTCCACCCACGAACTGGACCACGGCCGCCCAGGGGTTATACAGCATGCTGAAGATCAATTCGCCCACGCCGCCGGCATCCTCGCGCAACAGGCTGGAGGCGCCCCCCGACTTGAGCTGGTAGACCCGGTGCAGCGGCAGCCGCATCGCATGCTCGTAGACCTTGCGGCGGACCGCGACCTGCACCCGCTTGGTCGTGCGCGTGGCCAGCCATCGGGTCGACAGGCCCAGGAACTTGCCCAGCACCGAGACCACGAACACGACCCCCACCAGCGCCGTCAGGCGGACCTGGGGCGACGCGGGGATCGCCACCGGGCACCACCGCACGAAGGCCGGCGGCAACGGCCGCGCCAGCAGGACGTAATCGATCGCGGCCTTGGTCGCCGCCGGCGGGATCAGTTTCAAGAGCGTCGCCAGCGTCAAGCCCGCCAGGGCCATCGCCAGCGTCAAGCGATAGCCGGTCAACAGCCGGTACAGCTCGCGATACAATCGCGGTAAGGACCGGTGCTTGGGCCGTGTCGTCGCCGCCTCCAGGGGGGACGAGCCGGCCGTCCGCGCACCGGAACGGAAGTTCTTCAGGTAGTCGCGGAACCGGAGCCGGCTGGCGATCCGTCGGTGTAGTGCTGGCAAGGAGAATCCTCGAATCTTCCTGGTCCATGCCCGGGCTGCTTGGGGGCCCGGCCCCGTTCGCCCCCCCGTCCACCATCGCTATTGTAGCCGCTCGGGAGCGAAGGCAGTAGGCCGAAAGCAGTGACTCGCCAACGGAATTCGCATCTCATGAATTCTGGGATCGTTCTCCTCTTCAGCCTGACCTCGTTCCTCGCCGCGGTCTTGGTGTTCTCGGCCGAGCCGATGATCGGCAAGCGGGTCTTGCCGCTCTTCGGGGGGACGCCCGCCGTCTGGAATACCTGCCTGGTGTACTTCCAGTTGCTGCTGCTGCTGGGCTATGCACTCTCGGGCGATCTTCGCGCCGCGAAGGGTCTCGAGCAGCGCCGGGTCTCGCTGCCGTTCCTGATCGGCCTGGCGGCCCTGCTGGCACTGGGCTACTGGGTGCAACCGATTGGGCTGGCGGTCGAGCCGGGTGGATCGTCGTCGACGGCCGAGAACCCCACGCTGGCCTTGCTCTGGAGCCTGATCCGCTCGGCGTCCGCGCCGCTCCTGGTGGTCGCGGCCACTTCGCCCCTGGTTCAGCGCTGGTTCGCGGTGACGGGCCATCCGCGGGCGCACGACCCCTATTTCTTGTACGCCGCGAGCAATGCCGGCAGCCTCGCGGCCCTGATGGCCTATCCGTTTGTCATCGAGCCGAACCTCAGCCTGGCCGCCCAGGGTCGGGCCTGGAAGGCGGGCTTCCTGGTCCTGGCGATCCTGTTGACGGCGTGTGGGATCCTCGCCCGCGTGCTGAGTCGCTCGGGCGGCGCGGGGCCCGACGCCGCGGCTGCCCTCGCGGAGACGCCGCCGGCAGTCGGGATCCGGCTCCGGTGGCTCGTCCTGGTCTTCATCCCCTCGAGCTGGCTGATGGGCGTGACCGCGTACTTGACGACCGACCTCGCGGCGATTCCGCTGCTCTGGGTGATTCCGCTGGCGTTGTATCTTTCCAGCTTCATCATCGCCTTCGCCGGCGCCGGGACGGCCCTCGTCCGGATTGCATCCCAGGCCCTGCCGGTCCTCGTCGTACCCCTGGTGCTGGTGCTGACGGCCGGCTTCGTCCACGCCGTCTGGATTCCGCTCCATCTGCTCGCATTCTTCGCCGGATCCGTGGCGTGCCATGGCCGGCTGGCGCGGCTGCGTCCCCCGGCGCGGCATCTCGCGACGTTCTACGTGACCATCGCCCTCGGAGGTCTCCTGGGCGGCGTCTTCAACGCGGTGATCGCTCCTGTCGTCTTCCATCGGATCGTCGAGTATCCCCTGGCGGTGGTCCTGGCCTGCATGGTCGCGCCGGGACTCGAGGGGCGCGGGGAGCGCCGGGCCGGCAGGCCGTGGCTGAGCGACCTCCTCCTGCCGGTGGTCGTCTTCCTGCTCGCGGCCCTCTTGACGACGAATCAGGCGGGCCTGGCCGATTCCGTGATGGGTGTCCTGGGAGTGATGATCGCCTCGGGCTTGGGGCTGTATGCCTGCGCGACGGCGCGGCGCCGGCCGGCCCGGTTCGCGATGGTGGCCGGCGCGGTGCTCGTGGCCGGAGGCTTATCGCAAGGGCCGGGCGGCCGGCTGCTCCACATCGAGCGCAACTTCTTCGGCGTCGTGCGCGTGACCGAGGACTCCGAGCGGAAGGTCCATCGGCTGTTCCACGGCAGCACCCTGCATGGGCAGCAGAGCCTCGACCCGGCCCTGAGCCGCGAGCCGTCGACGTACTTCACGCGCTCCGGACCGATCGGCCAGGTCTTCGCCGCACTGGGGCCGCGGCTCGATCGGGCGGGTGCACAGGTCGCGATCGTCGGCCTGGGTGCCGGGACGTTGGCAACCTACGCCCGCCCCGGCCAGCGCTGGACGTTCTACGAGATCGACCCGGCCGTCGTGCGGATCGCCCGCGACCCGCGCTTCTTCACCTATCTGCGGGATTGCGCCGCGGCGTCGCTGGAGATTGTGCTGGGCGACGCCCGGCTCCGGCTCCGCGCGGCGCCCGATCGGGCCTATCGCCTCATCGTTCTCGACGCCTTCAGCTCCGATGCGGTGCCGGTGCACCTGGTCTCGCGCGAGGCGATTCGACTCTATCGGGGCAAGCTGGCCGCGGGAGGCGTGCTGGTGTTCAACCTCTCGAACCGATACCTGGACCTTGAGCCCGTGATGGGCCGGCAGGCCCAGGATGCCGGGCTGGTCTGCCGGATCCAATTGGACACGACGCTCAGCCCCGAGGAGCGGCACGCCGGCAAGCAGCCCTCGATCTGGGCCGTGATGGCCGCGAGCGCGGACGACCTGGAGGGCCTGGCCTCCGATCCCCGCTGGCGGCTCCCTGTGCTGCGCCCGAATTCCCGGGCCTGGACCGACGATTACTCGGACCTCGCCCGCTATCTGCGTGGGATGCCCCGGCGTCTGGTCCAGAGGGAATCGACCGCCGGACCGTCGGCTGTGACCGAGGGGGGCCTTCCCCGATGATCGGCGCCCGCAACGGTCGCCAATGATTCGGAAAATCGGAAAGAATTCTCGCGGTCGCCTCGGTGGGGCGTCTCGGACCCACTCCGAGTCAAACGCTGCACCACGCCGTCGGCCCACCCGAGGGCCACACGGGCGGTCGAACGGCTCGAGGACGGGCTGGACGAAGCTGAAGTCGTGGACCCAGCATGGTCCGCTCGGCCGCCTAGTCCGAAAAACCGTAATTGAGCCCGCAAGGGGTTGACCGTCCTGGCAGAATTACCCGGCTTCGCTAAGTAAGTCCATGCAAGAGGGAAAGTGGAGGTGATGCGTTGCGATCGGCTCAGGAGGCTCCGCTCCTTGCCCCGAAGGGGCCGAAACAATCCAGCCCAGGGCAA
>JAJPJC010000159.1 GCA_021324445.1 Isosphaeraceae bacterium
CTGGATCGGCAAGGCCCAAGAGACGACCGGCGCATTGTTCGCTCGCCGATCTTTCCAGACGCCGGGGTGGCCGGAAGGCCAACTGCGTAACTCCTATCCCAATTCCAAATCCGTTTTTAGATGATGATGTTCTCAGAATCAGGAATCCCCGCATCGCGAGGAAGCGATGAGAGATTCCAGATTCAAGGCTTCCGATGACGATACTCCCAGAATCTGGAATCTGGAATCCTGGTGGAACCGCGGCGGAGCCGCGTGGGCGGCAATACTTTAGACGATGACTGCCGCGTCGGTCAGGGCGTGGGCCGCGTCGCGCAGCAGGTGGGCCTTGTCGGTTCGCTCCCAGGTGAACTCGGGCTCGGAGCGGCCGAAGTGGCCGCCGCTGGCCGTCTTTTGATAGATCGGCCGCCGCAGATCCAGGTGCTTGATGATCCCCGAGGGGGTCAGCGGGAAATGCCGGCGCACCAGCTCGGCGATCAAGGAGTCGGGTACCTGGCCGGTCCCCTGGGTGTCGACGTGGACGCTCACCGGCTCGGAAACGCCGATGGCGTAGGCCAGTTGGATCTCGCACCGCTCGGCCAATTCCGCGGCCACGATGTTCTTGGCGACGTGCCGGGCCATGTACGCGGCCGAGCGGTCGACCTTGGTGGGGTCCTTGCCGCTGAACGCCCCGCCGCCGTGGCGGCCCATGCCGCCGTAGGTGTCGACGATGATCTTCCGCCCGGTCACACCCGAGTCACCGTGCGGGCCGCCAATGACGAATTTCCCCGTGGGGTTGATGTGGTAACGGAGCGTCCCGTTGATCAGCTCCTCCGGCAGGACCGGTTTGATCACCTGCTCCCGGATCGTCTCGACAATCTGGGCATGGGTGACGCTCGGCGCGTGCTGGGTCGAGACCACCACCGTGTCGATCCGGACCGGCGTGTAGCCGTCGTACTCGATGGTCACCTGGCTCTTGGCATCGGGCCGAAGCCAGCCGATTGTGCCGTCTTTCCGCAATTCGGTGATCCGGTTGATGATCCGATGAGCCAGCGCGATCGGCAGCGGCATCAACTCCTCGGTCTCGTTGCAGGCGAAGCCGAACATCATCCCTTGATCGCCGGCGCCGATGTCCTTGCCCCGCTCGGCGTCCTCGTCGACGCCCATGGCGATGTCGGGCGACTGCTTGCCCAGGGCCACCATGACGGCACAGGTCGTCGCGTCGAAGCCCATCTCGCTGGAGGTGTAGCCGATCTCGCGGACGATCCGGCGGACGACCGTCGGATAGTCGACCATCGCCTTGGTTGTGATCTCGCCGGCCAGGCAGACCAAGCCCGTGGTCAGCAGGCTCTCGCACGCGACGCGCGCATAGGGATCCTGCTCCAGGATGGCGTCCAGGATGCCGTCGGAGATCTGGTCGGCCATCTTGTCGGGATGGCCCATCGAGACCGATTCGCTGGTAAAGAGGTAATGGTCGTGGTGGGGCACGGAAAGAAGTCTCCTCGCATACTGTCCTGGATGTCGTCGGCCGAAGCGAGCGGACGGACGAACCACCCGGCATGGGCGCCTTCCGCCGGACAATCCTCAAAAGTGGCCCCGAGTTTAGCAAGATCATGCGAGAATGAAAAGGAGCACTCGCGATCCGTCGCCGGTAAACCACATCGGAGGATGAGCCGAGGCGTGAGAAAACGGGACGGTCACCCTCAAGTCGTTCGTTGCAAAGCACTTGCGTCAACCGACTGCCGAACCGAGGTCGAAGAATCGGCGCAAGTCCTTTCGATGGGCCAACTTGGAAATCGAATACCTGCATTGACGCCGCCAGGGGCGCGGGGCTTCCCTTCGGCCGCGGTTCAGGGAACGGCCGCGCCGCTGGGCGGCTTGACCACCTGGAGCATCATCTGGATTTCTTCGATCAAGTTATTGTAGATCGACCCCTGGAACAGGAGTTTTTCGAGGTCGACCTGGGGCTCCGGGTGCAGTCGAAACCAGGTCTCGCTGGGCTTGAATCGCGTTTCGATCAGCTCGAAGTCGACGCCCAGGTAGAGGCCCAAGGGTGTATTCGCGAACTGGCCCCGGATGAACTCGCGGTTGAGTCGTTGGGAGAAGAGATGCAGGGTGTTCGGCGTGATGGCGCGGACATGGGTCGGGTCGCCGTAGAAGTAATCGTGGCGGAAGTGTGGCACGACGATCTGGACCGTCGCGCCGCCGCGACAGACGCGATACATCTCCTTGAAGATTTCCAGGAAGACGTTCGGGTCCTGCCCGAGGTGCTCCAGGACGTGATTGAGCACGATCTCCTGAACCGAGTCGTCGGTCCAGGGCCAGGGGAAGGTCTCCAGGTCGTGCCGCAGATCGGGTGTGCCGAACCGATCGACGTTCACATAACCTGGCCGGGGATTCATCCCGCTGCCGAGATTCAGCCGAAGTCCATCCACGGGAGAATCCTCCGGCGGGGGTCGTCCCGTCCCGCGCCTTTCTGTCGCCCGCCGTCGTGCGATCTTGGCAAGCCCTGCCGGACCGGTCAAGAAGAGAGATGCGCGGGGAGGGGACGGTCAAGGCCCTTGCTCCAGCTCGAGCTCCAGCACCACCGCGTGCCAGTCCTCGGGACGCAGTTGATCGAGGGACTGCCGGATTCGCTTCAGATCCCGGGTCGCGACGTAGGGCCGGGAGGCGGTCGTCTTCTTCCCGGTCGGTTCGAACAGGCTCTGCAAGCGATCGAGCCGTATGGGCGCCGGCATCCGGGTCCACAGGGCAAAGAGCCGCTCGCGGCCATCCGGCGGTCTCAGGTCGACGTCGAGCACGTGAACGGTTCGATTGGCCGGGACGATCGGTGCCGCGAAGAGACGACCCCGCAACGACTCGTCGGGATAGAGCAGGCTCAGGTTGCCGGTGGGACCGACGTGGAAGACCGTGAGATACCCCGACCGGTCGGCGATGACCTCGATCCGCACCCGGTCGCCGGTCCGGAGGCGGATCTGCTCGGGCGGAGGGGGAACCGTCTTCCTGTCGCGCGTGGTTGGGGTTGGGGGCTCACGCGACGCCTCGGTCGCCGCGATGGGAACGAACGTGTTCGGAGCAGTCTGGCGACTGACGATCAGGCGGACCGTCACCGCGGGGGTGTCGAGCGATTCGGGCTCCGGTTCGGTCGTCGGCTGGACCGGGTGCTCCGGTGCGACCTCGAGTGCCGGCTCGGGCTCGGTCGTCGAATCGAGGCCGGGCGCGGGCGGCTTCGTCGCCAGGGCATCGACGAGGAGCTGGTTGAGCGTCGCGCGCAGGCTGGCGACGAAACCCTCCAGGGTCGGCCGGCTCCGCGGCTCGGCGGAGAGGCCGGCCCGGACGATCCGCTCCACGGGCTGGGGAAGCCGCGCGCATCGCGGATCCTGGTCGGGAAGCCCCTGCTGGGCCTGGAGTTGCAAATCGGCGATCGTGGGGCCGGGAAACGGTCTCTGGCCGGTGGCGAGGTGAAACAGGGTCGCCGCCAGGCCATAGACGTCCAGCACCGGGCTGACCTGGCCGTCGAACGCCTCGGGGGCCAGGTACGGGATCGTCCCACCCAGGCCGGTGGGCTCGGCCAGGCGGACCCCCACGCCCAGGTCGGTCACGAGGGCCTCGTCGCTCTCCGGATCCCAGAGGATGTTGGCCGGCTGGACGTCGCGGTGGACGATGCCGCGCGCCTGCACGGCGAGCAGCCCCTCGCCCACGTCCGCCACGTATCGGGCCGCGGATTGCCAGTCCAGGGGCCCTTCCTGCTTCAGGCGATCCGCCAGTGAGCCTCCGGCAACGTACTGGAGCACCAGCGCCGGGTTCTGCTCCGAGTCCACCCAGCCGAGGACCTGGACCAGGTTCGGGTGACGGACCTTCCCCAGCAGGTCGGCCTCATTCTGGAGGGCCCGCAGCGCGCTGCGGTGCTGCTCCGGCACGGTGTGAGGCTGGATCATCTTCAGGGCCACCGGGCGCTGGAACAGGTTCAGGTCTTCGGCCAGCCAGACCTCGCTGAACGCTCCCGAGCCCAGGAGTCGGACGATCCGGTAACCCGGGACCACCGGCATGGTGGAGGCCAGGGACGGCTCCCGCCCGGAGCCGGCTGCCGGCGGTCGGGCGGACTCGGACCCGGTCGCGAAGACGGCGTCGACCACTCCGCGATCGACCGGGAACCGCTCCCGGTATTCCTCCGACCGGGGTGACTCGCCCCCCTGCCGGCGGAGGTCCAGCTCGATGCTCAGCAGGTCGTGCAAGAGTTCGGCACGGAGCGCCGCGGGTGCGGAATCCAGGAACTCCTCGATCCGCGGCCGCAGCCCCTCGCGCCACGCCGCCTCGAAGCGCTCGGCGATCTCCACGACCTGCTCCAACCCGCTGGGAGAATTGCTTCGCATGGCTTGGCCTCGCTCTGCTCACGATCAATCGAGATGGGCGGCCCAGACCGATCGATGCGACGCGATGCGATGCGATGCGCTGCGATGGCTCGGTCCGCTACCAGGTCCGAATCGCTCGCCGCGACTGCACTGTCAGGGAGAGGACTCAGGCCGTAGTCCATCGGCAACGTCGCGTCGCGCTCGATGTGGTGCGGTTCACATGGGTTCCGACACTTTAACTGCGCGAGCGGCTCCGCACCAGAAAAAAAAACCATTTTCGGTCTGAAAGTTTGAAAGACGGAAATGGGGACTCTTTCCTCAGATCGACTGCCGTGCTGCGGCGTCGGCCGGGCCGTCCCTGTGAAATGAGGAGGAGGGAACCTAACCGACCTGGTAGCAGGTGGGTCAGCCGGGGCGGCTGGCCCAGACGGACCGATTCAGGGTTTTTCGACGCGCCGGCCACGGTCGGCCAGGAACGCCCGGACGGCCTGCTCGGTCGCCCGTTCCAGCAGTTCGCTGGCGTGGGTCATGGCGTCGTCGAGGCTCATCGGGCCGGTGCAGATCGAGAAATAGGCGTCGATGCCCTGTTGCAGGACGGCTTCGGCGCCGGGACCGATGCTGCCGGCCAGGGCCAGGGTCGGGCAGCCCATCGACCGCGCCAGCCGGGCGACGCCGACCGGCGTCTTGCCGAAGGCGCTCTGGGCGTCGAGGGCTCCTTCGCCGGTCAGGCACAGGTCGGCATCCGTCAGGCGGGCAGCCAGGTTGACCGCGTCGATGACCAGGTTGACGCCCCCTTCGAGCCGCCCGCCGGCGAAGGCGACCAGGCCGCCGCCGAGCCCGCCGGCGGCACCCGAGCCCGGCAGGTCGCGGATCGCGAGGCCCAGGTCGCGCGCCACGATGTCGGCGAAGTGCGCGAGGTTGGCGTCGAGTTGTTCGACCATGGCCGGCGTGGCTCCCTTCTGCGGGCCGTAGACGGCCGAGGCACCTCCCGGTCCGCACAAGGGATTGGTGACGTCGCAGGCGACCGCCACCTCGATGCCGTCCAGCTCGGGACGGCGCTGGGACGGATCGATCCGCGCCAGACGGTCCAGGTTGCCGCCGCCGGGCTCCAGGTCGCGGCCTTCGGAGTCGAGGAGCCGGTAGCCCAGTGCCTGGCCCAGCCCGGCGCCCCCATCGTTGGTGGCACTGCCGCCAATTCCAAGGATCACCCGACGCGCCCCGGCGGCGATCGCCGCCAGCAGGAGCTCACCCGTGCCGCGCGTACTCGCCCTCAAGGGGTTGCGCCGCTGGGGCGGCACCAGCACCAGTCCGGAAGCGGCGGCCATCTCGATGGCGGCGGTCCGGCCGTCGCCCAGCAGGCCGAACCGCGCCGGGACCCGCTCACCCAGTGGACCGGTCACCTCGGCCTGGCCGAAGGAGCCGCCCGTTGCGGCCACCAGCGCCTCGACGGTCCCCTCACCGCCGTCGGCCATCGGCACCCGGTCGATCGAACTCCCGGGCGCCGCCCGCAGTGCTCCGCGCGCCATGGCCTCGGCGACCTGGGAGGCCGTCAAGCTCCCCTTGAACTTGTCCGGGGCGATCACCAGCTTCTTGGTCATTTGGCCTTTGGTCCGTTGTCCGTTGTCGGAGCGGCCGCTCCGCTGCGCCGTGGTCGCCCTTCTTCGAGTGCCTTGTCCGTTTCGGATGGGCCTGGTCAGCCCGCGTCAGCGGACCACGGACCACGGACAATGGACCAAAGGACTAAGGACCAGGGACCAAGAAGTCAAGCGGCACCCGCCTTGTAGGGCTGGGGCCGGGGTTGGGGCAGCTCGAAGCAGATCTCCTCGCGCTGGACCGAGACCTCCTCGGGTGCGTGGATGCCGATCCGGACCGAGTTGCGGTCGATCTTGACGATCGTGACGCGGACATCCGAGCCGACGTGAAAACTCTGGCCGAGCTTCCTGCTCAGGACTAGCATGGGTCTCTCCTCCGTGAGTCGGTTTCGGAAGGCCTGGTTCGAGAAACGGGTCCAACCGAAGCCTGGTCATCTCCCGGGCACGCTTCGGGAGCAGCTTCCGTGCCAAGTGCGGTCCGTTGTCGGGGTGACGCCTCGGCACACCCTGGAGATTGGCGGTTCTGGGGACCTGGGCAACGAAAATGGGTCGCCGGAGCCTGCCGATCGTGCCGCTGGACGTGTAGAATCGCACCCGGATTTGAAAAAAATACCT
The DNA here is from genome assembly GCA_021324445.1 of Isosphaeraceae bacterium. GTDB lineage: Bacteria > Planctomycetota > Planctomycetia > Isosphaerales > Isosphaeraceae > JAJPJC01. The sequence goes on from JAJPJC010000159.1 coordinate 6,536, forward strand.
GGAGTCGAGTCGGCCAGGCCGGCTCCTGCGGGGCTGGAATCAAAGGGGGGATGTGGTGCGGGACGCCCCAGGGAGGTTCGGGCACAGAATCGGGACGTGGCTGGCCGCGGCCTGGGCGGTCCCGATGGCCTTGCTGGCGTGGCTCTGGCCGATCGGCATCGGCGGTCAGATGCCGGTCGGCGGCGATGTCACGCAATTCTTCCTCGGCTTGATGGGATTCTTCGCGGAGTCCCTCCGCTCCGGGCAACTTCCGGTCTGGAATGACCTGTGGGGCTACGGATTCCCCGGTCTGGCCGAAAGCCAGATGGGGGTCTTTTACCCACTCCATGTGCTCCTCTATGGGTGGCTCGAGACCGAGACGGCCTACGTGGTCAGCCTGGTGCTCCACACGCTCTGGGGAGGAATCGGCACCTACTGGGCGGCGCGGCGACTGGGGATCTCGGGCGCCGGCTCGGCGTTGGCCGGGCTTTCCTGGTCGATGTGCGGGTTCTTCTTGATCCACCTGGCCCATCCCTGGGGCTACACCACCGGCTGCTGGATGCCCTGGGCCCTGGGATTGACCTGGTCGATCCTCGCGCCCGGGTCCCCGATCCCGCGCGCCGCACCCTTGCTGCTGAGCCTCGTCCTGGTCCTCCAGGTCCTGCCCGGCCACTTCCAGCTCGCATTCCAGACGCAGGTCCTCATTGCTTTGATGGTTGCCTGGGCGATCGGAGAGCACGGGTTCTCGAACCGACGCGACGGGAGAGAAAGGCCGTCATCCGGACCGGGACCGGCTTCGATCGGGCGGAGGACGGGATGCGTCGTCGCGGCGTGGGTTGCGGTCTTTCCGATGGCGGCGCTCCAGCTCGTCCCCACGGCACGACTGGCCAAGCTGGCCGGCGATTCGCGTCACTTCGAGTATCTCTCGGGCTTTGCGGTGACCCCGTTCCATCTGGTCAATCTCGTCGCTCCGGGCCTGTTCCATCGCTCGACGCTGTGGCGGCCGCTGGTCTGGGACCCGTTCCACACCTCGCCGGAGGAGTGTCTGACCTATGTCGGGCTGGTCCCCTTGTTTCTGGCCTGCATGACCATGGTGCGGGAATCGCGGCGCGCGGCGAGCGTCCGGCTGCTGACGTTGCTGGCCGTGGTCACGCTGTTCCTGAGCCTGGGACCGTATGTACCGGGGTTCCGGACCTTGATTCGCCTGCCCGGCTTCTCCTTCTTCCGGGCCCCCGCGCGCTGGAGCCTGGCAACGGCCCTGGCGCTGGCACTGCTGGCGGGCAAAGGGTTCGATCGCTGGCCGGAGTGGCCGCGGCCGGGTCGGGCCTTGCGGCGCTCGGCGGTGCTCGCGGTGGTCTGGGTGCTGGTGACCCTGGGCCTGATCGAAGCGGCGATCCTGAGCACCGCCAAGCCGGGCTTGCCAGGAGTCTCGCGCTGGTTCGACTCCGTCTTTCGAGCGCTGCCGTGGACCGATGATCCCAGCGTTCGGGTGGCGGATCCCCGCTTTGGCGTCGTGATGGCCCGGGCGCGGCTCCCCTATGACCCCCACATTCCGGACGATCTGCGGCTCTCGAGCGTGCTGCAAAAGTCGGTCGATGATCAGGTTTTCGTCGATCGGCGTGGGAGGATCTATACCCGAGAACTCTGGGAGACCGTGGCCGTCCTGGCGGCGATCTGGGCCCTGGCGGGGCCTCGGCTGGCGGCGCGGACCGGCACGATCCGAGCCGGGCTGGTCGTGATCACGTTCCTCGACCTCTGGATGCTCGGCCGGCACCGGCTGATCGACGTCGGCCCGCTGCGGCCGTTGACGTCCCAGAGTCCCGTGCTGGCACGGCTGGCCCGCGAGTCGCGCGGCACTCGCACGGCCGATCCGCTGAGGAACCTGCCGATGCGCGTGGGGCTGGACCCGATCTCGTCCTACCGGACCTTGAACCTGCCGGCGCTGGATGACTTGAACCGGGCGGCGGGGCTGGAGCCGATGAGCGGTCCGGAGCGCGCCTCGCTGGCCCAGGCGGCGCTGCGGGCGACCGGGTCGAGCCTGCGCGTCTTCTCCCCGGTGGAGAGCCGGATCAATCACTCGCTGAAACGGGCGGAGCCCGCCGGTGAGATCATCGAGGATCCGAACCTGGCGGGTTGGCTCTACGGTGCCTCGTGGACGTCCGAGCTGGGTCCCTGGGTGCGGAAGTTCACGGTCTGGCGCGCCAAGGAACCGCCGGTCCGGACCTGGCTCCTCCCCTTGACCGAGATCGAGAATGCGGACCTTCTCGACGAATGGTCGGGCGATCCCCGGGAGATCCTGCCGTTGTTCGAACGGGCCGAGCCGCTGGCGGCCCTCTGCTCGCGACCCGGCGAATGGACGATCTGGCTCGACGCGGTCGAGCCGGCCTGGGTCATCGTCTCGCAGCTCGCCGATCCCCAGTGGACGGCGCGCTGGATTGGCCAGGAGGGTCAAGGCGAGCATCTCGTGCCGATCCTGCCCAGTTTCCGCAAGCCGGGCGAACCTGGCGGTTGGCAGCGGGTCCAGGTCCCCGGCGAGGGACTCTGGATGCTCCGCCTGGAGTATGAGCCGAACGATGTGATCGAGGGGGTGGAGATCTCGACGATCGCCTGGGCCGCCTGGCTGATCGCCGCGCTGAGGGCCGTACTGCGGCGCCGCACCGCACCGATCCCAACCGAGCCGCAACCGTGAGGCGGGAGACCGGGATTGATCGAGGAGGTTGAGACCATGGCGACGACGGGCGTGGCGATAGTCGGCGCGTCGGGCTACGCGGCGCGCGAGTTGATCCGGCTCCTGCTGAACCACCCGCAGGTCCGGATCACGGTGGCGACCTCGCGGCAGGATGAGGCCCCGCGGCTGGACGAGCTACACCCCAGCCTGGCCCGTCGCATCGATCTGACTTGCGACGCGTTCGACGCCGGACGGATCGCCGAGCGGGCGTCCTTCGCCTTCCTGGCGCTGCCGCATACCGCCAGCATGGCGGTGGTCCCCGCGTTGCGCCGGCAGGGCGTGCGGGTCATCGACTTGAGTGCGGATTATCGCCTGACCGATGCCCAGGTCTACGCCGACTGGTACGGCCATCCCCACACCGATCCCGAGGGCTTGCGCACGGCCGTCTACGGGCTCCCGGAGCTGTTCCGCGAGCGCATCCCGCCGGCCGGTCTGATCGCCAACCCCGGCTGCTACACCTCGACGAGCATTCTGGCCCTGGCCCCCCTGGTTGCCGAGGACCTGATCGAGCGCACCGGGATCATCATCGACGCCAAGAGCGGGGTTTCCGGAGCGGGGCGTTCGCCCAAGCTGACCTACCACTTTCCCGAGTGTAATGAGAGCCTGTCAGCCTACAGCGTCGGCCGGCATCGCCACACGCCCGAGATCGACCAGGTGCTGACCGACCTGACCGGCGGCCGGGGCGAGCCGGTCGAGGTCATCTTCACTCCGCACCTGGTGCCGATGGATCGGGGCATCTTCGCCACGATCTACGCGCAGCCCAAGCGCACGGCCGTCGAGCACGACCTGATCGCGCTCTACCGCTCGTTCTACGCGCGCAGCCCGTTCATCCGGGTCGTCGGCCATCTGCCCGCGACCAAGGACTCGGCCTTGACAAACTTTTGCGATATCACGGTCCGCGTGGTGCGCGGGCGGATCCTCGTGCTGGCCTGCCTCGACAACCTCATCAAGGGGGCGGCGGGCGTCGCGGTTCAGAACCTCAACTTGATGCTGGGGTGCCCGGAGGAGACGGCATTACTTTGAGAGCAGCCAGCCCATGGCGCCAGGCTCTCTCGGCAAGCGAGGGCCGTTCTGCTACGATCATGGGCGATCATGATGGAAGCCCGGACCAGGAGTTCGAGGACACGATCGATCGGTCAGATGCTCTTGGCGCCTGGGATGATGAAGATGATCCCGATGGGAATGTTCAGCACACAGCGGAACACGGTTTGACGATTGCAGAAGTCGAATCCGTGCTCCTCAACCCTCGGAATCCCGAGGCCGTGAGCCGTTCCAGTGGTCGGCCCATGGTTTTCGGCTGCACAGACACCGGTCGCTTCATCGCGGTCATCTACGAAGGGGCCAGCAAGAGCCCTCCGGTGATCGATCCGGTCACCGCCTTCGATGTGGAACCCTGACGAAACGGAGGAGAATCGCGGCATAGTCACCGATGCTAACCGGCGAGTCCGGATTGCCCGGACACCTGAAGATCGCGCCCGCCATCAAGCGTTCCGCGATCAGTTCCAGGATGAGCCGAGCCTCTCGGAATTGTTGGAGTCCGGGGAGATTACCCAGGAGGCTTACGAGCTGGCTCAGCGGTGTTACCTGGAGCGGGTTCCGGCGGCCAAGTTCGAGGACGAGGCATTCCGGCGGCTCATTTCGGCCCTCAAAAGCGAGCGGGAGCGACTGGGAATCAGCTTGACTGAGATCGCCAGGAGTACCGGGATCCAACTGGCTGCGCTGAGCGGCCTCGAGAGCGGTCAAAACGGAAATCCAACGGTCTCGACTCTATCGCGTTATGCCTCGGCTTTGGGAAAGAAGATCACCTGGGGGTTTGAGAACGGATCGCCTCCCAACCTTCGGGAGTCGGGACAACCTGGCTCATCATGAGATTGCTGTGCGGTCATGCAACTCGTCACGGTTAGGTGGTGGTCCACCGGAGTCCAACTCGATGTCATCCCAAAACCGCTGGATCTCAGCCCTCGTGGGAGTCCGTCACGCTCCAGCATAAGATTGATCCGAGAGGCTTCCAAGTCACCCTGCCGGGGATCACTGACCGAAACGCAGTCATCTCGGGCTGGTCCCCACCTCGCCCAAGGAGTGGTACCCTCGGAGACCGTTACCGACAGGATCTGTGGGGGCCCGGGGTGGGCAACCCTGGGCTAGCCGACCGCGGTGGTTGATCCGTCATGCCCGAGACCCTGGTCATTCATGACGACACGAGACTCAGCCCGCTCATTCGACGTCTGGCGCCGGTGCGCAGCCCGGACCGCCGCGGTCTTCCTGGCCGTGCTGGTGGTTCTCGCGGGCCACCCGCTGGCGGACGAGTTCCGGCCGGAGGGGGCCCCCCTGAGGATTGCCGTCGTCGCCTATCAGGACGCGGTCAAGGGGCTGGGCGCGGTGGAACGAGCGCTCTTCGACCTGCGGACCGCCGCCGGTCTCAAGGAGCCGCTCGCGGTGGCGCGCGGCACCTACGCCGATATCCTCCACTGGCTCGAAACCGGCGCGGTCGACCTGGCCGTCGTCAGCCCCGCGCTGCTGGGCAAGGCGCTCGAGCTGGGCGGCACCGTCCGCTGGGAATACCTGGCCTCGGTGAAGTCCGCTTCCGATCCGTCGCCGTCGCGGAGCGTGGCGATCGTCCGCGAGGACTCGCCGGTTCGCACGGCCGAGGACTTGCGCAGCCTTCTCGTGCGCGGCGAGGCTCGACTGCTGTTTGTTGACCCCCTGTCGGTCTCCGGCGCGCTGGCGCCTCGGGTCGCCCTGGCTGCCGCGCACATCACCGTCCCGGAGGGCCGCATCCGGTTCACTCACTCGCACACGAACTCCCTCCGTGCCCTCGGCTCGGGCGAGGCCAACGACGCGGTGGCCTTCGTCTGGAACGGGATGCTGGATGAGGCCGCGATGACTGGGCTCCGTCGGATCGACCTGCCGGCGCTCGCCGCGCTGCGGATCCCTCGGAACGCCCTGATCGTCCGCTCGGACCTTCCCCAGCTCGAGCGGCTCCGGGCCACGGTCAACGCGCCGGCCCGCGCCCCGGTGGCGGCCGGCACGGCTCTGGTGGTCGAGCCCGCCTGGCGCGAGGGCGCCGCCGAGGTCCGCGGCTGGCTGGCCACGGTGGGGACCCTGCCCCCGGACCGGCTGATGCGGCTGGATCTCGACGAGCTCGGTGAGCTGCTCCTGCATGATGCGCGCTCCCAGCCGAATCCGCTCCGGCTCGCCGTGGTCTTCTCCGGCGGGGGCGCGAAGTGCTCTTATCAGGTCGGGGCCATCCGTGCAATCGAAGAGAAGCTCGAGCGACTGCGACAGCAGACCGGCGAACGCTCCGTCGACATCGCGCTGGTGGTCGGCACCTCGGGCGGCGCCATCAATGCCTTACCAGTCGCAATGGGGATGTCGAGCTCGTCGGACCTGTACCCGGAGATGACCGCCGCCTGGCGCTCCCTGGATCAGCGCGAAATCATCCGTCCGGCGCTTCCCGTGCGGTTGAACATGGCACTCTGGTTCGCGTCGCTCCAGTTCCTCCTCTTCTCCTGGATCTGCCGCAGCCGGACCGCCGAGCCGGCACGGAGCCACCTCGGCCGCTGGATCCTCTGCCTGATCGCCGGCGCGGCCGAGGTGGTGCTGGCCCGCCTGCCGTTCGATCCCTGGACCGCTCTGGGCCCACGGCCCGCCGCGCATCGGCTTTATCTCTGGCTGACCTTCGGCGCCGAGGGGAGCGGATGGATCCTGCTGGCGACCGGCGCGGCAGGTTTGGCCCTTCGCGCGGCCGGGGCCGAGGGCCGGCCCGCGTTCCTGCGCTTTCGCCGGCTGTTGCGCTTCGGGGCGATGGCGGGCATCATCGTACTCCCCGTGCTTCAGGGCTGGACGATCTTTTTCCACGAGCCGACGCTCTCTCAGGGCTATGGCATCGAGCAATCGCTGATCGACCGCTTCGCCCGCCTCATCGCGGCGAAGTGTGTGGCGGAGGGACGGCCGGCGGAGTCCCTCCCCTCCCTCAGCGATCCGGCCCGGCGCGGGGAGGTGCTCCAGGCCATGAGCCGCCGGATCATGGGCAATGGGCTGCTGACGAGGGACCTGGTGCTCACCGGCTCGGTTCTCGGTGAGCGCGGCTTGGAGCTGCCGCCCGACCTCTATTTCTGGGCGTCGGCCGGCCGGACGAGCGAGCCCCCCCATTTCGGCGCACGGGGGATTGCCCTGGCGAGCCGTCCGGAGCTCCTCCTGGACGCGCTCATCGCCTCCGGCACAATTTATCCAGTCTTCCCCGCCCGGGTGCTCCACGATTTCCCCAGGTCCGGACAGCAGACCGAGATCGTCGATGGGAGCTTCTGCCATCGGAGTCCGGTCGAGGCGGCGGTCCTCTGGGGAGCCACGCACATCATTCTCATCCAGGCCGATCCCGACGAGCTGGTGCCGCGCGGCAGCTTCGCCGCGAACATCGCGGCAGCGCTGACTCACCTCTACGAGCAGGCGCAGCTCACCGACGTCCGCACCAAGGAGCAGGCCATGCTGTTCAACCTCGCGCCGCGTCCGCCGCACATCGGGCTGCTCGACTTCGCCGGCAACCTGATCGACGCCGCGCTCGCCAAGGGTTATCGCGAGGTCCGCGGCGAGGAAGAGGGGGGCGCCGCGCACCCGCCGCCGTTCCGCAAGGAGGTGGGCGTGCCTCACTTCGTCGTGCTGGCCGCCCCCGAGGGCGACGCCAAACGTTCGAGCCACTGATCGATGGGACGAGCCCAACGATCGGCGTAGGCACCGACCAGGAGTGCCACGACGACCCCGGTGAAGACGTCCATGGTATAGTGTGCCCGGAGGACGATCACCGTGCTCGCCTCGAAGAGGGCGACGAGCGTGCCGAGCACGGCCGCTCCCCGGAACGGCAGCCGGCCGATCTCGAGGCCGCCCCAGACCGCAATCGCCGTGTGACCGGAGAAGAACAGGTCGGTGGCGACGCCGTAGGTCACCAGCAGCGACGGCACGCCGGGATGGCGCCAGATCATCCCCTCCGGCGGCGGCAGGGCCGTCAACAACTGCGCGGCCTGCCGCATCGCGAAGATGACCAGCAGGCCGAGGAACGGGCGGATGGTCGGTCCGAAGATGCTGCGGACCAGCAGGAAGATTCCCACGGTGTCGATGACGAACGAGCTGAGCACGAGCAGGGCATCGGCGCGGCCGGGGACCTCGGCGAGCCATCGATTGACGCTCGCGGTCCACTGATGGAGTCCGTCACCCAGGCCGCCTTCCGGGAAGCCGCGCGCGCCGATGAGGGACTGGGTCCAGAACCACAGGCCCAGCGCCGCCGCGACGGCGGCCATGCGGAGCAGGATCATCCGCGTCCGGGCGGGGCGCCGCACAACCAGGGGCACATGGGCGTTCATCGGCTTTCCTGCTCCTGCCGCGCGGGCTCGATCGCGGGCTGGGTCCGGATGCCGAGCAGGGTCTCGATCCGGGAGCGGACCTCGGCCATCAGCGCCGCCGCCGGCTGCTCGCTGGGAGTGATCTCGATCGGTTCACCGACGTGGACGGTCACGGCGATCGGACGGTGCACCGTGGCGACATCCGTCAGGTCCTCTTCCAGCCGTTCGACCGTCTCCAGCACGCGCTCGACGCTCGGGCTGCCCGCGAGGTAATCGACCGGAAAGAGCGACAACTGCTGGGCCAGGTAGAGCTGCGCGAGCTGCTCCCAGCGCCGCGCGCGCTCGGCTTCGGTGATGCCGCCCTCGACCATGTCGGGGAGGATGGCCGTCCGAAGGCTTCGCACCCGGCCGGGCACGTCGCGCTCGCGCCGCTTGATCTTCCACTCGGCTTCGAGCGGCACGAGGATGTCGTCGATCAACCGCGCCAACCGCTCGTGGATCCCCCCGGCGCGGATCTCTCCCACCAGCTCGAGCTCCTTGAGTCCCAGCAGCGCGTTGCCGACGCGCTGCAACCGCTCGATCAGCGGGAGATCGCCCCGGGGCTTCCAGGTCAGACGGGTCTCGATGTGGTCCAGGACCGGCCCCGCGCTCGCCTCGAGCCGGCCCAGGAAGCGGTAGCGCAGCGCCACCGGGACGAGCAAGGTGCGCGCGCCCGGCTCGGACTTGGCCCGCTGCTTCGCCGCCGAGCGCGCGATGAATCCGGTCCCTTCGATGAGCGCCCCCAGGCAATCGTTGGTCCTGGTGATGATCCCCTCCGGGAAGATCACCAGCGGCCGGCGCGCTTCCACCAGCAGCTCGATGGCGGCCTTGATCGACGCGCGATCGAGGCCCTCCCGATAGACGCTGAACGCGCCGAGCCGCCTCAAGAACCACGCCGTGAGCCGTTTCCCCATGAAGAGGTGCCAGCTCGCCATGATATACAAGGGCGTGCCGGCTTCGGCCCCGAGCAGGTTGACGACCGCCGGGTCGCACGGCCGGCAGTGATTCGGGGCCAGGACGACGCTGGCGCGCTCGCGCAGCGCGGCCCGCAGGGTCTCGACGCCGTGGAATTCGAGCGTGGTCACCCCGAAGGCCCGCGACAGGTAGGGCCGGAGCAGGGGACGGAGCACCACCGGCCAGAACGCCCCGCGATGCGGGGGGACGAACACGTAAGGTTTGTCGATGATGATGTTCTGCATGGCAACCCCGCAGCCAAGAGAGACGCATCATCGCGAATCGTTGTGCGACTGTCGAGAGGGTAATGCCCTCTCGTCGTTGACAGGGCACTGTCATAATTGTCGATCCATTGGCGCAGATGACCGGGCGGAAGTCAACTCGGCTGCCAACCTCGAGTCGCCCTTCGGATGAGGAAGCTCTCGGGCGCTGGTATAAGAGAGGATCGCCTGCTGGAACGGTGCGGCAAGGCGGCCCAGGCCGTTCGACCGGGACTGGCGTGGGGATTCATGATGATCGTTGAAGCGATGAGCCATTGGCTCAAGGCCCATCCCAGGAGCGACCGCCATGGCCACCGCCTTGCGAATGTCCCTGATCCTGGCCGGCGTGCTGAGCGTCGCGGCATCAGCCGTAGGCGAATCGGCCCGTCCCAACGTGATCGTGATCCTGACCGACGACCAGGGGACGGC
>JAJPJC010000044.1 GCA_021324445.1 Isosphaeraceae bacterium
CGACCTGGTCGGGCTGCCCCCGACGCCCGAGGAGATCGCGGATTTCCTCGCCGATGCGTCTCCCGGCGCGTTCGCCAAGGTCGTCGATCGCCTGCTCGCCTCGCCGCACTACGGCGAGCGCTGGGGCCGGCACTGGATGGACGTCGCGCGCTACGCCGACACCGCCGGGGACAACGCCGACTATCCTGTGCCCGAGGTCGCCCTCTATCGCGATTACATCATCGATTCGTTCAACCGGGATAAAGCCTACGACCGGTTCGTTCGGGAGCAACTGGCCGGCGACATCCTCGCCAGTCAGCAGTCGGGCAAGGAGTACGCCGAGTCGGTCGTGGCCACCGGCTTCCTCGCCCTGTCGCGACGCTACGGGACCGGTCCCTACGAGCTGTGGCACCTGACCCTCGAGGACGCGATCGAGACGACCGGTCGGGCTTTCCTGGGGCTGACCCTCCGTTGCGCCCGATGCCACGACCACAAGTTCGATCCGATCGCCCAGCGCGACTATTACTCCCTGTACGGCCTGTTCGCCAGCACGAGCTTCCCCTGGGCCGGCTCCGAGGAGACGCAGTCGAAGGGCTTCCCTCGGATGAGCTTCGTGCCGCTGGTCGAACCCGCCCGCGCCGCGCCGAAGCTGAAGGCGTATCGCGAGCGCCTCGCCGAGCTGGACCGGATCATCCCGGCCCTGGAGAAGTCGAAAGCGGCCCAGGACCGTCGGCGGCTGGCCGTCCTGAAGACCGAACGGGTTCGCCTCCAGCGGACCGCCCTGCCGCTGGACCTGCCCGGCAGCTACGCGGTCACGGAGGGCAAGCCGACCGATGTGCCGCTCCAGCGCCGTGGCGATCCCGGCAGTCCCGGGCCGGTGGTCCCGCACGGCGTGCCGCGGTTCGCCTTCTTGGACTGCGCGCCCCCATCGTCGCTCGCCGCGTCGAGCAGCGGACGTCTCGAGCTGGCGGATTGGCTGACTCGACCCGATCATCCGCTGACCGCCCGCGTGCTGGTCAACCGGATCTGGCAGTACCACTTCGGGCGGGGAATCGTCGCGACGTCCTCGAACTTGGGCACGCGCGGCGAGCCGCCCAGTCATCCCGAGCTGCTCGACTGGCTGGCGGCAAAGTTCGTCACCGACGGCTGGTCGATCAAGGCCCTGCACCGCGCGATCGTCCTTTCGGAGACCTATCAGCTCTCCAGCGCGTTCGACGACCGCGACGCCGCGCTCGACTCCGACGACCGATGGCTCTGGCGGTTCCCCCGCCGCCGCCTCGATGCCGAATCGATCCGCGACGCCATGCTGGCCGTCTCGGACCAACTGGACCGGAGCCGGCCCGGCCGGCATCCCTTCCCGCCCATCGAGCAGTGGCGCTGGACTCAGCACGACGCCTTCAAGACGGTCTATCCCACGAACCACCGCAGCGTTTACCTGATGACTCAGCGCCTGCTGAAACATCCCTACCTGGCGCTCTTCGACGGACCCGACACCAATTCCTCGACCGACGTCCGCAGCCGGTCGACGGTCCCGCTCCAGGCGCTTTACCTCATGAACAGCCCGTTCATCCGTGACAGTGCCGCGGGACTCGCCCGCCGGCTGATGTCCGCGTCCACCGCGGCGTCGGACCGAATCACGCTCGGCTACGAATTGGCGTGGGGCCGGCCGCCCACCCGGCCGGAGCTCGACCGCGCGCTCCGGTTCGTGCACCAGGCGACCGAGGCACTGGCCGCCGCCGGGACGCCCGCGGAAACCACGGATCGCGAGGCCTGGGCCAGCCTCGCCAAGATCCTCCTGACCGCCAACGAGTTTCTCTACGTCGATTGAAGAAGTATCGAGACAGAATTTACAGAAGAAGATTTAACCACGAAATACACGAAAGGCACGAAAAAAGAAGAGAAGGGCAGAAAAGATCCGTGAATTTTTTTCGTGCCTTTCGTGTATTTCGTGGTTAAACTCTTCATTCTTATATGTATGTCGTGGGGCAATCATGAGTGACGCGATGCGGATGGGACGCCGGGAATTCTTGAAGTCGACGGTCGCGGCCGGGTCGGGTCTTTACTCGGCCCTGGCGATGGCGGCGGAGCAGCACGGAGGCGGGCTGCTGGCCCCCTTGCCCACCCATCATGAGCCTCGAGCGAAGAACCTGCTGTTCATCTTCCTGACCGGCGGGTTCTCGCACGTCGACACTTTCGATTACAAGCCGGCGCTGCGTCGTTATCACGGAAAGTCGGTCCCCTCGTTCGGCCTGCGGCCCGACGAGACGCGCGACCGGCCGCTGATGGCCTCGCCGTTTACGTTCCATCCCTGCGGGGAATCGGGCCTGATGATCAGCGAGCTGTTCCCGCACCTGGGGACGATGGCCGACGAGCTGTGCGTGATCCGATCGCTGCACACGGACATCGTCGAGCATTTCCAGGCGGTGCTGGCGATGCACACCGGGTCGGCGACGGTCCCGATGCCGAGCCTCGGCGCGTGGCTCAGCTATGGCTTGGGGACGTTCAACCCCGACTTGCCGGCTTATGTCGTGCTGTGCGAGCGGCTGCCGTATGCGGGGAGCCAGGTCTGGGACAGCAGCTTCCTGCCGCCGTTGCACCAGGGGGTGCGGATCGTGCCGGGACCGGTGCCAATCCCGGACCTCCGGCCGCCGGCTCAGCCGGCGACGTTGCGTGAACTGGAGCAGGTGATGCTCCGCGACGTCAATGAATTCCACGCCGCGCGCCGGCCCGGTGACGCCGACCTCCGCGCCCGCACCGCAACCTTCGACGTCGCGCGGGGCATGATGCGCGCGGCGCCCGAGGCCCTGGACATCCGCCGGGAGGCGAAGGCGACGCTGGAGTCCTACGGCATCCCCGAAGGGGACACGGTCTCGTTCGCTTATCAGTGCCTGATCGCCCGCCGGCTGATCGAACGCGGCGTCCGCGTCGTGGAGCTGATCGACACCGGCTCGAATAACAACTGGGACGCCCACGGGAACATGGAGGAGCATCGTCCCAAGGCGCTGCGGGTCGATCGCGCCATCGCGACGCTGCTGAAGGACCTGAAGCAGCGCGGGCTCTTGAGCCAGACGCTGGTGGCCATCTGCACCGAGTTCGGCCGCACCCCCTGGACCGACGACCGCAAGAGCAAGGGCCGCAACCATTACGCCAAGGCGTTCACGGCGCTCCTGGCCGGTGCCGGCGTGCGGGGAGGTCTCGCGTTTGGCCAGACCGACGAGTTCGGCCGCACCATCGTCGCCGACCCGGTTCATGTCCACGACTACCACGCGACCATCCTCCACCTCATGGGCATCGATCACATCCGGCTAATCTACCGATACGCGGGCCGCGACTTCCGCCTCACCGACGTCGACGGTAAGGTGGTGACTCCGATCCTGAGTTGATCGAAGGCGCAAGCGGCGCTCGGTTCCGTCTTTCCCCATCCAGGTCCGATGTATGGGCTGCCGGTCCGGTCCAGTCATGCGAATCCTGATCGTCGACGACGAACCGAATATCCGCACGGCGCTTCGAGTGGCCCTGGAGGCGAGTCGCCACGTGGTGGAAGACGCCTCGGGCATCGCGGACGCCTTACCGAAGGTGGAGCGATCGCGGTTCGACGTGGCGCTGGTGGATCTCCGGCTGGGCGGCGGCGAGTCGGGCCTGGCGCTGATGGAGTCCTGCCAGCGCCTCTCGCCCCGGATGGCCGTGGTGATCATCACGGCCCATGGGACCATCGATAACGCGGTCGACGCGATGCGGCGGGGCGCCTTCGATTATCTCGCCAAACCGTTCACGCCGGCCCAGGTCCGGGCCATCCTGGAGCGGGTCGAGCGGTTCCGGGCGCTCCAGAACCGGCTTGATGATCTGGAGGAGCAGGTTGCCCGCGCGATCCCGGAAGTCGCGCTGGAGAGCGACGATATCCAGGTCCGCAACATCCTGGAACAAGCGCGCGCCGTGGCCGGGACCAACGCCGTGGTCTTGATTCGCGGCGAGAGCGGGACAGGCAAGGGCTTGCTGGCGCGGGCGATCCACGCCTGGAGCCCCCGCGCGGCGGGCCCGTTCATCATGGTGGCCTGCCCGAGCTTGAATGCCGATCTGCTGGAAAGCGCCCTGTTCGGCCACGCGCGCGGGGCGTTCACGGGAGCCATCGCCGACACCGAGGGCAAGGTTGCCGCCGCCGAGGGGGGGACGCTCTTCCTCGACGAGATCGGCGACCTCCCCTTGGCGCTCCAGCCCAAGCTCCTCCAGTTCCTCCAGGAACGTCGCTACGAGCGGGTCGGCGAGACCCGGACGCGCGCGGCGGACGTCCGCCTGATCGCCGCCACCAATCACGACCTCGATGCCGCCGTCGCCTCCGGCCAGTTCCGCGAGGACCTGCTCTTCCGGCTCAACGTGGTCGAGATCACCCTCCCTCCCCTGCGCGCACGCTCCGATCGGCTGGCCCTGGCCCAGCATCTCCTGGCCTTCTTCGCCCGCCAGACCAGCAAGACGCTCGAGGGTCTTGCGCCGGAGGCCCAGTCGGCGGTGCTTCATTACACCTGGCCCGGCAATCTCCGCGAGCTGCGCAACGCCATGGAGCGCGCCGCGATCTTCGCCAAGGGTCCCGTGGTCGCCCTGACCGACCTGCCCGACCGCGTCATCGCGGCCGCCCCGGGGACAGGGACCGGATCCGGCGTGCCGATCGAGGTGGGCCGACCGGTGACCCTGGAGCAACTCGAGATCGAACACATCCGGCGCATCCTGGCAAGCGGCGCCAGTCGCGAGGACGCCGCACGGATCCTGGGCATCGACCCGAGCACGCTCTATCGCAAGCGAAAACAGTTCGGTCTCTGAGAAGCGATCCAGAGAGCCTGGAGGGGCGCTCTCGAAGACCCCAGAACCAATCAGAGAAGTCTCTTCACCACGGAAATCACCGAACACACGGAAAAGAGTTGAGAATACTTTTTTCCTTTCCGTGTCGGTCCGTGTTTTCCGTGGTTGCCGATCTTTCAACCAACGTTCGCCCTCCGCGGCCGCCACAATCTGTCTGGGACTTCACTCGATCGGCTCTTCGTAGACTCCCGGGACCGGCTCGTTGGGGAGCGGCGGGAGAGGCGGCAGCGGCAGCGCGCCGGCATCCTGGTAAACCGTGGACTCGACCGAGACCTGCTGGACGTGGCTGACGATCCATTCCGTGGTCACCAGAGGCCCGAGCAAGGCCGTCGGCTCGCTCTGAGGCTCGGGCGGGACCGGGACCGGGACCGGGACCGGGGCCGCGGTCGCGGTGGCGGCCTCGGGGGCGACGGCGGCCTGGTGAGCGATCGAGATCGGCCGGCGGCGGTCCAGCAGATGGCCGACGTCGAACCGCTCGCCGATATAGTGCCGCCGGACTTCCGGGTTCCTGAGGATCTGCTCGCGGTTGCCGTAGGCGAAGACCCGGCCCTCGCGGATCAGGTAGCAGCGATCGGTCACCTCGAGCGTCTCGCGGAACTGGTGGTCGGTCAGCAGGATGCCGATATTGTACTGCTCGACCAGGGCGCGGATCTGGTCCTGGATCTCGGTGACCGTCTTGGGATCGATCCCGGCGAACGGCTCGTCGAGCATGATCATCTTGGGCTCGGCGATCAGCGACCGGGCGATTTCCAGCCGCCGGCGCTCGCCGCCGGAAACCCGGTTGGCCTTGGTCTTGCGGATCATGGTCAGGCCGAACTGGTCCAGCAGCTCCTGCTGACGCTCCTTCCGCCGTTTCCGGGTCATATCCTTGCGGGTCTCGAGGATCGCCATCAGGTTGTCCTCGACCGACAACTGGCGGAAGACGCTGGTATCCTGCGCCAGGTAGCCCATCCCGGCCCGCGCGCGGAGATACATTGGCAGCTTGGTCACATCCCGGCCATCGAAGAGGACCGTGCCGCCGTCGGCATCGATCAGGCCGATCGTCATCCGGAAGCTCGTCGTCTTGCCGGCCCCGTTGGGACCCAGCAGTCCGACGACCTCGCCGCGCTCCACCTCGTAGTCGACCCCGCTGACCACCTGGCGGCGACCGTACCACTTCTCCAGTCCGCGGACCTGCAGCAGGGGCATCGCCCGATCCTCCATGATCGTTCTTTGTTATTGGTTATTGGTACGTTGCGCCAGACGGATGCGATGTGTCTTCGGTGTGGGACCCGCCTGTGCCTAACCGCCACCGGTTGCGCCGGCCCACGGCCACCCATGACCAAGAACCAAGAACCAAGAACCACTCAGCGAATCCACTTCATCCGTTCGATGTAAGGGCGGAACGGGACACGGATATCGTGGGAGAGCCGGATATCCGGCCCGATCGGCACGCCGTGGGGCCAATAGACATAGAACGCTTTCCCGGTCAAGAGCTGCCGGGGAACTTCCCAGGCTTTTCGGCCGGTGGTATCCCACTCGGCGTCCAGGTTCCTCCAGCCGCGGCTGTCCTTGCTCCGGGGGCTGTTGTCGCCGAGCATCAAGAAGCGATCGGCGCCGATCTCATACTCATGCGACCGGAGGCGCGCCAGGTTGGGGAACCGGGCCGGGTTGGAGAGGAAGTCGAAGAGTTCGGTGGGGTTCCGCGGGTAGCGGTCCTCCCACACGACTCCATAATCGATCAGGCCGGGGTCCTGGGTATAGTAGATATCCCGTTTCAGGACAAGGTCGCTCGCCACGACCGATGCGTTCCGCACGGCGATGGCCGCGGGCGCCAGGTCGGCCGCGGTGGGAATCGGGATCGCATCGCCGGTCTCGTAGACCAATCCCTCCGGCTCCACGGCCCGGCCGTTGACGACCAGCATCAGGCGATCATCCACGTTGGCGAACTCCACCTGATAGCGTCCCGGGCCCTTGACCGGCGTGTCGCGATGGCCCAGGACCTGCTCACCCCGAGTGAAGGTCGCTCGGCCTGATTCCAATTCGATTGTGCACCGGTGGGCAACCCCGGCCTTGACCAGCTCCAGCCGCACCGACCCGGCCGGCGCGACCTCCTGGATCTCCAGGTGGGTCGAGACGGTCAGATCCCCGACCCAATGAGGCTGCATCCAGGCTCCCTCCGGCGCCAGGGGTGGGTCGGTGACCAGGTCGGAGGACCGGGCACCCATGTTGGTGTTGTACGAATAGAAGTCCGTCACCAAGGTGGCACGCGGTGGGTGGGGCAGCGGCCGCTCGCTCAGGAGGGCGTCCCACTGCTCGGGATCGGGCACGAGGTGATGGTAGCGCAGCTCGCTCCAGGCCTCCCGCGACGGCGCGGCGACCCGATATCCCGGGGTGGAGGCGTCGTGGGCGGTCCAGCCCGATTCGCTCCGCCAGCGCCGCCATTCGGGACGGCCGTCCAGGGCCCGCGGCCGATAGCGGTCGTCATAGACGGCGATCTGCATGGCGGACTGATGTCGCAACGGCTTGCGAGCCAGGGTAAATGTCTGGCTCCCCGGCTGCCTGACATAAATGTCGCCGTGGACGATCTTGATGGTCTCGCCCGGCAGACCGACCAGGCGCTTGATGTAGCTGACCTCCGGTTCCTCGGGATAACGGAAGACGACGACGTCCCAGCGCTGCGGCGGCCCGCCGCCCGGGAGGAAGGGAAGGTCGTAGGGGAACATCATGACGAGGATCCGGTCCCCTTTGAAACTCGGGGCGTCGTCCAGCCGGGTCTGGTACCGGCAATTGACGCAGACACCCGAGTAAACCGCCTGCGAGTCGGGACGGGTCTCCACCTCTTCCGAGGCATTGACCGCGTAGACGAATCCGCACTGGGGGCAGGCAATCTCTTTATGACGGCCCATGAGGGTTGGGGCCATCGAGCCGGTCGGGATCACGAAGGCCTGGGCCTCGAATCCGCGCACCACCAGCGCCAGGATGAAGGCCACCACCAGGGCCTCGACCGTGTCGCGGTAGCCTTCCTTGGGTCGGGGTTCGGTCCGGGGGGTTGTGCGAGGACTCGTCGAAGCGGGCCGCGTGGCAGTGGCAGTGGCAGTGGACCGTCCCATCGTCTCCTTTTCCCTTCGCTGGGGCTGACTGGCCGGGACCTCGAATCGGGTTGGGGTCGTGGCGGGTCCCGTCCCGGCACGGCCGATCCTATCGAATGTAACGGATTCGCCGGGGATCGGGAACCCAGCAAACCGATCGACCGAAAACCTGGAGCGGGACCACCTGCCCGGGAAGATGGACCAAAAACGGCTTGCCCAGCAGCATCGAGCCGGAGACCACCGGCCCGGTGCTCCAGAACCGCGAATCATGGGAGACCGGGCTGTTGTCGCCCAGCACGAAATACTCATCGCGACCAAGCTGCACCGCGGATTGCGTCCCGTGGGCCTGGCGCGGCGTGTTGGCCAGCGCGCCGGTGTAGTAGATGTCACGATAGATGCGCAGCTCGCTGACGGTCAGGTCGCCTCCGACCACGCCCAGAGCCAGCGGGGTCTCCGAGGCCACCGGCGGACCCTGCCGAACCCGGTCATAATCAATTGGATCGAAGAGGAGCCGGCCGTCGATGGCGACCAGCACACGATGATCGAAGACCGAGGCCTCCAGGGTCGCACTCCGCGGCCAGCTCCCCTGGGTTTCGAACGGATTCCAGCAGTTCGTCAAGGCGACCCGCCGGCCGTCGTGCCGGACCACCTCGATCTCACCCCGCAGGCCGACGGGGATCCGCACCCGGAACAGATCCGACCCCGAACGCAGGGCCAGCCCGATCGCCTCGACCGAATCGCCGACCTTCAAGCGCGCTTCCAGCCCCAGATCCGACACCTCGTTCTCCCCCGGCAGCTCCCCCCCGTTGTACGCATAGAAATCGCGGACCGGACCATAGCGCTTCCGCGCCGGATCCCAGTTCCGGTAGAGGATCCAGTCGCCACCGGGCTCGGGCTGGGATCCGGCCGTATGCACGAACTCCTGGCCACGACGCGTCCAGCCGCTGGCCCGCGACCGATAGTTCCAGCCGGATCGGAACAACCAGCGCGGGTGCTGGCCGGCCTCGTGCGGCTCGAAACGGCTGTCGGCAACCAGGAGCCGCGTCGCCCGCTGTTCCTCCAGGGTCTTCCGGACGATCCGGCCATCGACGTAGACGTCGCCCTGGTCCAGCCGGATCGATTCCCCCGGCAGACCCACCACGCGCTTCACATACGCCTGCGACGGGTCCTCCGGATAATGGAAGACGGCGACCTCCCAGCGCTTGGGCCGCCGAAACTCGAAGAGGAACTTCTGGACCAGCACCCGGTCGCCGCCACACTCGATCGCCTGCGTCGCATCGAGCTCGCCACGCCCGCAATTGGGACAGACCGCCGATCCGGTCCGCCCATCCTCATCGATCCCGACCACGTAGACGAACTGGCAATCGCCACAGACCAGCTCCCGGTGCCAGCCCAGCAGCGTGGGGGCCATCGAGCCGGTCGGCACCACGTACGCTTCCGCCGAGAACGTCCGGGCCAGGAGCACGCACAGGCTGAGGAAGACCAGCAGCTCGACCGTCTGGCGCACCAACCCCGCCCCCAGCGTCTCGGCCGGGCGGTCTGCGCGTTCGGGGATCCCACTTGCTCCGGTCATGGTTGATCGCGGTCAAAACCGGCCATCGGGACGGCCTGGAACTCCTGGACCTCTCCTGCAAACCTCCCAAATCACCTCACTTGCCAATACCCTAACTTCCCCCGTAGGTCAGGCTTTGGCCTGACATTCCGATCCTGTCAGGCCAAAGCCTGACCTACGTTCTTGCCGGCGTCATATCAGAGTCTGTTCCACAAGCCTGGTCGAACCGTTGTAGGGTGGGTGAAACCCACCACCGGAAGGCCTTGGCGGGCTTGAAGATCGGTGGGTTTCACCCACCCTACA
>JAJPJC010000087.1 GCA_021324445.1 Isosphaeraceae bacterium
GCACAAGGATTTGCGAAATCCAGTGTTCTCGCGATCACCGACTCCGCAAGTCTCTGGCCTCAAAAGAGTTACGGAAAGGGGCAGAAGACAAGCTAAGAGTCTGTTCCGCAAGCCCCGGAGGGGCGATCGGACGGAGCCAGGGGCGTCAGCCCCTGGACCGCGGGCCTCTCTCCAGAATCCGTCCCACTCGCCGCCGCAACCTCCGGCAAAGCCCGAGGTTGCGGCGGCGAGTCGTTCACACGAAGGGGTTGGGTGGGTCGCTCGGCTGTTCCCCAGGGGCTGACGCCCCTGGCTCCGTCCTTCCGCCCCCCTCGGGGGCTTCAGGAACAAACTCTGAGTTCTTGGGGCCGTGCCGGTCGAGGCCAGCGGGCTCAGCTACCGGCCCCGGGAGCGGCCGGCTCCGAGGCGAGGGCTGAAGCGGACGCGGCATAGGACTTCTCCTCGATCAATGTCGAGCCCAGCCGCTCACTGATCCGGCGCTTCACCGCCGCCCGCCGGTCGTTCTGCCGGTACACCGACCGCGCCGGCTCGATGAACCGCTCGCCGAATTCACCGGCCTGCTCACACGCCCACAGCTCGTCCTCGATCGCCCGCAACGCTTCATTGATCCCCTTCAGATCGAAGGTCCACTCCGCGATCCCCTCGAGGGATTGTTGACCAATTAGTATATCAAATATTACGATAAGTAAAGTACAAACTTTCTTACAAATTTAATATTGCAAATGCGATTTCGTGTGACAAGGACGGCTGCCCCACCGGGACGGGATCCGGGATGTCTGAGACGGTGTCTGAGCAGTCAGTCTCTGGCCCGGATCGTGGCCTCTTGCCTTTGGAAGCCGAGGGGCCCTCTTCTTCCCCCCCTTGCCAAGGGGGAAGAGTCATCGCCGTTGCCTCCCTGGGGCTGCTCGTACACGCTCTGAGATTTCGATGGGTGGGCATCATCGACTGACCTGCCTGGCTCAGCGATCCGGAGAGACGCGGCGCACGCGATGATTGTGGGTATCGCCGATGAAGACGGAGCCATCCGGAGCGACGGCGACCCCGTGCGGGCGGTCGAGTCGGGCGCGGGTGGCCGGGCCGCCGTCGCCGTCGCCGCCGGGCTGGCCGGTCCCGGCCACGGTGCGGATGCGATGGGTGGCCGCGTCGATGAACCGGATGGCGTGGTTCTCGGTGTCGACGATCCAGACATTCCCCGCCGGATCGACGGCCAGCTCTTTGGGACCGTTGAAGGTGGCCGATTCCGCCGGCCCGCCGTCGCCGGAATAGCCCTTGGCCCCGGTGCCGGCCATCGTCGCGATCGTTCCCGACTCGGGCCGGACGACCCGCAGGGTGTTCCCCTCGCGCTCCAGGATATAGATTGAGTCGTCCGGGCCGACCTCGACGGCCCGGGCGCCCCAGATCGAGGCCCGTTCCGCCGGTCCGCCATCGCCGTCATGGCGAGCCCGACCCGTGCCGGCAAACGTGGTGATGATCCCGCTGGCGAGATCCAGGCGACGGATCCGGTGTCCGGCGACATCCGCGATGAACAGGCTCTTGCCGTCACGCGACAGCGCCACGCCATTGGGCTCGACCAGGCCGGCGGCGAGCCCCGGACCGCCGTCGCCGCTGAAGACCTTCGCGCCGGTGCCCGCCACCGTGGTGATCGTTCCGTGGCGCGGATCGACCCGACGCACCCGGCGGTTGAGCCGGTCGGCGACGAACAGTTCCCCGCCCGGCCCGACCGCGATGCCGTAGGGCTCGTTGAGCTGGGCCCGGGTGGCCGGCCCCCCGTCCCCCGAGAAGCCGGCAGTGCCATTGCCGGCAACCGAGGTGATCCGCCCCGTCGCGCGGTCGACCTTGCGAATGCGGTGGTTGAACGTATCCGAGAAAAACAGGTCTCCCCGGGCGTCCAGCGCGACGTCGAAGGGCATGTTCAGCCGAGTCACGACCGCAAGCCCACCATCGGCACCGTCGCCGGCTTGCCCGGACCCGGCCGCCGTCACGATCGTCGGCTCCGCCCCCACGATGGCCGTCAACAGCACGAGCACGAGTGTCATCAACCCGATCCTTTCCGAAGGACAGTAGGGCCGGCTCTCTGCCGGCCGGGGCCGGCGAGTCCCGACCGCGTGTTCTGCGGTCCCGTGCACCGCGATCCCAGTCCCGCGCCACTCCGGCCGGCACAGCCGGCCCTACGACTACGACGACCCCGATTCCTCCTCGACCCAGGAGAGGACCAGGTCCAGCTCGCCGGTGGCGACGGGGACGGTCATGCGGGATTCCACGGTCTGGCCCGGCTTGTAGCGCGCCAGGAAGGCGGGGACGGCCCGGAGACAGGCTTCGAGCAAGACCAGCTCCCAGGACAAGGGGGGGCGCAAGGCCATGCCGGGCTCCTTGCGGTAGACGGTCGGAAAAGCCTCGGCGTTGGCCACTTCCCAGCCATGGCGCTGGGCGGCGTCGACGTCCTTGGGATAGACGTTGGCTTCCGGGTCGAAGGTGACCGCCAGGGCGATGGTGCGGCGGGCCGTCTCGCGGTCGTCGAACCGGCCCGACCAGAGTCGCCGGAGCAGCGCGAGGTCCTCGTAGAGCGCCAGGCCCAAGGTCACGCCGGATCGGCCCATGACGACGGCGTACCAGGGTCCGCTCTGAAAGCGAGGGCACTGGATCTGGATCGCTTGCTCATCCCCCAGCGCGCGCCAGGGCGCGCGGCGGTAATACTCGGCGGCCGCCTGAAAGAACGAAGCGACGAGCTGGGGAGTGACCCTGGGCATATCGAGCAAACCCGGCGGATCATCCTTGAGGAGATGCTGGGTCAGGTCCTCGAACAAGTCGTCCAGCAGGTCGAGCTGCTCGGTGGCCTGGAGGTCGATTCCGATTCCTTCCAGAAACGGGCTGAGCTGCTCCCAGCGGGGATCGGGTCGGACCTCGATCTGAGCCGGCCGGTGCGGCTGATCGACCGACGGCCGCTGGATGGCCCGGGCCAGCAGCCCCCAGAGGTCCGCGGTGCGGGGCTCCTCGGTCAGGAGCGTGCTGGCCAGGACCAGGCCCGAGCTCCGGCTGCCGGCCAGCACCACCCAGGGGACCACCCGCTGGCCCTGGGACTCCAGCCACTTGGGAATGCGCCGGAAGCCGACCTGCCAGACGTCGTAAACGCGCGGCAACCGCTCCAGATCGGCCCGATCGGCGGCGGGGGGCTCGAACGGTGTGCCCACCGGGACCGGTCGCCGCTTCGGTCGCGTGACCACCTGGCGGAGCCAGGTGATCGCCCCCGGGGTCGACCGCCAGGCACTCAAGGCACCCTCGATGTAGAAATACGCCTCGTCACGACTCCCCAGGGTGTAGGAATCGGGCCGGTCAGGCGGAAAGGGCTCCTCCCCCAGCAGCCATGGGACCACGAAGCGGTTGCGTTTCCGGGCCGCCCGGAGGAGGCGACGGCTCTCGGGGGTATCCCCCTGCCGGCGGAAGGCCAGGAGCGCCCTGGTGTAGGCCCAGGTCGCCGCGATGTCATCCTGGTAGCGCTCGATCAGGCGAGCGGCCTGGTCATCCCGGTCGAGGTTGACCAGCCAGGAGGTCAGGACATACCTCACCCCTTGATTATCGCTGGGGTTGAGCCGGAGCATCTCTTCGAGATGAGCGACGGCCTCCTCGCGGCGCGCCATGGTCCAGAGGGCGTTGGCCAGACCCTCCCGGGCACGCATGTACGGCCGGGTCTCGAGGATCCCCCAGAAATGGCCGACCTCCTCCTGGAAGATCGCCGGACCCAGTGCGCGCTCCCCGGCGGCGACCGCCTGCTCGTAGTAGTCCAGCGCCGCCTTCCGGCTCGGCGCGTGCTCGGCCAGCAGGACCAGGGCATCGGCACAATCGGCCGACCGCTCGAGCGCCTGCTGGGCCAGGGCGATCTTCTGGGCAGGGTCCGCAGCGGCGAAGGCCTGGTAGACCAGCTCCTGGGCCTGCTGGAGCGGGGTCCTGGCGGCCGATTCGCCGGTCGCCTCGCCCACCAGACCCCAGAGGATGCCTTCAATGGCGCGGCGGTCGGGGAGGGCCGCCGACGGCTCCGCTGCGGACCGGGGCCGCCGCGGCGGCTTGCTGGCCTTCTTCCGCGGGTGGGGTCGTTTCTTCGCCATGAGTCCAGCCACCGTGAAGCGACCGGTTCGCCTGCGGCCGCGCGCCACGATCCGTCCGATCCGGTCCGGCCATCCCACCACCCCGGGCCCGTCCCGCCTGGACCCGGATCCAATCCCCGGGACGGCGCGGCGATGCCCCGGCGCTGCGGCCGCGGCCAGCGAGAGGAACACGTACACTAAGTCTAGTGCTCGGTGGGAGATGCAGTCAAGGACCGGCGAGCCGTTCCAGGCCGACCCGCGCCGGCACGACCGCACCTGCTGGCAAAGATTGAGAAAAATCATTGACATGGCGTCTGAGGCCTCTCATACTTGAATCCGATCGGCACGCGCGGGGCCGGACAGTCGAGAGAGGTTGGGACCAGAGTGCCACAGACACAATCGCACGAGCGTCTGCTCCAGATCGGCCGTGCTCTGTTCGAAGCGGCCGGGTCGCCTGCGGATGAAGCGGACTTGACAGCCCGGAACCTCGTGGTCACCAGCCTGATGGGGGGTGATTCCCATGGGGTTATACGCATCCCGGAATATCTCGATTTCATCGAGCGGGGGAGCATCATTCCCGGCGCGGCGATGACGGTGTCGCCGCGGTCGGAGGGGACCGCGGTGGTGGACTGCGGCCGGAACCTCGGTCCGGTCGGGGCGACGTTTGCGATCCGGGAGGGGATCGCGCGGGCGCGGCGGCACAAGGTCGCCTGCGTGATCACGCAGAACTGCCCCCACGTGGGCCGGCTGGGGGCCTACCCGCAGATCGCCGCCGAGGAAGGGCTGATCGCGATCGCGACCTGCAACTCGCCGATCAGCGGCCACTTCGTGCTCCCCTGGGGGGGCCGGGAAGGGCGGCTGGCGACCAACCCGATCGCCTACGCGGTCCCCACCGGCGGCTGGCCGGTGATTGCCGACCTGTCCACCTGCGTCGCTCCCGAGGGGAAGATTCGCTGGCATCGCAACCTGGCTTTGCCGCTGCCGCCGGGTTGGATCCACGACGCGGCCGGCCGGCCTTCGACCGATCCCAATGACTTTTATGGCCCGCCTCGGGGCGGGATCTTGCCTCTGGGTGGACCCAACGGGTACAAGGGCTTCGCCCTGGGCCTGCTGGTCGAGATCCTGGGCAGCGCCCTGGCGGGCCTCAGCAGCACGGACCCGACCCGCGACGGCAACGGCCTCTGCTTCCTCGTGCTCGACCCGTCCTGCTTCCTTCCCCTGGAGCAGTTCCGGGCCCTGATGGACGAGCTGGCGGCCTACATCAAGTCATCCCCCCCGGCCGACGGCGTCGACGAGGTCCTGTTGCCCGGAGAGCTCGAGCTGCGCACGATGAACCAGCGGTCCGAGTCCGGCATTCCGCTGGACGACCGAACGTGGCGGGCGATCCTGGCCCACTGCGCCCGCCTCGGCGTGCCGACTTACCAGGAACAACCCGCCTGATGGGACGGGGCAGGACGGGAGGGGAGGAGAGGGGAGCCGCCATGATCCTCGCCGGTTCGATCACCTTCTGTGACTACCCCCTGGAGGACGCGCTGGCGCGGATCAAGGCCTGCGGCTTCGACGGCGTGGAGATGTGGCAGCCGCACCTGGCCAAGTGCCGCACGCCGGCGCTCCTGGGGCAATTCCGCCGCGACGCGGCGGCGCTGGGCCTGGAGCTGTTCGGCCTGAACGTGATCGGCTTCGATTGGTTCCGTCCCTTCGGCACCGAGGCCGAGCTGGCCGCCACGCTCCGCCAGCTCCAGACCGACATCGACTACGCGGTCGCACTCGGCGTCCGCGACGTGATGATCTGGGAGGGGGTCCGGCCCGAGCGCGCGGGGCGGAATGTGCTGGAGCAGCAGTGCCTCCCCCGGCTCCTGACCCTCCTGGGCGAGGCCCTCCCCTACGCCCATCGTTGGGGAATGAACATCCTCTGCGAGCCTCATCCGTTCACCGTCGCGATCGAGGACTGGTTCGCGATCGAACTGTACGACCGCCTGGCGGCGCCCAACTTCGGCTACATTTACGACTGCTGCCATTACGCCGTCGGCCGGCCGGAGGATTACACCCGCGCGATCGCCAACCTGGGCCACCGCATCCGTCATATCCACTTCGCCGACTCGGATATGAAGACCTCCGAGCTCCACTTCCCGCCCGGCGCGGGGGAACTGGACCTCGGGGCGGTCGTCGATGCCCTGGGGGCGATCGGCTATCGGGGGACGATCTCGCTGGACCTCTATGGCTGGCCGATGCCGGAGCGCGGGGCGGCCATCGGCATCCCCTACCTGAAGCGGGTCATCGACCGGCTGGGCCTGGCCAGGATGACGGCAGCGGCGACGTGATGCCCAGCGCGAAGCGGGAAGGAGGTCGATCGTGAGGGCGGCGGTGCTCAGGGCGCTGGGTGAGCGATTGGCCATCGAGGAGGTGCCAAAGCCCGCGCCCGGCCCCGGCGAGGTCCTGGTCGAGACCAGGGCCTGCGGGCTCTGTGGGACCGATCTGCACATCTGCGACGGCCTGGCGTACGTGCCGCGGCTGCCGCACATCCCCGGACACGAGCCGGCGGGCGTCGTGGCCGACGTCGGCGCGGGCGTGACCGGGCTCCACGCCGGCGACCGGGTCGTGCCCCACCTCTTCGTCACCTGCGGGACCTGCGATTACTGCCGGTCCGGACGGGATGCTCAGTGCACCGGCGTCACGGGCATCCTGGGAGTGCTGATGCCCGGCGCACTGGCCGAATACTTCACGATCCCCGCCGCCAACCTCTTCGCGCTGCCGGATTCCATCCCCTTCCCCATCGGCGGTCTGATCGCCGACGCGGTCCTGACCGCCGTGCACGCCAGCCGCCGCGCGCGGCTCGGCGTGGGCGAGACGGCGGTGGTCCTGGGCGC
Source organism: Isosphaeraceae bacterium (assembly GCA_021324445.1). Taxonomy (GTDB): domain Bacteria; phylum Planctomycetota; class Planctomycetia; order Isosphaerales; family Isosphaeraceae; genus JAJPJC01. Next base: position 6,947 of record JAJPJC010000087.1, read on the forward strand.
AGGGGGCGTCGGGCAATGCTTGATCCAGATCCTCGTGGCGGCCGGCGTCCGGGTCATCGCCGTGGACACGACGGCCGAGAAACGGGACTCCGCCGCGACGATGGGCGCCGCCCTGGTCCTCCCCGCCGGCGCCGAGGCGAACGCCCAGGCCATCCGGGACTTCAGCGATGGACAAGGCGCTCAGGCCGTTTTCGAATGCGTCGGCAAGGGCGAGACCATGGCGCAGGCCGCCTCTTACCTGCGGCGCGGCGGGCAAATCATCGTGATCGGGGAGGAGCCCGAGTTCCCCCGGATCGACACGATCCAGATCGCCCAGCGCGAGCTGGAGATCATCGGCTCGCGCAACGGATCGCGCCGCGACCTCCGCGACGCCATCCGCTTCGTCGCCGCAGGGATGATCCGCCCGCGCATCGCCCGGACGTTCCCGCTCGACGAGATCAACGAGGCACTGGCGTTCTTCCGCGCCGGCTGCGACGGTCGCGTGGTTATCACGATCAAGGATAATTAGACTCTCTCCCTCAGAAGATGTGGAGCGGCCGCCCCGGCTGCCATCAGCCAGCCGGGGGCGGCTGGCCCACCACCCCCAGGCCCAGGAGCCCGCCCCCATGGACAAGCTGATCATCACCGTGACCTGCGACTCGACGATGTCCTACCCCCACAACCCGAACAACCCGACGCCCCACGGCTTGCAGGCGGTGGCCGACGAGTACGTCCGCAGCGTCGAAGCCGGGGCGAGCATCTGCCACATCCACGGCCCGTATACGGTCGACGCGCAGATCCAGCCCGACGGGACGAAGCTCTCGGACCTGGACATCCCGGGCTGGGCACGGATGCGGGCGTTGATCGAGGACCGTTGCCGGCCGATCATGCAGTACGGGATCGCCAACGGCCGGTTCCCCCAGCGGAAGGAGCTGATGAAGCAGCGGCCGGACATGATGTCCATCTGCTTCAACGCGCATGACGAGTGCTTCGAGAACGAGCCGGGCTATCCCCCGGTCGAGCTCTACGGCCTGCACAACCGCGACGAGCTCACCGAGTATTGCAAGGTCACGGCCGAGCACGGGGTCAAGCCGGAGGTCGAGGCCTTCCACTACGGGGGCATCTGGAACGCGCAGCGGATGGTCGACCAGGGTCTGCTGGCCCAGCCGGTTTACACGACGTTCTTCCTCGGCTGGAAAGGGGGCTGCTGGACGCCCCCGACGCTCAAGGCACTGATGTACATGCACGACCACAAGCCCGCGGGCTTCGTGTACAATGTCAGCGTCATGGACCCGCCGACGCACTGGCAGGTCCTCACCACGTCGATCTTGCTGGGGGGCCATGTGCGGGTCGGGATGGAGGACAATCCCTACCTGGGCCCGGGCCAGCTCGCGCGGAGCAATGCCGAGCTGGTGGAAAAGATCGTGCGGATCGCGCGGGAGCTGGGGCGGGAGGTCGCTTCGCCCGCTGAGGCTCGGGCGATCCTGGGGATGAGGGGGTCGTGAGCGAGGTTCGAGGCGATTCGCCTTGAGCAGCGGTCCGTGGTCCGTGGTCTGCTTTCAAGATAAGGAAAGACCGAGCGATGTTCGAGGCGATTCGACGGTTCCGGGAGAAGCTGGATCAAGGCCGGCGCTGCGTGGGTGCCGGGATTACCCTGTCGGACCCCGCCGTGACCGAGGCGCTGGGCCAGGTCGCGGATTTCGTCTGGATCGACCTGGAGCACAGCCCGGTCGGTCCCGAGGCGCTGGCAGCGCACCTGATCGCGGCGCGGGCGGCGGGGACCGCGGCACTGGTGCGGGTTGCGGGATCGGACGAGAACCTGATCAAGTCGGCGCTGGACATCGGCGCCCAGGGGATCATCGTGCCCCAGGTCCGCTCGGCGGCGGAGGTCCACCGCGCGGTCAGTGCCTGCCGCTACCCTCCGGCCGGCCGTCGTGGCTACGGGCCGCGGCGGATGTCCCAGTACGGCCGCCACGGCGGGCCGGCCTATGTCCGCGACGCCGATGCCGCCCTGTTCGTTTCGGTGCAGATCGAGACCGCCGAGGCCGTGGCCGAGCTGGCCGCGATCCTGGCGACCCCCGGGCTCGACGGCATCGTCCTGGGCCCGTACGACCTTTCGTTCTCGATGGGCAAGCCCGGCGAGCTGGCCGACCCCGAGATCCGCGCGACGCTCGAGCGGATCGTGCGCGACGCGCGCGCCGCCGGCCGTTACGTCGGCACGGGCATGGGGTCCGACGACGAGCCGCTGTGCGAGTGGGCCTTCTCCATCGGCGTGCAGTGGGTCCAAATCGGTGGCGATTGCGGCTACATGGTCCACTTCGCCGACCGCCTGTATGAGCGGATTCGAACGCGGAACTCTTGAAGGATCGGGCCTGCTGATGTCCCAAGGACCCGAGGAACGCGACTTCGACCGCAGCCCGCAGGCCGTCGGCGACGGTCCGTGGTGGCGGGAGCTGACGCGCTATCACTGGTGGGTCTTGATCGTGGCCACGCTGGGGTGGCTCTTCGACGGCATGGACCAGCGGATCTTCATCCTGGCCCGGACCCCGGCGTTGCGGGACCTGCTGCCGGAAGCGGCCGAGGCGCAGCTCGCCGCTTACGGCGGCTATGCAACGGCCCTGTTCATCGTCGGCTGGGCCACCGGCGGGCTCATTTTCGGCGTGATGGGCGACCGCTGGGGTCGGACGCGGACCATGATGGCCACGATCTTGATCTATTCGGCCTTCACCGGGCTCTCGGCCCTGGCGCACGGCTGGTGGGACTTCTGCCTCTACCGGTTCCTCTGCGGCATGGGGATCGGCGGCGAGTACGCCGCGGGCGTGGCGCTGGTCGCCGAGGTGATGCCCAGCCGGGCGCGCCCCTACGCCCTGGGGTCGCTCCAGGCGCTCGGCGCCATCGGCAACATCACCGGGTCAGCCCTCAGCCTGTTGATCGGGCCGCAGGCGAGCATCGCCGGATATGCCGGCTGGCGGGCCTTGTTCCTGGTGGGGGTCCTCCCCGCGCTGCTGGTGGTGGTGATCCGCTCGCGGCTGCGCGAGCCGGAGAGCTGGCTGCGGGCCGCCGGGCGGTTGATCGACCCGGCCCGAGGCGGGATCCCCGACGACGAACTGCACCGCCAGCTCGGCGACCTGCGCGAGATCGCCTTCGATCGCCGCTGGCGCTATCACACAATCATTGGCATGATCCTGGGTGTGACCGGCCAGGCCGGCCTGTGGGGGATCGGATTCTGGAGTCCGGAACTGATCCGGAGTGCTCTGCTGGAGCAACGGCGCGGCGAGCTCGAATTCCGGTCGCAGCTGCCGGGTCCGGATGGCGCAGCGGTTCGCATCGCACCCCGAGACCTTGACGAGCTGGCGCGGAGCGCCGCCGCGGGCCCGGACTCGATCGAGGCCCGGGCGCTGGCCGCGCGATGGCGGCGGGAGAACGACACCTACGTCGGTTGGGGAACCGTGCTTCAGGACGTCGCCGGGATGATGGGGATCTTCGCGTTCACCCTGCTCACGGCCCGGGTCGGACGGCGCCGGGCGTTCGCCGTGTCGTTCCTCCTGGCCCTGGGAGCCACACTCCTGACGTTCGGCTGCCTGAGCACAGCCGCCGATATCTTCTGGATGGTTCCGATGCTGGGCTTCGCCACCTCCTCCGTCTACGGCGGCTTCGCGATCTATTTCCCCGAGCTCTACCCGACCCGGCTGCGGAGCACGGGCACCGGCTTCTGCTACAACGTCGCCCGTTACCTGACGGCACTCGGCCCCCTGACCTTGGGGAAGCTGACTGTCCTTTTCGGCGCGATGGGCTACGCCGTCCCCTTGCGCCCCGCCGCCATCTGCGTCGCGATGATCTACCTGGTCGGTGTGGGTACGGTCCCCTTCGCTCCAGAGACCAAGGGAAAGCCGCTACCCGAGTAGGGCGGATCGCAGGGTGCTGGCGACAGGCACCGGCGATGAGCCCGAGAGTACGGCTACCCTGGCCGCCGCGGGCCGACGACTCGGTCGGTTGCGACTGGCTCCCGCAGGCCATAGACTGAATCCTGGCGTCGCCGGAGCTGTCGGGGGTCACAAGCCGGGCAATCCCGAAGAGGGGCCGGCGGTCCGGCCGGTCGAATGGCCCCTCGGCCAAGTCCGGGAGACCCCAGCGAGGAACCGCCGCTCCATTGATCCCGAGCTCAGCCGCCAGCTCAAAGCTGCAGGCGCCGGCCAGGATGTCTCGGCCGCCATCTCACTCCGGCCCGACTCCGCCCGGCCGCCGGAGCCAGAAGAGACCAGACACCGAGTGACCACTCTGCTCCAACGGGTTGAGCGAGAGACCGGGGAGCGGCCGAGCGCATCCACGATCTTCGAAAACCTGGGCTCATTCGCGATCGCGGCGCCGGCGGGATTCATCGAACGATTGCTCGCCCAGCCCGAAATCGCGACCGCAACGGCCAACTTCCGGCAGGAAGACCTGCTGATCCGACCTGTCGAACGCGGTCCAGCGGTGGTACCCAGGCCCGGCCGAAGATCCTAGCCGAACCGATCGGCTCCTCGCGGTCAATCCGCTTCCGAGCCGCGTGCGCAGTCGATCACAGAAGAACCGCTTTCATCTCAAAACGAACAACGACCAAACGGCCCTTGTGAGCGTGTGCCACCATGAAATGGTTCATCCTGAAGGGGCAACAAATCAGCGATCTGACTGCGCTGGTCATGAGTGCTTTCACGCGCCCTGAGCTGAAGACCGAGCTCCGCAATCGTCTGAACCTCAATCTCGATCACATCCTCAACAAAGGCCATTACGACCAAGACGTCGAATACCTGGTCGAGAAGCAGAACCGAGAAGGAAAGATCGGAGACTGCTCGGTGATCACCACCGGAGCCGGGCCGTGCCCGGGGTGACCACGCGCGGGAGTGCGTGGTTGGGACGGGACGAAGGTCCTCCCACCTCGGGCGTCAGCCCGACTCCACCCGCGGATCGCACGGACGTGCGCGGTTGGCGGGCCTCGGGCCCCATCCCAACCA
>JAJPJC010000548.1 GCA_021324445.1 Isosphaeraceae bacterium
ATGATCAGATGCTCCGATGACCCAAATGCGCCAGGGCAATTTGAGGGCGGAACGGGTCGATTTCCCCTATTTTAACAGTCGTGGCGGGCGATTTGCAAAACTCCAGTGAGAATATTCTGCGCGTTGGATGTGGCCGCGCTCTGGTTGTAGTTGAGGCTCGCCTGTCCGTTCACGGTGCGCGCGGCCGTGAGCACCGCGAGGTCCGCGGCGTTTTGCACCTGCGTCTTGGCGATCGCCACCATCCCCAGGTCGATCGCCAGCGCCAGGAAGGAGATCAAGACGACCAGCGCGAGTGCCAGCATGGGGAGGACGCCCCCCCGCCGAGATCCGGCCCGAGCGGCGCATGGTTGTGGAACGAGGATCATGGGACGTTTCTCCTGGCCGGGTGCCCCGGGGGAAAGCCCGGGGCCTGACTGCGGGCTCACGGTCCTGGATCGGAACCGGCCCGAGCGAGGGGCCGGATCCCTCGCGGTCCTCAGGCCCCTCCCTCGCAGACCATCTGGAACGTGCTGGTTATGGTCAGAGCCGGCGGCCTGGGGACCAACGGTATGATATTCATGTAATTGTACTTTCCGGACACCGTCACCGCGATCAGGTCGCCCGGGCTCAGGTTGTTGACCGGAGTCGAGACGCCCTGGTGCGTCCCGCTCACGGTTACGGTGAAGCTGCTGAAATTCCCGGTTTGCCCCGCCATGAAGCTGGTCACGACCCCCTGAACGTCCGAATTGATCGTGGTGCTCGTGTTGTGGGTCAACGCGTAGCGACACCCTTCCCGTGCGGCGTTGTTGAGCAGGCTCCAGTTGAACAGGAGCCGGCTATACTCGAAGCTGGCCGACATGAACACGACGAGCCAGATCAGGATCAGGGCGGCCTCGAGCACGGTGGCGCCGCGCCGGCGACGGCATCGGCATCGGCATGTCTGAACTCGCATTGCGGGTTTTCCCGGCGACTGGGCGCCACCCTACTGGGCGGGCAGGTCCGGCGCGATCTGGAACGGTGAATCGACCATCGAGGCCCAGACGAGTCCAACCGAGAGGCGGCTCATTCCCGTGATCTGGGCCAAGGGGCTCCACCGGATGCTGCTGTAAGGGACCTGGACGCCAATCTGGAACCGATCGAGCTGGCTCATGGCCGTCGGGTCGGTGCAACTGGTATTCGTGAGGTCTGCAAAGGAGAGGGTGAAGAGTTCCTTATTGGTGGTGTTGTCCCAGCAGGTGTAGCCGTAAGTGTTCGCGGGCAAGCTGACCACGGGGGTAATCAGGGAGGTGCTGTGGCCGCTGCCGAAGGCCGTCGGTTCGGCGCCCTGGAGGCCGGCAAGGAGGTTGGTCGCGATGGCCGGGAGATTGTCCTGCCCCAGGGAGGCGTCGCGGGCCGCTTCGCGGGTGCAAGCCCAGATGACCTCCTCGACTTCCGTGATCCGGCCGACTTCCCACAGTCCGGCCAGGACCAGGGAGACGACGGGCAAGCAAACGGCAAATTCCACCGCGGCCCAACCGTTGCGGCGAGCCTTCGTGCCTACGGAACTCGTGGAAATGCGCCTCAGCATGAAAGGGTTTCCTGCCATACCTCGCTTGGCACTCCTGGTGTTCTCCTACTTCCAGACGGCCCGCGAGTCGAATCGGGATGAACTTTATCAACAGTCAGTCGTCCGGGGTCACCACCGAGGGGAATCCGATCAGCGCCGCCATCGTCGCCGCCCGAACGGGACCGCAGCGCCGGCATCGTGCCGGACGGTCCGCACCGCGGGCACGGCCTGGGCGACCTCCAGAGCGATCGGGGTCTTGAGCAGGATGAACGGTGGCGACTTGAGCCGAATCCGCACGCCCGAGGCGCCGGTGATGGGTGGCAAGACGGTCCGCCCCGTGCCGCCGCGGCCGCGGCGCACCGAGCCGGTCAAGGTGCTGCGACCGGGAACCGTCCCGACCAGCTCCACCTGTTGCACGGCACCGCCAGGCGCTTGGAAAAGTTCGATCAGCCCGCGGCTGAGGCGCAGCGATACGACGTTCCGGGCGGCATCAGTGTACGTGAGCCGAGGCCCAGCCGAGAAGGTCATCACCATTGGCGTGCCGGCCGTCCCATTGGACCCCGTGAGCTGGTTGGCATAGACATCGGTGATGCCATTGTTCAACAGCGGCGTGGCCTGGCCGTCGATCGTGATCTGGTAGGACCGGTTCAGCGCCAAGGTCGCCGCGGGCGTCAGAGTCACGCTCAGGTTCGACGGATTGTACACGGCCGATTGCAGCGGAATCGGGCTGGAGCCGGCAGTCGAGCCGTAGACGAAGTAACCGTAATTGCCCAGGTCCTGCGCCCGGGCCGGGTTGAGCGGCTTGTTGAAGGTCAGCGTGACGGCCGCGATCCCCGTCCCGCTGGTCACGAGCTGCTCGGACGCGACGACCAGCGGCTTGAGGATCGTCACGGTCTCGGTGCTGGGACTCGCCAGGCCGGCCCCGCCGGTCGGGTTGCTCAAGCTCAGGATGACCGTCGCATCGTAAGGATCTTGATAGGCATTTGGGAACGGAATGATGAATGACTGCTGGTTGACGCCCGGCGCGAAGGTCAACGTGCCCGAGGTGGGGGTGAAGTCGACTCCCGGGATCGCCTGGCCGGCGGATACGGTGTAGCCCACCGTGACGGTCCCACTCGAGCCGTACACGCGGTCGACCGTGATGCTGGCCTGATCGGCGGCCGCCGCGACATTCAGCGCGGCGGTGCTGAACTGGACGGCGCCGGCCGGGGCGCTGATGATCAGCGTCGCCGTCGACGGCGTGCCCAGGGCCGCACCGGTGGGGCCGCTGAGCGTCAGCAGGACGGTCCGCTGCCCGCTCTGCAACAGGGTGCTCGAGATCGGGACGACGAACGTCTGGGTGGTCTGATCGGGGTTGAACGCCAGGAGCCCGCTCACGGGCGTGAAGTCGGAATTGGGAACGGCCGTACCCGGACTCGCGGTGTAGGAGACCGACGCGGAGCCCGAGGGCGTATTGCGGGTCACCGTGATCACGGCCGAGGTGGCGGGCTCGGTGACGACGTACGTGCTCGCGCTGAACTGGACCACGATCGGCCGGGTGTCGACGATCGAGAGCACGGCCGCGCTGGGTGACCCCAGGGTGGCGCCTCCGGTCGGGTTGCTCAGCCCGAGGTTGACGGTGAGAGTGCCGGAGGGGGGCGTGCTGGTCGAGAGGGGGACGGTGAAGATGCCGACGGTCTGCCCCAGGCCGAAGGACAGGACGCCCGCGGTCGCCGTGTAGTTGACCCCCGCCACCGCCGTGCCGTCACTGGTGGCGTAGCTGACCGTGAAGGTGGCGTTGACGTTGCCGGTGCGGAGGACCGAGATCGTGGCGGAGCCGGCCGTCGGGCTGGCCGCGTACGCCGAGGTACTGAACTGGACGACGATCGGCTGGCTGAGCGCGTCGTTGGAGAACGCCGAGGTGTCGCCGGTGGCCAGGTTGGTGGCCGTGGCGGTCACGATCAGCCCGGGCGTGATGACGGTCGTCAAGACCGCGTTGAAGACGGCGGCGCCGCTGCCGTTGGTGGTCACCGTCGTCGAACCGATCAGCGTCTGTCCCTGGCCGAAGCCGGACGGGTCGCCGGACGCGTTGCTGAAGAACTGGATCAAGAACGCGGTCGCGGGGGTCGAGGCGAGATTCCCCTGGATGATGGTCGACGCCGTGGAGGGGACGGCGGCGGTGACCGTCGGGGCGGTCTGGCCATCGTTGCCGGTCGAGCTCAGGACGATCCCGAGCTGGCTGTTGGAGTCGATCGAATTGGAGAGGATGGAGTTGCCCGTGCCCGAGAGGACCGCCACCCCCGTTCCGGCGTTGAAGGCGATCGTGTTGCCCGCTCCAATGCTCCGGGTCGACTGGCCGATCAGGTTGTCCGACGCGCCGTTGTCAACCAGCACGCCATCCTTGGAATTGCCCAGGAGGTCGCCGCCCTGGGAGTTGGTGCCGATGAGGTTGCCCCAGAGGGCGTTGCCGGTCGCGGCCGAACCGCTCAGGTCCACGCCGTTGCCGTTGCCGGCGATGATGTTCCCCGCGCCGGCCAGCGTCCCGCCCAGGACGTTGCCGGGCGAATCCAGGATCGCCACGCCGTCGGACACGTTGCCCAGCGGTGCCGAGCCATCGGCCGTCAGGCCGATCGTGTTCCCCGCGACGACGTTGGCCGTGGATGTGGCGGCCTGGATCACGATCCCGGAGGTATTGGCGGAGATGACGTTGCCCGCACCGCTGGCCGTGCCGCCGATCGTGTTGTTGCTGGCGCCGAAGAGCAGGATGCCGTCGAGGGCATTGCCGTTGTCGTTGTTGCCCGCCTGGGTCCCGATGTAGTTGCCCTCGACGAGGTTCGACGACGGCTGGGCGTCGGGGATGGCGGCCGTCGCGTTGTCTTGATTGTCAAGCTGATCGGCCGAGATCGTCACGCCGTTGCGGTTGTTGTCGACGATGACATTCCGCGCCGCCGACGAGTCACCGCCGACGAGGTTGCCCGAGGAGGCGAGGAAGACGCCATCCCGGTTGGGGATCGGATAGACCTGGAGGTTGCGGAAGTTGAACCCGATGCTGTTCCCCTGCACCTGGTTGCTGGTCGCGGCGGTCAGCGGGCTATTCACGGCAAGGCCGGCCTGCACGGGGACGATGGCGGGGACCGTGCCGCTGACGTAGTTCTCGATGACGACGCCGTCGAGGGTGTTGCCGGCGATGACGTTGCCCGCATTGGGGAGCTGGCCGCCGATGACGTTGACCGGCGCGTTCTCGATCAGCACGCCGGCGCCGCCATTGGGGCGGGGCTGCGTGCCTCGGATCGGGACGACCAGGCCGGAGAGGCCGACCTGGGTGCCGATCTCGTTGCTGGCCACGACGTTGCCCCGGGCCGCGGGGCCGAGGATGTGCACGCCGTTGCCCAGGTTCCCCGAGATGACGTTCCCCGCCCCGCCCTCACCGGCAACCGTCGCCTCGCCGATCTGGTTGTTGGCCGAGAGGGCCAGCACGCCGTCGCCGCCGTTATCGAGGATGAAGTTGGAGGCCAGCGTGTTCCGCGTCCCCTGGCTGCCGTAGAAGATCACGCCGTCGCCGGTATTGCCCTGGATCAAGTTGCGGTCCGGCGGCGCCGTGCCGCCGATCAGGTTGTTCGAGCTGCCGATCAAGAGCCCGACGCCGTTGGCATACGGGTTCTGGGCCGGATTGACCGGGTTAAAGCTGTGGACGCTGAACTGGGTCACGCCCAGGAAGTTGCCCCAGATGGTGTCGCCGATCGAGCCGGTGACCGTGCTCGATGGAGGCTGCACGGCGATCGCCGCGCCGGAGAACCCGGTGATGATCAGGCCGTCGATCGTGCAATTGGGCGCCGCGATCGTCAGGCCGTTGATGTTGGAGCCATTGATCTCTTCTCCGTCGATCTGGATGTTGAGCACCGCGACGTCGGTCTCCTGATCGTCGAGGACGAAGACTCCCGCTTCCTGGCTGGAGTCATTGGTCCTTGAGCCGGGCTGGCTGTACCCGTCGATGATCAGGGGCTGGACGATGGCCGGCAGGGGCGACACCAGCTCGATGGTCTGCAAGCCGCTCCCCGGGATCTGGAACGTGATCTGGTTGGGCGCGGCGAGGCTGATGCTGGGATGGGCATTCGAGAAGTTGATCGCGTAGACGAGAGTTCCGATCGTATCCGTCACCGCGGTGCTGGTGACAACGAAGGGATTGATGGCCTGGATGCCCGGAGAGAACGCCGAGGTGTCGCCGTGGTTCAGACTCGGCGTGAGGAAGGTGGTGGACAGGTAGGTGGCCGTGGCGGTGATCCAGGAGCCCGAGGCGACGACGGTGGGCACATCCACCGAGAAGGTCCCGCTCGGGTTGCCGATGACGTTGCCGCTGGCATCGGTCCTGACGATCGTCGAGCCGATGAACGTCTGACCCTCGTAGTTCCCCCCGGAGTCGGCCGCGGTGTTGCTGAAGAACTGGATCAGGAACGTCGAGTTGGGCTGGGCGGTGAAGGTCCCCTGGATGTTGGTGGTGCTGGTGCCGGTATCGGGAGCGGCCTGCGTGATCACCGGGGCGCCGATCGCGTCGTTGCCGCTACCGACCAAGATGATGCCGACCTGTCCGTTGGAGAAGATCGAGTTGGACAGGATGGCGTCACCATTACCGGCGAGGACCCGGACGCCGTCGAGGACGTTGAAGGCGATGGTATTGGCTGCGCTGGTCTGGGTGCCGCCGATCGTGTTGTTGCTCGCGCCGCCGTCGATGAGCACGCCGTCGGTCGCGTTCCGGACCGGGTTGACCCCTGAGGCATCAGTGCCGATGAGGTTCGCCCAGAGGACGTTGCCGGTCGCGCCGGCTCCGCTGAGATGGACGCCGGTGTTGTTCCCCGAGATGACGTTCCCCGCCTGGGCGGTCAGGCCGCCGATGGTGTTGTTCGCGGAATTGGTGATGGCGATCCCGGCGGTCGCGTTCCCCAGGATGCTCGAGCCGTCGGAGGTCGTGCCGATGTCGTTGGCCGTGAGGACGTTGCCGCCGCCGGCCTGGAGGACCACCCCGCTGTTGTTGCCCGAGATGACATTGTGGCTCCCGCTGACCGAGCTGCCGATCGTGTTGCCGGTCGCGGCGTAGAGCAGGATGCCGTCGAGGGTATTGCCGTAATCATCGCCGCCCCCCTGGGTGCCGAGGAAATTGCCGGCAATCACGTTGAGGGTGGGCTGGGCATTGGGGATGGCGCCTGTCGCATTGTTGCTGGCATCGAGCTGGTCGGCCGAGATGGTCACACCATTGCGGGCATTGGCGATGATGATGTTCTGGGCTGAGGCCGTGGTGCCGCCGATGGTGTTCCCCGACGAGGAGATGAAGACACCGTCGCGGTTGGGCATGAGGTGCAACACGCCGCCGGTGAGATTGTAGCCGATCCAGTTGCCTTGCACGAGGTTGCCGGTCCCGGCGCTGGGCGGGGTGTCGACCACGATGCCGGCGCCCTGGACCTCGGCCGGGACGTTGAAGCTGGCAAGCTCGTCCCCGGTCTGGAAGTTCTCGATCACAACCCCGTCGAGGCCATTGCCTGCGATCACGTTGCGGTCGTTGGCACCGGTCCCGCCGACGACATTTCCGGGGGCGTCCTCGATCAGGACGCCGGCCCCCTGGTTGGGCCGTGCGGCGGTGCCGTCCGGCGACGTACCGATCTCGTCGTTGGCCACGACGTTGCCCCGCGCCGAGGGGCCCAGGATGCGGACGCCGTTGGACCCGTTCCCCGAGATCACGTCGCCGGCGCCGGCCGTGCCGGCGCCGACCGGCTGGCCAATGATATTGTTGGGCGAGAGGACCAGCACGCCGTCGCCGCCGTTGTCCAGGATGAAATCGCTCTCCACGAGGTTGCCCGTCGCGGCGGCGCCGTAGAGGATCACCCCGGTCCCGGTGTTCCCCTGGATGAGGTTGCGGCCGATCGGCAGCGTGCCGCCGAGGTCGTTGTTCGAGCTGGCAACGATCAACCCGGCGCGGTTGGCGCCTGGGTTCCGCGATGGATCCACAATGATGTCCTGGCTCGAGCTGTACTGAACCACCCCGATGAAGTTGCCCCAGATCGAGGCGCCGAGCGCGCCGGCCGGCGGAGGAGTCGGCAGCGACTCGAGCGCGATGCCGGCCCCGGAGAAGCCCGTGAGGCTCAGGCCGTCGACCGTGCAGTTGTAGGCCGCGATCGTCAGGCCGTCGGCATCCGGGTACGACGCGGCGGGGATCTGGGAACCGTCGACCTGGACGAGGATCGTGGCGTTGTCGGAAGTCGCCAGGTTGTTGGTCTGCGAGCCGGGCTGGCTGTATCCCTCGATCGCCACCGGCGCGGTGATCGGCGGCAGAGGCGTCAGGAGGTGAATGGTTTGCAGGCCGCTGCCGGGGATCTCGAAGAGGATCTCGTTGGGCTGGGAGAGACTCGGGCTCGGGTTCGCGTTCGACTGGTCGATGGCCCAGCGCAGCGGCCCGCTATCGGGACCGTCGGGTGTCGTGCCATCGGCTGTCGTATCGACGATATAAATATGGAATTGACCCGGGAGGTTGTCCACGCTGATGTTGACGGTCGTCGTGGCGGGCGAGCCGACGGTGGCTCCGCCGGTGGGGCCGCTGAGACCGACGGTGAAGGAGAAGGTGCCGACGGCAATCCGCGCGTCCAGGAGCGAGACGTCCACGAACTGGGTGGTCACGCCGGGGGCGAAGAGGAGGGTCCCCGAGGTGGCGGCGTAGTCGGTGCCGGCGACGGCCGTGCCGTCGGCGGTCGCGAAGGCGACGGTGACGCTGCCGGCCGTGTTGCCGGTCCGATTGACCTGGATGATCGCCGTGCCGGGCGTGTTCTCCGGGATTGTCGCCGCGGCAAACTGGATGGACACCGGCTCGGCCTGGACGGCGCCGGAGAAGGCCGAGGAATCGCCGGGCGTCAAGGTGGGCGAGCCCGAGGTCGTACCCTGGTAGGTCACGCGGGCGGTGATCCAGAGTCCCGACGCCACCAGGCCCGGCAGGTCTACCGAGAACGTGGCACTGCCCGCGGCATTGGTGGTCACGGTGACGGAGCCGATCTCCGTCTGGCCTTCGTAGCTCCCCGCCAGATCCGCGGCGGTATTGCTGAAGAACTCGATGAGGTACGTGGAGCTCGCCTGGGACTGGTAGCTCCCCTGGACGTTGGTGGTGCTGGCGGTGGCGTTGGGCGCGGCCGCCTGGAGCACCGGGGCCGTGATCGCGTCGTTGGCGGCGCCGGCGAGCACAATGCCGCCCTGGGCGTTGGCGAAGATCGAGTTGCCCAGGATCGCGTCGCCGGTGCCCGCGAGGATGGCGATGCCGGAGCCGACGTTGCCGGCGATCGTGTTGCCCTGGCCGGCGGCCGTGCCGCCGATCGTGTTGTCGCTGGCACCATTGCCGATCAGCACGCCGTCGGTGCCGTTGCCCAGCGAGGCCGACCCGCGGAGATCCGTGCCGATCGAGTTCCCCCACAGGACCACGCCGGTCGTGCCGATGCCGGTGAGGTCCACCCCGGCGCCGCTGTTGGCGGAGATGAGATTGCCGGCGCCGGCGACCGTGCCGCCGATGGTATCATTCGCCGACCCGTTGATCGTGATCCCGGCGCCCGCGTTGCCCAGCGCGGTCAAGCCGTCGAACGTGGTGCCGATGAGGTTGCCTTCGAGAAGATTACCCGATCCCGATTGAATGACAACCCCACTCGGGTTGCCCGAGATGACGTTGGCCGCCCCGGCGGCCGTGCCGCCGATCGTGTTGTTGCTCGCGCCGGAGAGGAGCAGGCCGTCCAGCGAATTGCCGCTGGCGCCCAGGCCGTCCTCGGTCCCGATGTAATTGCCCGCGACGAGGTTGTTGACCGGCTGGGCGTTGGGAAGACCGGAGGTGAGGTCCAGGCCATTCTCGCCGTTGTCGATGATGATGTTCCGCGCGCCGGTGCTGATCCCACCGATGAAGTTCCGGGCCGATGAGACGTTCACTCCGTCCTGGAGGTTGGGGATGGCGTAGACCTGGACGTTGCGGAAGTTGAAGCCGATGTCGTTGCCCTGGACCTGGTTGCCGGTCCCACTCTGGGCGGGCGCATTGACCACGATGCCGGCCAGCGCGGGGACGATGGCGGGGACGGTGCCGCTGACGTAGTTCTCGATGGCCACGCCGTCGAGCGAATTGCCGGCGATCACGTTGCCATCATCGGACGCCTCGCCGCCGACGACGTTGCTGGGCGCGTTCTCGATGAGCACGCCGTCGCCCAGGTTGGTGCGGGGCTGCGTGCCCCGGATCGGGAAGACCAGGCCGGCCAGGCCGACCTGGGTGCCGATCTCGTTGCTGACGATGCTGTTACCCTGGGCCGACGGGCCGAGGATGTGCACGCCATTGCCGCGATTCCCGGAGATGACGTTGCCGCCACCGGAGGGCCCCTGGCCCACCGCCTGGCCGATCCGGTTGCTCGCCGAGAGCACCAGCACGCCGTCGCCGCCGTTGTCCAGGATGAAGTTGGAACCCAGCGAGTTCCCCGTCCCCTGGGTGCCGTAGAGAATCACGCCGTCGCCGGTATTGCCCTCGATCACGTTGCGGAACGACGGGGAGGACCCGCCGACGACGTTGTTCGGGCTGTCAATCACGATGCCGGTGCCGTTGGCATCGATGTTCGTGCTGGCCGCGACGGGGTTGAAACTATGGGGATTGAACTGGGTCACGCCGATGAAGTTACCCCAGATCGTGTCGCCGGGCACGCCGGCGACGATCGTGGCGGGCGGCTGGAGAGCAATGGCCGCGCCCGTGAACCCGGTGAGGCTCAGGCCGTCGACCGTGCAGTCCTGGGCCGCGATCGCCAGGCCGATGGTCCCCACACCCCCGATCTGGGACCCGTCGACCTGGACCGTGACCACCGCGACGTCGGTCTCCTGGGTGTCCTGGACGCTGAAGACCTGTGCCGACGTGTTGGTCGAGGAGCCCGGCTGGCTGAAGCCGTCGATCACCACGGGGACAGTGATCGCCGGCAGGCTCGAGAGCAGGGTGATCGTCTGCAAGCCGCTCCCCGGGATCTGGAACTCGATGCGGTTGGGGACGTCGAGGCTGACGCTGGGGTTGGCGTTGGAATAGGTGATCGCGGAGCGGAGCGTGCCGATGGCCATGGTGTCGGCCGTGCTGGTGACGATCAGGACGTTGACCGCCTGGACGGCCGGTGCCGAGAACTGCGAGCTGTCACCCTGGGTCAGGGTCGGCGCGGGCGTTGTGGTCGTCAGGTAGGTGGCCGTGGCGGTGACCCAGTATCCCGCGGTGACCAGCGTCGGCACGCCGACCGAGAAGGAGGCGTTGCCGCTGGCATCGGTGGTCACGATGGACGAGCCGAGGAGGGTCTGGCCTTCGTACTGGCCGGCGGGGTCCGCGGCGAGGACGCTGAAGAACTGGATCAGGAATCGCGAATTGGGCTGCGACGTGTAGTTTCCCTGGATTGCGGTCGTGCCGCTGGTCACGTCGGGAGTCGCGGCGGTGAGCGCCGGGGCGGCGATCCCGTCGTTGCTGCCCCCATTGAGCGAGATCCCGATCCGGCCATTGGAGAAGATCGAGTTGGAGAGGATCGTATCGCCGAGGGACAGGGGCGAGCCCCCGTTGCCGGCCAGCAGGTCCACCCCGGCCGAGCTGTTGAACGCGATCGTGTTCCCCTGGCCGGCGCTGGCCCCGCCGATCGTATTGCCGGAGGCTCCGGTGATGTTCACGCCATCGGTGCTGTTGCCCAGCGGCAAGGTCCCGGTGATGTCGGTGCCGATCAGGTTGCCGAGCACGTCGTTGCCGGTCGCGGTCTGGCCCTGGATCTGGACGCCCCAGTAGTTGGCCGAGATGACGTTCCTGGCGGCACTGCCCGTGCCGCCGATGGTATTGCCGGGCGCATTGCCGATCAGCACGCCCTGCTGGGCGTTGGGCAGTACGTGGGTGCCGGACTCGTCGGTACCGACCAGGTTGCCCTCGACCAGGTTGCCCGTGGCCGTGGAGCCTTCGATGTCGATGCCGACGTTGTTGCCCGAGATGACCTGCGACCCGTTGCCATTGCCCTCGATGATGTTGTCGGAGGCGCCCTGGATGAGCACGCCCTGAAGGGCGTTGCCGAGGTCGTTGGTGCCGGAGCCATCCGTGCCGATCAGGTTGCCGATGACGGTGACGTTCGTGACCGTCGCGCCGGAGATCAGGACGCCGACCTGGTTGGCCGAGATCACGTTGCCGGGGCCGACCTGGGTGTTGGACGAAGTGACGGCCACGCCCTGGAGGCTATTGCCGAGCATCTGGCTGCCGTCGGAGGTCAGGCCGATGATGTTGCCGGAGACGACGTTGCCCACGGCCGTGCTGCCGGTGATCGAGACGCCATCCTGGGCGTTGGCCGAGATCACGTTGCCGGCGCCGCTGGCGGTGCCGCCGACCACATTGTCCGGGGCATCCTGGATGTCGACGCCGTCGCCCTGGTTGCCCGGGGGTATCGTGCCCAGGAGGTAGCCGCCGCCGGGCCCGACGCCGATGTAGTTGCCGGCCACCACGTTCTGGGACGCGGCCGCCCCCAGGATCGCGACGCCGTCGCCGAGGTTCGTCGAGATGAGGTTCCCCTCGCCCGCGGCACCGATCCGGTCGCTCGACGACTCGACCAGGACGCCCTGGGCCCCATTGGGCCGTTTGAAGTAGAGCCCTTCGGAGGAGGGCCCGATGATGCCGATCTGGTTGCCCACGACCTGGGCGCCTTCGGAACCCGGTTCGAGCACCACGCCCTGGGCACCGTTGTCCGCGATCACGTTGTCGTCCTGCGGCGCGGGACCGCCGACCGTCGTGTTGGTCCCGTAGACCACGATCCCCTGTTGCGCGTTCCCCTGGCCGGCGACCGCCTCGGCGTTGGGCGAGGGAAGCGGCTGGCCGGAATTCGCGTCGACGGGGTAGACGAGATACTGCCCCAGGTAATCGCCCTGGATCGCGTCCCCGACATCATCGGCGTTGGGCACCGAGACGCCGATGTTGAAGCCGTCGATGGCCAGGCCCCGGAGGATCGCATTCGAGGTGTCGAGCACGAACCCGGTCGCGCCGCTGGTCAGGCTGCCCTCGACGATCACGCGGACCTGCGCGTTGTTGCCACTGGTGGCGGCCGTGGTGTTGGCCGAGGAGGTGATCTCGGTCGGCTGGGAGTTGGCGGGGTACTGGTAGGGGATGCCGACGTTGGCCTGGGTGAAGCCGTCGATGTCGACCGGATTCGTGATCGTCGGCAGGGCGCTCAGGAGCGTGATCGTCCAGTCCTGGGTCACCGGGTTGAAGTTCGGGTCCGACGAGGGGATGTTGAACGCGATGTTGTTGGCGCCCGGGTTGGCGTTGGAGTCGAGGATCGCCTGGCGTAAGGAGCCGGCCCCGCTGTCATTGGTATTGTTCACGACGTACGTGGACAGCAGCCGTCGGGATTCCAGCGGCTCGAGCGCGAGGATCAGGCTGCGCGACCGGGCGCGGCGGGGCCGGTGGCCCAACGGGGTGGGGATGGTGCCGGCGGCGAGACGACGGGGGAGTGAGCGGAACATGAGATCGTCTGTCCTTGAGAAGGTCGACCCCGCGCGGATCGTTCTCTTCCTTGCCACGCCGCGGCGAGACAATCACCGGTGAGCCGACGAATCAAGTCACAGCATCGCCGCGAGCGACTCAAGCGCGCGACGAGAGGTTGGTCTATGAGAACGATAGGACAGGTTGGTGAAATGAGCGGTGAACCGAGAAGACTGTTGCGGAATTCTCGCGATGCATCGGCTGTTACCGGGGCGGTGGCCCGGGCGCGAACGCGCTCGCGCGCCACGAGGGCGCGCTCGCAGGGCTTCCCCGGCCTGCGGCGGTAATCGGCCGGCAGATCTTGCCGAGTTTGCCTTTCGCTGGGTTCGTTCCGTCAGTTTTCGTGATCAGGGTCCGCGGCCAGGTTCGTTCGGTCGATTCGCGATCAGGGTCCGCGGTCAGGTTCGTTCGGTCGATTCGCGATCAGGGTCTGCGGTCAGGTTCGTTCGGTCGATTCGCGATCAGGGTCCGCGGCCAGGTTCGTTCGGTCGATTCGCGATCAGGGTCCGCGGTCGGGTTCGTTCGGTCAATTGGATTTCCCAGGTCATGGTCATTGCTCGAACGGTGGCTCCAGGCCGGCCGACCGGGAACCCCGCGCGTACGGGAGCCCGGGGGCGCCAGCCGGCGCTCCAGAATGACTATAGGACATTCCGGCGCGGCTGGCCTCGCGTCCCGATTCAAATTGGGAGGCCCGTGACCGCGTCTGGCGTGGAGACCGGGTCCGAGCCCGTGGCGGCCGGGCTGCATGCTGGGACGGTACAATGGAGCGCGCTGCAGGGCGGATGAGGGGGTGACCACGGCGTCGAGCTCCCCCTCAAGCTGCCCTCTCCCCCTTGATCTCAGCCGAGTCCCCAGGGCATTCTGAAGGGACTGCGGACGGAATGCGCCATCGGCCACCGCCCCGCCCTCGTGAGGACCCTCGAAGCGGATGACTCCCATGAACCGATCCTCGGCCGGCACGTCGCCTGGTTCTCGCCGCGATTTCCTCCGTGGAACCCTCCAGGCCGCGGCGGCGGCCGGGTTCGGGTTCCCCGCGATCGTACCCGGCTCGGCGCTGGGGCTCTCCGGGACGGTGGCGCCCAGCAATCGGATCGCTCTGGGCATCATCGGCACGGGCAATCAGGGGTTCAACGACATCAACGCGTTCCTGCGCGATGACCGGGTCCGGGTCATCGCCGTCTGCGATGTCAACCGCGAGAGTCCCGGCTACTGGGAAGGGAAGATCGGCGGCCGGGAGCCCGCCCGCCGGCTGGTGGAGGCGCACTACGCCCAGCAGCGCCGGTCCGGGCACTATCGCGGCTGCGACGCCTGCGTCGATTACCGGGAGATCCTGGGCCGGGACGATATCGATGTGGTGGAGGTCTGCACCCCGGACCACTGGCACGCGATCCCGGTGCTGGCGGCTTGCCAGGCGAAGAAGGACATCTATTGCCAGAAGCCGCTGTCGCTGACCGTCGCCGAGGGTCGCGCGATGAGCTACGCGGTAAGCAAATCGGGCGTCGTGTTCCAGACCGGCAGCCAGCAGCGTTCGGACTGGCGGTTCCGCCGCGCCTGCGAGCTGGTCCGCAACGGGCGGATCGGCGAGCTGAAGCGGGCCCGGGTGGGACTCCCCGCCGGCCGGATTGACTATACCAAGGCCGGGGTCAGCAAGACGCCGCAGCCGGTCCCCAAGGGCTTCGAATACGACTTCTGGCTGGGCCCGGCCCCCGACGCGCCGTATGCCCCCGCGCGCTGCCACATCAACTTCCGATGGATCTACGACTACTCTGGCGGCCAGGTGACCGACTGGGGCGGCCACCATCCCGACTGCGCCCAGTGGGGGATGGGGACCGAGCTGACCGGCCCGATCGCCATCCGCAACGCCAAGGGGACTTTTCCCCCCGACCCGCTCTGGAACACCGCCACCGAGTATTCCTTCGAGGCGGTCTACGAGAACGGCGTGACGATGCTCATCTCGGACAAGAATCCGATGGGCGTCACCTTCGAGGGAACCGAGGGGCGAATCTACGTCGACCGCGGCAAGCTGGAGGCTGAGCCGAAGTCGCTGCTCGATTCCAAGATCGGTCCCGGCGAGATCCACCTCTACGCCAGCGACAACCATTTCCAGAACTTCATCGATTGCGTCCTCTCGCGACAGCCGACGGCCGCGCCGGTGGAGGTCGCCCACCGGTCGATCACCATCTGCCACCTGGGCAACATCGCCATGCGCCTGGGCCGCGAGCATCTGCGCTGGGATCCCAGGACCGAGCAAATCGTGGGTGACGACGAGGCCGCCAGGATGCTCAGCCGGCCCTACCGCGCGCCGTGGTGCCTGCCAGTCGTGTGAGGGCTCCCGGTGCAGGCGAACCGTGATTCCATGAGCTGTGTCTGCCCGTTGACCTTGCCCTCTGGCTTCGGGAGACCATCCATGGCTCATGGCGTCCGGTTCCACGTGCTCCGACCCGGAGGAGATCGCATCCACCACGTGACGGAGCAGGACGTCCGGGTCGTCCTGTCCCGCCTGCCGGTGGAACTCTGGCGGCCTCTCCGGGCTGTCCATTTCAATGATTGGAGCCAAGCGAGGACCCTCGGCTATGTGACCCGCGGGCATCGCGAGATCGCGCTGTGTGCCCTGCCGCCGCGGATGAGCCTGACCAGCGGCTGCTTGGCGAAGGGACAGGCCCCTGAAGCGTTCGGCGCGCAGCGGGGCCGTCAGTGGCCGGAGTTGGCCATTCGGCGGTACCTCCTCTACCACACATTCCTCCACGAGCTTGGGCACTTGCAGGTGGTCGACGGCGCGGCCAGGTCGGACCGGCTGAAGTTCGCGCGCGAGAAGCTGGCCGAGGAGTTTGCGACCCGGTGGCGCAAGGTCCTCTGGTCGGAGCCGTTCGACCATCCGGATCCCGTGCACAACCCGCCGAGCATCGAGGCGATGACAGCCCTGAACCGAGTCGCCGCGGATCGTTAACGGGTCTCAGCCCGGAACCTTCTCATCGTCCGCCGAGCTCCAACGTGCTCAGGTCGAAGGGTCGTGGCGGCAGTCGTCGGGGATTGGCGAGGATGCCCGGCATTCACGATGTCCGATCCAAGATGCGCAGAGGAATCTCCGGGGGCCACAAAAAAGGGGACGAGTGCCACCCGGCCCTCGGACAAGCGCGGGATCTCGCCGATGCGATCCCGGGATCGGACCGAAGGGCTCCGACGTATTGCGAACGGCGAGCGGGGCGTATAATGTCGCGTAAGACCGGGAGGCGGAACCATGGCGACCGAAACACGGGGACAGTATCAGCATTTGGAGGCCCGCCCGGGCTCGAATTACCGCCAGCTCTTCCTGAAGGGTCGGCGGATCCGGGCCGAGGTGATGTACTACGCCGTCCATGGACCCGACCCGCGCACGCCGGAAGAAGTCGCGCACGACTTCGAGGTCCCGCTTGAGGCGGTCCTCGAGGCCCTGGATTACGTGGAGCGGAATCCGGCGATCATCCAGGCGGATCACCAGCGTGAGGAGGCCAGCCTCCGCGCCCGAGGCCTGCTGGACGGGCCACCGGCCTCATGAGGTTCCTGATCGACGAGAACCTGTGCGATCGATCCCTGGAGTCGCGACTCCGATCCGAGGGGCACGATCCCATCCTGGCAATCGATGTCGGCCTGCTGTCCGTCGAGGATCCGAGGATCATGATCTGGGCGATCGGCCAGGGAGTGCCGGTCTTGACCCGGGATTCCCAGGACTTCGAAGACCTCCACGACCTGATCATGGCCGCCGGGGGACATCATCCGGGTGTGCTCGCCGTCCGCTTCGATGACGACCCGCGGCACAACATGAGCCATCGGGCGATCGGCATCGCGATCGGTAAGCTCGAGTCCGCGGGCGTCCCGATCGCCCACCGAATCCATGTGCTGAACCAGTGGCGCTGAGCGACTTGCTTCGAGGGGGAGGGTGATGCGACCGAGGCCGATGCCCCGTCGCGGCCCGGCGATTGACCGGGCCCCTCAGATCGCGGCGAGGGCATCGGGGCCGCCTCGGCCCGGTAACGCCGGGCGGGCACCACCCACCGGGATCCGGTCGAGGCCGTAATTGGTGTCCGTGCACTTTTCCTGGCAAAAACCGAACCGACACCATTTTTCCCCCAGAGACAGTCGAGATGGAGACCCGAGGTTCACCGCAGAGATCGCAGAGACCGCGGAGATGGGGCCAGAGCCAGGAGGGCGGGTCGGGAGGGTCCGGGGGACTGGAGCCCGATGCGCTTTTGGTCGTCTCCTGGGCGTGTTGCTCGGCGGTCTCTGCGGTCTCTGCGGTGAA
>JAJPJC010000066.1 GCA_021324445.1 Isosphaeraceae bacterium
TGGGATGGATTCCGGGGAGGGCCCTGAGTCCAGGGGCTGACGCCCCTGGCTACGTCCGATCGCCCCTGCGGGGCTTTCGGAACAGACTCTGAGCTTGTCTTCTGCCCATTTCCGTAACTCTTTTAAGATCAATGACTTGCGGAAATAGTGATCGCGAGGACACTGAATTCCGTAATTCCTTGTGCTAATTGGGATTACGGAAATCGATTCGCGAAGACATCTCGACGACATCTGTAAAATGGCAAAAGTCAAGCTGAGCGCGTGGTCAAGGCGGGGAGTCCTTCAGCAAACGACCGATGAGGAAGGACGAAGAACTTCTTGGCGGCATCATCGGGTGCCGCGTGCTTCCGGTTCTCCGACGGCGATGGGCTGCGGCGTGGCGGCCTGGGAAAGCGGCCAGTATTCCAATCGGACTTCGCTCCCCTGGACCGCCACGAACGGACAGGGCGGGTAGTCGGTCCAGGTCCCGCTGTTGAAATAGGCCACGCCGTCGCGTTCGGCGACCAGCGGGAAGTGAGTATGGCCGCAGGTGACGTAGTGGAAGCCCCGGCTCCGGGCATAGTCGATGGCCCGGCTCTCGACGAGCTGGCTATTCCGCTGCCATCGCTTCGAGATCCGCCGGATCCAGCGGGCCGCGCGATGCGGCATGTACTTCTGGATGTAATAGAAGATGCCGCAGGCGATCTCGGTGAGCCAGGGATAGCCCGTGGTGAAGGTGTCGAACTGATCTCCGTGCAAGATCAGCAGTTGAATCTGCTGGTTGTCGAAGACGTACTCATCCAGGATGTCGACCCCGACGATGTGGCTGATGATGTCGGCCGGCCCGTCGTGGTTGCCCCGGACCCAGACCAGCCGGAAGTCGTCGCGGTCGGAGTTGCGGCGGATGATCTTCAGGCAGGCGAAGTGCCGCTTCGTCAGTCGCTTGAAATTCAGGTCGTCGAAAATGTCCCCGTTGATCACCAGCTCGTGGCAGTGTTCGACCGCCCAGGTCAGGAATTCCTCGAGCAGCTTGGCCTGGCAGACGTCGCTGCCCAGGTGCAAGTCGCTGATCACGATGCAGTCGTAATGCGGTCCGTGTCCGTTCTCCGTTGTCCCTTGTCCGTTGTTGTCGTTGCCATGCGGCTCGCCCGCCGGGTTGGGCTCAATCAATGAAGTGTCCATCGCCAGGCTCCGGGGGTTGCGTCGGACTCAGAGGACAGGTGCTTCGGCCAGCCGGTTACTGTGCGGGCGTCGACCATCCGGCATAGTAGGCCATACCGGGATAATCGCGGACGAAGCCCAGGTCGGCCAGTGGGGCCGCCACCGGGCTCTCCGCCGCGGCTAAACCATTATACAATTCGACCTTGAGGATCCGCCGCCCGGGTGCGGTTAAGGTGGGAAGAAGCTTCAGTGCGGAATGGATGTCGGCCGGGGCGGCCCAGGGGAGGCCGGTCAGCCGCTTGCCGTGGGATTCGATGATCAAGACGGGCCGGCCGGCGCGGATCGCCAGGAAGTGACCGGGGATGCGCGGCAGGCGGGCGACGCCACCGTCGAGCAGCTCGACGTCCAGCGGCGCGCCGGCGCCGTAGAGATTGGCGGGATCCACTGTCGAGACCAGGACCACGGGAGCCGACGGCTCCGGATGGGTCGCCAGCCGGGCCAGCTCCGAGGCCGCCGCATCGGTGGCGTACTGGACCCCGGAGAGTCCCTCGACGAAGTAGCCGCGGCGGAGCTCGCCGCGCCACTCGGCGCGGGCCAGGAGCGGGGCGAGCTCGCCCCAGGAGGGAGCCGCCGCCTCCAGGGCGACCACCTCGCGGCTCAAGACGCCATAACGGTCCAGCAGCGCGCTGGCCCAGGCGAGGAGGCGGTCGTCGGCGTCATCGGCCGGAGGCCCGTTCAGGCGTGACCAGCGCCCCTCGGCCCGGCCAGGGATCGACCGCCGGCGCCCCATCCGCGGCGAGTGCCCGCCACCGCGGCGATGCGAGGCCGCCTCGGTCAAGGCTAGCAAGGCGGAATCGGCGCCGGGGCGCATCGGGTCGAAGCGGTCGTTCGTCACCAGGCCGCGGGTCGTCAGATCGACCAGCGCGCGACGCACCCGCGACGGCTCGATGCCCGCGACCCGTGCCAGCTCGCTGACGAAGCTCGCGCCGTTTTTCTCCAGGAGCTCGAGCAGCCGCGCCTCGTCGGGGGTCAGTTCGGCCGGCTCGTGCCGTCCCTCGGGCTGGACCAGGGAATCGCGGAGGAAGAACGCGACGCCCACCTGGTGAGAGAGACCGTCCGGCCTGCCGTCCTCGCGCCGAGCATTCCCAGCCCGCCAGAGCCAGGCTCCCCCACCGAGCACCTCGTCGAGCCAGGCTGGTCGATAATCGCGCACCCGCCGCGGTAGGACTTCGTCCTCCCAGAGCCGGACCGGCAGCGCCAGGCCCTGAAGCTGCTCCAGGACCGTCGCGACGAACCCCGGTCCCTCACCCCGCGTCGAGGTGTGAACATGTTGCCAGCGCAGCAGGAAGTCGGCGAAGACCTCCGGCGCGACGGCCAGCGTCTCCCGGCGGCGTACCGCCACGGTCGCGCGCCGCATCTCGGCCAGGTTCTCCCGTTCCGCCCACCGCGCTGCGCCCGGGTCCTCGAGTCCGCCCAGCCGGATGATTCTCCCCTCCTCGGACCAGCGCTCGAGCAGCTCGATCCCCTCGGCCGGGGAGATCGGATAGCGGGCGATCAGGTCGGCCAGGCCGATCAGGGCGTGCGTTTGGAGGAACCGCCCGATGATTGTGGTCCGGGCGTTGTCGACTCCCTCCGATTCTCCCTGGCCCCCGGCGAAAGCGATCTGGTAGAGCGGCACCTCCTCGGCGAGGATCCAGCGGAGGGGCTCGGCGGTGCCCGGCAGCTCGATCGTGACAGCGCGGCCGGCCGAGTGCAGCTCGGCCAGGAGCGCGGGCATCGGCCCGACGAGCTCGGCGGCCGTCAGGTCGCCCAGCCGGCGGAGGTGCTCGGCCATCTCCTCGGCGTTGCGCGGGGGCCGGCCCAGGCTCCGGAGCCGGTTCTCCACGCGGCCGATCGCCTGGGAATCCAGCCATTGGCAGATCGACCCGTTCCGCAGGAGCGGCTCGAGTAAGTCCTCGTCCACGACCGAGGCGGCCGGCTGGCGGTCGCTCCGGCGCGGTTCGTCCCACTCGTAAAGATGCGCCGCGGTGAACGAGAAGATCAGTTCCGAGGTCATCGGCGAGGGGACCTCGCCGCGACGTCGGACCACCTGGATCGCCCCCTCCTGGATCGCGTCGAGGAACGCGCGCAGCCGGGGCAAGTCGAGATCGTCGTCGAGGCACTCCCGGAACGTCTCCAGAATGATGGGGAAGTCAGGGAACTGCCGCGCGACCTGGAGCAAGTCCTTGGCGCGGAGCCGCTGGAGCCACAGCGGCGTGCGTTTTGACGGGTCGGGACGGGGCATGAGCAGGGCCCGGGACGCGTTCTGGCGGAAGCGCAGCCCGAACAGGGCCGTCTCCGGAAGCTCCTCGCGGATCAACCGCTCCGCCACCTCGCTGGTCAACCCGTCGAACAGGTCCAGGGGCGGGTCCTCCAGGTTGGGGAGGCGGAACAGGAGCCCGTCATCGCCGTGCAAGCTCGCCGGGGTCAGCCCGAGCCGCTGGCGGATCCTGCCGATCAGGGCCAGCTTCAACCCCAGGTGCAGCTTGCCGCCGAAGGGTGTGAGCACGGCCAGCCCGAGCTCGCCGGCCGGGTCGGGGAAGGTTTCGATCAGGACGGTGCGATCGGTGGGGACGGCACCAGCCAGGCGGAGCTGGCGGGCGAGGAACTGTCTCAAGACCCGCGCGGCCGCCGGCTCGAGCCGGCATTCCCGCTCCAGCCACGGGAGCCATTCGGGATCGTCGATCCGCTCGGTCAGCTCGCGGCAGAGCGCCCCGACCGCCTCACCCAGCTCGGGCGATCGCGTCGCGGCTTCCCCGCGCCAGAACGGCATCACCCCCGGGTGCCCCTCGGCCTTGCCGACCAGCAGCCGATGGGGCTCGATCGCGTCGATCCGCCAGGCCGAGTTGCCCAGGATGAAGGTTTCGCCCACCCGGCGCTCGTAGACAAATTCCTCGTCGAGCTCCCCCAGGCGCGGCCCGCCATCGCCGAGGTACACCGGGAATTGACCCGTGTCGGGGATCGTCCCGCCGCCGACCAACGCCAGGTGCGCCGTCCCGGGCAGCGCGGCCAGGCGGTGGTGGATCGGGTCCCAGGCAATGCGGGCGCGCAGGTCGCGCAGCCCCGGTGTCGGGAACCGGCCGGAGACCAGCCGGAGCACGCTCTCGAATGCCGCCGCGGACAGCTCATGGAACGGGTCGGCGCCTCGGACCAGGTGGAACAGCGCGGGCACGTCCCAGGCATCCATCGCCACGCAGGCAATCACCTGCTGAGCCAGGACATCGAGGCATCCCCTGGGCACCCGCAGGTGCTCGATCTGACCATGGATCATGGCGCGGCAGAGGGCGGCCGATTCGAGCAGGTCGGCCGCTGTCTTGGCGATCAACCGCCCCCGGCTCACGCCGTGGACGACATGCCCGGCGCGGCCCACCCGCTGGAGCCCCCGCGCCACGTTCCCCGGCGATTCGACCTGGCAGACCAGGTCGACGGCCCCCATGTCGATCCCCAGCTCCAGGGACGCCGTCGCCACCACGGCCGCGAGCTCGCCCCGCTTCAACGCCTCCTCCGTTGCCCGCCGCTCCTCCAGGCTCAGGCTGCCGTGATGTGCCCGAAACGGACGAAGCGCCCGATCCGGCTCGGCGGGAGCCTCGCCCTCCCAATCGGTCAGGGCGGCTTCATTGAGCCGGGCTGTGAGCTTCTCGACCTGCCGCCGGTTATTGGTGAAGATGATCGTCGAGCGGTGCTCGCGGACCATTGCCGTCAGCTTGTCCTCGATGGCCGGCCAGATCATGCCGGCGCCCGGGGGCCGGTCCGGCCCCGCCGGCCAGATGACGCGCAGGTCCAGGTCGCGTCGCCAGCCGGCGTCGAGGATCGTGACCGGGCGGCGCTCGAACGACGCCCCGTCGACGCGCCGGAGCCCGCCCAGGTAGCGGGCGACCGCCTCCAGCGGGCGCTGGGTGGCCGAGAGGCCGATCCGGACGAAGCTCGCGTGATTGATCGCCTCCAGGCGTTCCAGCAGCAAGGCCAGGAACGCGCCCCGCTTGTTGCCGCAGACCGCGTGGATCTCGTCGACGATCACGTGCGAGACCGCGCGGAGCGTTTCCCTGGCCCGGCTGGTCAGCAGCAAGTGGAGCGATTCCGGGGTGGTGATGAGGATGTCCGGCGGCTTGCGGACCATCTTGGTCCGTTCGTGGCTGGGCGTATCCCCGCTGCGGACCGCGACGGTGAGCGAGGGCAGGGGGGTCCCCAGGGTCCGCGACGTCTCCAGGATCCCCTCCAGGGGGAGCTGCAAGTTGCGCAAGACATCCTGGTTCAGCGCCTTCAAGGGGGACACATAAAGGATCCGGACCCCCTTCTCCCGGCGCGGGGTTCGCCAGAGGTGGTCGAGCGCCGCCAGGAAGGCGGCCAGGGTTTTCCCCGAGCCGGTCGGCGCGACGATCAGGGCATTCTGCCCCGAGGCGATCACCGGCCAGCCCAGCCGCTGGGCCGGCGTCGGCGCGCCGAACTGCTCGCGAAACCACGACGCCACCGCCGGATGGAACCGGTCGAGCACGTCGTCCGCAGGATCGCTGGCTCGGTCCATGAGTGAGACAGACCCTCCGCGCCGGAGCCGTTCGCGCCGAGATCCACGCCCCTCGATTCTCGCCCGCCCATCGACGGTTCGCAAGGCTTTTTCTATACATCAGTTTACGTTGCCCATGCGGCGAAGGTGATGTCACGAAAAGAAGCTTCAGGACGTAATCGTCCACGATCACTGGACGGGCTCGAGTCGGCCCTGCTCGACGGCTCGGCGGCCGAGTCTCTCCTGGCGCCGGTCCTGCCGGATTCGGCCGGGGATCATCGCGGCGGTTTCGATCCAAGGGTGTCTATCGGAGGAGGGCAGGTCATGGCCAAGTGGACGTCAGGCGAGACGATGACCCCCGGGAAGGGCAACCCGTTCAAGTTGCGCGTGCGAACCGGCACGGACGTGTCGCCGGAGATGACCAATCAGATCACCACCACCGTCTCGGCCGCACGCATCGCGGTCGAATGGACCGTGGGCAAGCTCTCGGCCCTGAACGCGCTGGAACCCTACACGAAGGCCTGCCTCACGAGGGCGTTCAACACCCCGGCCGGCGGGCCGGATCAGGCCACCTTCGAGCTGATCAAGACCAAATACGTCAAGATCCAGAATGGAATCGCCGACGCGGACCTCGCCGTCAAGGTCGGCCCGCTGAACGACGCGAACGGTTCGGTCGCATTCTACCCCAACCCGGGGCCGAACAAACTGCCAGCTCTGGAGTGGGACACCGATACGTCGAGCTGGGCTCCGGGCGGGTACGGGCAAATCAAGATCGACTTCGACTACCTGAAGAAGCGAAGCCATGAGACGAAATTCTACAGGCCGGTGAAGACCTTCATCCACGAGGCATCTCACCGCTTCGCCAGCACCGCGGATTTCTATTACTACACGGAGAAGTCCGGTTGGGAGGCGGAGGATGGGCCGGCATTCCAAGGCACGCCGGACCTGGAGTGGTTGAAGGACAATGCCGATAGTTACGGCTGGTTCGCAGTTTGGTTGTACTACTTCGCCACGGTGTGAGGCCAGGGCGAATATGTCTCGAATCGTCACGGGATCGTGTCCAGCCAACCGTGGCGAAGGTCGGATTCGCGGGAGAGGGGACATCGCCGGGTCTCGGGTTTTTCCGGGACGTCCGTGGTCAGGGCGGAAGTCCGTTCAGAGTTTGGGCCGCGGGCCCTTGCCCTCGAGATCGAAGGCCAGCCCTGTCAGGGATCGGACCAGGGTGGTTCGCGCCAGGACCACGGCCCCGCCGACGGTCGTCCCCACGACCAGGCCCCGTTGCTTCGTCTCCGGCGAGACGAAGCCGGCCCCGATGGCGTCGATCAGCTTCATCACCGCCTGGACCTGCGGGTCGCTGGCGACGATCGAGACGACCATGGGGGGCACGGCACCGACCTGGAGACTCGCCGACCGCCAGCCGCCCCGGTCCCAGTCGCTCCCGCTGTGATAGTAGAGAGTCGACTCGGCGGAGGCACTTCCCAGATCGGGCGCGACTGCGATCCTGGTGACCATCACGCCGACTCGACCGCGCTCGGCGACGGCGCGGAGCCGCAACGGGAGAGAGTCCGTCTTTCCCACTCCGAGCGCGTCGCGGATCGTGCCTTCGACGAGTGCAGGTCCCAGCGCAGGATCGAGGGGCTGGCCTGGCACCGGCTCGGGCAGGATGGTCGTACCGAACTGGAGGAACCGGAGGCCCTCGTCCTGGAGGACCTCGGTCGCGGCCCGGCGGAGGAGCCAGCGGTCTGGGGGCTCGACGGCCGGCGGCAGCAGCCGGTCGAGCGCGATCGGTTCGTCACCGTCGAGGGTCATGCCCCGGCCCGCGATCGCGTCTCTCAGCGTGGCCAGCGGGGTCGTCTCCGGGTCGGCAAGCCCGAGCAGCCAAGCACACCTCAGGGCCCGGGCTGCCCGCTCGCTGCGCCGTTCCACGGCCGAGATGTCGTTGCGGCCGAGCCGGATCGTCATGAGGAACGACGGGGCGACCGGCCCGGACGACTCGGCCAGCTCACGATCGAGCCAGGCGGTGATCCGATCCCCCGGCGCCGGCGTCGCCGGGCGCTCGCGACGCCAGCCGGCCAGCCGTTCGCGACGCTCACGGGCCGCGGCGGCGGTCGCACCCCGCGCGGCGTCCTCCCAGGTCTTCGCCCGCTCGGGAAGTGCTTTGCGAACCCATTCCCGCCGGACCAGGACCATCAGGGCCGCCTGGGGTGAGGAGTCGTCGACCTGCCCCAGCAGCTCCTTGCCGTCTCGAAGCACGATCCGGTCGGCAGCGGCCTTCTCCTCGGTGCCGCCCTTGGGTCGCAGTGGAGATCGCGCGACGGATTTCCGCGCCTGTGCCCGTTTCGCCTGGGTCTTCCTGGGAGCCGATCCCCGCTGGCCCAGGGCCGGCACCGAGAGTCCCGTCGCTAGTACAAGGCACGTGACCATCACCACCCACGATCCCCTGGCGAGCCGCTTTCCCAGCATCTTCGCCTCCTCGACGCCCGGTCCTCGATCTCATGATGTCGGGACGGATGCCCACGGCTCACCGGGATGCATAAGGAGTGCCGAGCGATCCTCGCCTGCTCAAGAAAAGTCACCGCATCCGTCACCTGGCGCAATCCAGTACAAGCGGTGCGTCTCGCCATCAATGGATGCAGAGAGCTCCCCCGCCGCTCTCTGTCTGGAGCGACTCCCGGCGACGGCTTCAGCACGGAAGACGGAAGGCTGACCGCTTCGGAATGAGAAATGCTACCGGTTGAGAGAAGGCCGGCCCAGGAAGTCGGGAGTTCCCCAACGGAGCTCCGAGCACTCCAGCCTCTGATCGATTTATTACCCCGGCAGGAAGGATCCTCAGTAGGACGGGTCTCCAGACCCGTCCCGACGGCTCGGGAGAGCCGTCCCCGGACGGGCCGCCCGTCAGCAGTGCCACATGCGTTGTGTCTCCAGACCCGTCCCGACGGCTCGGGAGAGCCCTCCTCCAGGCGCAGGTGACCGGCCGGGGGAAGAGTCACAGATCCTCGGGCCCGAGCAGGTGCCGCTGCTGGTCGACGCGGCCTGCCGCGCGGCGCTGGCGCGGCGGGGCGTGGCCCACCTGGTCTGCCCCGTGGACGTGCAGGACTGGCCCGCCAAGGACGCGCATTACTCGATGATGAACGTCCAGGGGCAGCCCCACACCACGGCCCACTTCGACCCGACGCCGTCGTCCCCCGCGCCGACCTGCTCCAGCAGGCGGCCGACGTGCTGAACCAGGGGAAGAAGACCGCCATGCTGGTCGGGCAAGGGGCCCTGCGCGCCGGCGAACAGGTCGAGAAGGTCGCCGAGGTGCTCGCCGCCCCGGTCATCAAGGCGCTGCTGGGCAAGGCCGTCATCCCCGATGACTCGCCCTACACCACCGGCGGCCTGGGCTTAGTCGGCACGCTCGCCTCCGAGAAAGCGATGGAGGAGTGCGACTCGCTCCTGGTCGTCGGCTCGAACTTCCCCTACGTGAAATTCCTGCCGGAGCCGGGCCAGGCCCGCGCCGTGCAGATCGATCGCGACCCCCAGCGCATCGGCATGCGCTACCCGATCGAGGTGGGCCTGACCGGCGACGCCAGATCCACGCTCCAGGCCCTCTGGCCCATGCTCAAGCCGCGGACCGATCGCTCGTTCCTGACCGCGGCCCAGGAGCGGTACAAGGAGTGGCTCGAGCTGATGGACCAGCGCGAGGCGCGCGAGGATCTCCCGCTGAAGCCGCAGCGCGTGGTCCGGGCCGTCAGCGACCTCCTGGCCGACGATGCGATCCTGACCACCGATTGCGGCACGATCACGACCTGGACGGCCCGGCACATCCGCATCCGCCGCAACCAGATGTACTCGCTCTCCGGCACCCTGGCGACGATGGCCCCCGGCCTGTCCTACGCCAACGCCGCGCAGATCGCCCATCCCGGCCGGCAGGTCGTGGCGATCATCGGCGACGGGGGATTCACCATGCTCATGCAGGAGTTCCTCACGACGGTCAAGTACGAGCTGCCGATCAAGGTCGTGATCATCAAGAATGGCGTGCTCGGCCAGATCATGTGGGAGCAGATGGTGTTCCTGGGCAACCCGGAGTTCGGCATCCGGCTCCAGGACTTCGATTTCATCAAGTTCGCCGAGGCGTGCGGGGCCAAGGGCTATCGCATCGAGCAGCCCGGGGAAGTCCGGCCGATGCTCGAGCTGGCGTTCAGGACCCCGGGCCCCGTGATCGTCGAGGCGATCACCGATCCCTACGAGCCGCCGATGCCGGCCCAGGCGACGCCCAAGCAGGCCCTCCACATGGCCGAGGCCCTGGCGCGCGGCGAGCCCAATGCGAGTCGGATCGGCCTGACGATCGTCCGGGACAAGATCCGCGACTTCAGCGGCCGTTGACAGTCCGCGGATTGAACCACGGAATCCGCGATCCACAGGTGGAGAAATACAGAATGCGAAGATTGAACCACGGAATCCGCGATCCACAGGTGGAGAAATACAGAATGCGAAGATTGAACCGCGAAATACAAGATCCACAGGTGAAGAAATACAGAATACGAAGATTTAACCACGAAATACACGAAAATCACGAAAAAATGTTAAGAAATTAAAGATTCAGAATAATCTCTTATTTCTCTTTTTCGTGCCTTTCGTGTTTTTCGTGGTTAATCTTACTCTCATAATGTAATTCGTGGTTAAATTCTAGACCCGAGGCTTCGATGAGCAACACGATCGTTGCGGGTGGAGAGGTCCGCACTCGCCCCGTGCGGTTCCTGGCTGATGTCGAGGTCCATGCCCTGGAGGCCGAGCTGCGGGCCGGGGTCCGCGGCGAGGTTCGCTTCGATGCCGGCAGCCGGGCGATGTATACGACCGACTCGGCGATCTTCCGCCGCGTCCCCATCGGCGTCGTCCTGCCCCGCGACGCCGACGACGTGGCCGAGGCGGTCGCCATCTGCCGGCGCTTCGGTGCGCCCATCCTCGGCCGGGGCGGCGGCACGAGCATCAGCGGCAATAGCTGCAACGTCGCCGTCGTCCTCGATATGTCGAGGTTTATGAATCAGATCCTGGAAGTCGACCCCGATCGCCGGATCGCCCGGGTCCAGCCGGGGGTCATCTGTGACCAGCTGCGCGATGCCGCCGAGAAGTACCACCTGACCTTCGCGCCCGACCCCTCGACGCACAACCACTGCTGCATCGGCGGCATGGTCGGCAACAACTCCTGCGGCATCCACTCGGTGATGGGCGGCCGGACCGTGGACAATATCCACGAGCTGGAAGTCCTTACCTACGACGGCCTGCGGATGCGCGTCGGCCCGACTCCCGAGGAGGAGCTGTCTCGGATCATCGCCGCGGGAGGACGGCGGGGCGAGATCTACGCGCGATTGCTCATGATCCGCAACAAGTACGCCGAGCTGATCCGGCAGCGGTATCCCGACATCCCGCGCCGCTGCTCGGGCTATTGTCTCGATGAGCTGCTGCCGGAGAAGGGGTTCCATGTGGCCCGGGCGCTGGTCGGCTCGGAGAGCACCTGCGTGCTGGTGCTCGAGGCGACCTGCCGGTTGATCCAGAGCCCCCCCGAGCGGCTGCTGATGATCGCCGGGTTCCCCGACATCGCCACGGCCGGCGATCATGTCTCGATGATCCTCGAGCACGGGCCGACCGGCCTGGAAGGGATCGACGAGTTCCTGGTCGAGGCGCTGAAGGCCAAGGCCAGGGACCTCGAGGCCATGCCGCTCCTGCCCGCCGGCCGCGGCTGGCTTTACGTCGAGTTCGGGGGCGAGACCCGGGAGGAGGCGATCGACAAGGCGAATCGACTGAGCGCCCGCCTCCGGAGCGACTCCGATGTCCTCGAGACCCGGCTCTATGAGGACCCCAAGGAGGCGGAGGCGGTCTGGAAGATCCGCCACGAGGGGCTGGCCTTGACGCGGGTCCCTGGCTATGGCGACTTCTGGCCCGGCTGGGAAGATGGCGCCGTGCACCCCAACCTGGTCGGGTCCTACATCCGCGACCTGCGCAGGCTGATCGCCTCGTTCGGCTACACCGGCAGCCTGTTCGCCCACATCCGCTCACGCTGGCCGAATTCCTGGTCCAGGAGGCCCCGGGCTACCCGCCGCCGCGATTGCGCCGCAAGGCCCTGGTGCACGCCCACTGCCATCACAAGGCCATCATGACCACCGAGGCCGAGGAGCAGGTCCTCCAACGGCTCGGCCTGGATTAGGGCAAGGTCCTGGACGCGGGCTGCTGCGGCATGGCGGGCTCGTTCGGCTTCGAGGCGGACAAGTACGAGATCTCGATGCAGATCGGCGAGCAGCGGCTCCTGCCCGCGGTCCGCGCGGCGGCCCGCGACACGCTGATCATCGCCGACGGCTTCAGTTGCAAGCACCAGATCCAGGAGGGCACCGATCGCCAGGCGCTCCACCTGGCCCAGGTGCTCCAGATGGCCCTGCACGAGGCACCGGATGGCCCGCTGGGCGGCTATCCCAAAGTTCGGTATCCGGACGTGAGGCTGTATGGCCCGGAGCGGTTCCGGGCGACGCTCCGTACGGCGTCGGTCCTGGGGATCGGCGCGATCCTGGCCGGCGGCGCGGCCTACGCCCTGGCACGGCGGAGGTCGACCTGACCCGCGCTCGGATCGGGAGACCGGACGTGCCGGCGCCTTTCAGAGGGGGACTCGGATGGAGCTGCAATCGGTGAAAAGCGGACTCGATGCCGGGGAGGGGAACGACTGGCGGCGCACCGCGATGATCGGCGCCGGGGCGCTGATCGGCGGCCTCGGGCTGATCTGGACGGCGCGGCGGCTGCTCCCACGCCTTTACCTCGCGCCCGGCTGGCCCGGCGCCCGGCCCCACTGGTCGCCGGCCGACAAGTCCGGCGTCGGGACGGCCGTGGGCTCCGACAGCCTCTCCACCAGCCTGGTCTGGTTCAGCCTCGGGCACGGGGCGATCAACGAGGTCTACTACCCCCGCATGGACCATCCCTGCACCCGTTATCTGGCGCTGATGGTCACCGATGGCCGCCGGTTTGTCTCGGACGAGCGCTGCGACGCCCAGCACCGGGTCGAGTACCTGGCCGAGGGCGTGCCCGCCTACCGGCTGATCAACACCTGCAAACAGGGGCGGTACCGGATCGAGAAGACGATCATCGCCCACCCCCACCAGAGTGCCGTCCTGCAGCGCACCCGCTTCACGCCCCTGCGCGGGTCGCGGGAGGACTACCATCTCTACGCGATCCTCGATCCGCACCTCGGCCTGAGGAAAGGGGTCGGCTCCGCCGGCTGGGTCGGCCGCCACAAGGGCCGGATGATGCTCTTCGGCGATCGTGGCGAGAGCGCGCTGGCGATGGCCGTCTCAACCCCCTGGGCGGGGGCCACGGTCGGCTACGTCGGTCGCATCAGCGACGGCCGCCGCGACGTGATGCGGCACGGTCGGATGACCCGGCATTACCAGTACGCCCCGCGGGGCAACGCGCTGCTGACCGGCGAGGTGGACCTCACCGTCGGCGGGGGCGAGTTTGTCCTGGCCCTGGGATTCGGTGCCGACCCGGGCGAGGCCGGCCATCGCGCCCTGGCGGGCATCCGGGACGACTTCGACACCCTGGTCGCGGAGTACGTCCGCGACTGGCAAGCCTGGCAGGAGGGGCTGACGCCGCTGGAGGAGGTCGAGCGCGGGGCCCGCGACCTGTACCGGACCAGCACGATGGTGCTGCGCGTCCATGAGGGCGAGTCGGTCCCGGGAGCGATCGTGGCCAGCCTGTCGATCCCGTGGGGCCAGGCCTTCAGTGATGAGCAGAAAGGCCCCGGCGTGGGCGGGTATCACATGGTCTGGCCGCGCGACCTGGCGCAGGTCGCCGGCGGCCTGCTGGCGGCCGGGGCCCGCGACGAGGCCCGGCGGGCGCTCGGCTTCCTCCGCGGCTCCCAGGAGGAGGACGGCCACTGGCCCCAGAATCTGTGGACCCGCGGCGCGGCGTTCTGGTCGGGCATCCAGCTCGGCGAGACTGCCATGCCGCTCCTGCTGGCCGACCTGCTGCGCCGGGAAGGCGCCCTGGACGACGCCCAGCTCGCTGGCTACTGGCCCATGGTCCGCAGGGCGGCCCGCTACATCCTCCGTCGCGGCCCTTCGACCCAGGAGGAGCGCTGGGAGGATGAGCGCGGGTTCAACGCCTATACCCTCGGCACCCTGATCGCCGCCCTGCTGGTTGCCGCCGAGATGGCCGAATCCCAGGGCGAATCCCGCGAGTGGCCAAGACGATCCGTTGGTCATCCGTGCCTTCCAGGACGGCGCCCCGCCCGAGGCGATTGTGCAGTCGTACCCTAGGCTCAACCTGGCCGATGTGTACGCGGTGGTCAGTCGCTACCTGGCCGACCCAGCCCCGTTCGAGGACTACTTGAGGACGTACGACGAGGCGGCCGAGGAATCCCGGCGGAGGATCGAGGCCATCCAGGGCCCCCGGGGCAAGATCCGCGAAGACTTGTTGACTCGAGCCAAAGCAAGGGATCTGCTCCGTGATCAAGCAGGCCGATGACGCGAACTTCGATCACGACATCGTGCGGGACTTCCTGCGCCGACGGCCAGCACGGACATCGTGCGCGTTCCGGATGTGGATCTCACCAAAACGCCCGATCCCATCATCCTGGCCTGGGCGGCCGGCGAGAATCGGATCCTCCTGACCCCACGACCGCCAGACGATGCCGAACTTCGCCTACGACCGCGTTCGTGCCAGCGAGCCCATGCCCGGCGTTTTTCTCGTCAGGGATCGCATGCCCAAGGGCCAAGCCATCGAGCAACTCCCCCTGGCAGTGGATTGCCTTTCGGCGGAGGACTGCAAGGACCAGGTGATGGACTTCCTCTTCTGATCCGCCGTTCCGTCTCTCCACGTGGAATTCAAGAAGGCGCCCCCGCGTCGACGGCTCCGCGCTAGACCAGATTTGAGGTTTTTGTCCGGGTTCACGCGGGGTCAGACCGCGGGGCTCTCCCGTGAGAAAAAACCAGAAACCTGGGCTGACCCGAATGGCAGAAACCTGGGCTGACCCGAATGGCAGAAACCTGGGCTGACCCGAATGGCAGAGCGATTCCGACGTGGGGCAGGCGTGGCCTCCATTCGCTCCGAAATCGGCGAGGCCGCGGTCGTCGGGCGGCTGCGCCTGAGGTTGGCGGAAAACCCTGCGGTACAGCGGGAAGTGCGGGAGCGGTGGCGGAGTTCGATCGCCACCGGCGAGCCGTTCCACAGGCTCTTCCCGCTCCGTGGTGCCGATGGACGACTCGGCACCGCCCTCGCCCCGGTCCTGCCGGTCAAGCACGAGCAGCGGATCCTGCCACGTCGGTCGCAGCACGGGCGATCGCCGGGGTTCGCGGGTCGGGCCGATGTGGTCGATCGCCGGATCCTTCAGGGTCACAGAGGTCGCGTGCCGTTCAGTAGCCGTCCTCCGCGACGATCTCGCATCCCGCCACCGTGCTCATCGCGCGCCAAACCCGGACATCGATCGAGTTCTTGGTGAAGCGGACGCTCCCATCGGCCAGGGAGACGTTCACACCGCCAGGGTGACGGCTCCGCGCCGCGTACATCTCGGGGAGCGCCGTGGTCGCGACCGTGCAGGGCGGGTTCGGGACTTGATTGATGCAATAGATCGGGCTGAAAAGGACGTCGGGGAAGGAACTATTGGGCGTGGCGTAGGTCTCGAACGTCGCGGCGTCCCCCCACCAGGAGAAGCCTCGGAGGTCCTGCCCTTGGCCGACGACGACCTCGGACAGGAGCAGCGTGTGGCTCAGGCCGTCGACGATCGCGCAGAAGCCGACGGTCGCCCGCGCCGGTTGATCGTAGTCCCCAAGCGGAGAACCGATGTCGACGAACGGCGCGCCGCCGAAGCGGATCCCTTGGTATTCCGCCTGCCACACGGTCGTGTTGCCGAAGTTGGCGGCGTAGTTCTGCGACGTGCAGGCATAGGTGACGCCATTGATCGCGGCGGAGATCGGCGCATTGGTCGAGTCGCTGGGGCAGAGATAGGCGTACAGGCGAGTCGAGGTGACGGTAACGTTGGCCGCGCCGAAGTAGCGCAAGTCGAGGTCGTAACCCCGTGGCACGCCGGGCGAATTAATCCCGCAGCAGTTCCAGGCGTTGAAGAGTGCCGTCTGCTCGATCTGGGGCAGGGCGTAGACCAGCCAGGTCCCCCAGCAACACCCTTTCTTGCCGGGCGGCAGCACGGAATGCACGCTGTGATACTGGTGCATCGCCAGGGCGATTTGCTTGAGGTTGCCCGCACACTGTGCGCGACGCGCGGCCTCGCGGGCCGATTGCAGCGCCGGGAGCAGCAGCGCCAGGAGCACCCCGATCAGGGCGATGACGACCAGGAGCTCGATCAGCGTGAACCCGCACGATCGGGATTTCATCGAGGTGATCCTCCAGTACGGCGCGTCGGCCCAGGAGGGACGCCTGGCCCAGGATCGGCCGGCCGCGGGCCCGTTCAGCTCCCTGCTCCGCCGTTCAGGTCAAATCGGAACCGATTCGGGCCGTCGGCGGTCACGTCCACTCCGACTTGCGACCGGGTATTGTAGACGGAGGGAAGGCGCTCCACCATCGGCCGCCGGGTGGCCTCGGACTGGCCCGCGCCGGGCGGAGCCTGCACCCCGGAGCTGGAGTAAATCCGCACCCGATACGAGCCCGGGGCCGGTCCCTGGTCGCGCGGGATCGCGAACGACCCGCGCCGGATCGTGGCACCGACGGTCATCCCGGGGTCAGACGCGGACCGCGGCTCCAGCAAGATCACGCCCTCGCCGAGGGGCCGCCCGTCGAGGGTGACGTCTCCGGAGATTGCTCGCCGGCCCCGGGAGTCGTCCGAGCCGCAGCCTCCCGCGAGCACCAGGGCCAGAAAGATCCCCGGCCGGGAACGACGGGTTGACTGCCCGTGAGTGAGCGGCAGGCCGGATGATTCCCGGACCATGCGCGAGCCCCGCATTCACGAACGACGAGAATGACCGGATTCCCGATAGGACCCGAGCATAGCCGCGGAATGGCGCCGGTGGAAGGGGTGCGGGCAGTGGACGGCGATTTTCGAGGTATTTTCGTTTTTGGAGTATTTCGGTGTATTTCCGGCCTGGCATTTGCGAGAGAGGGCAAGACCCAATGCGGGAGGACCACCAAGACAGCAAGGTATCCGATGCGATTCACCTGGATTCTCGCACGCCCTTCCCGGTCGTCTGACATCGCATGAGTCCGATCGTGCGCCACGGAGCCGGCGTTTCTTTTTTTCAACACGGTGAACCCGAATCGTGCCGAGGGTGCAGTCAGTTGACGGGTTGAACGCGGGGCTGCCCACCGCTCGACCGCCCAGGGGAGCAGACAACCGAGGATGATCATGCGGGGTGGCGGCTCTACGGATAAAGAGCTCCTGGATCACTATATCCACGAGCGGGACTCGGCAGCGTTCGGCGAGTTGGTGGTGCGTTACGGCCCGGCGGTGCACCGGGTCTGCCGCGGGGTGTTGGCCGATGCGCACGAGGCCGAGGATGCGTTCCAGGCGACGTTCCTGCTCCTGGCCCGCAAGGCGCCGGGGATCCAGGACCCGGAGGCGCTGGGGGGCTGGCTGCGGGGCGTGGCCTATCGGGTGGCGATCCGGGCTCGTCGGCAGGCGGCGCAGCGTCGGGCGATCGAGCAGGCATGGGCCGAGCGATCGGCGGTCGAACTGAACGGGAGGTTCGAGGAGCCGGCTCGCGAGCTTCGGGAGGTCGTCGGCGATGAGCTGGCGCGCCTGCCCGATGACTATCGGCGGACGATCGCGTTGTGCTACTTCGATGGCCTGACGCATCGCGAGGCTGCGCGGCGGATGAATTGTCCCGTCGGTACGGTCAAGGTGCGGCTGGTCCGGGGCCGCCGCCTGCTGCGCGAGCGGCTCAATCGCCGCGGCGTGGCCCTCGGCGCCGGCCTCGTGGTGATGTTGGCCCCGAGCCGCCGGGCCCCTACCGTCGCGGCAACCCTGGCGAAAACGACCGCGCGGGCGATGGACCTGGAGGCGGCCGGCCGCCGGGCCGTGCGGCCACACGAGTGTCCCGGTGCCCAGGAACCGGCCGAACGGGCCGGGCGGCTGGTCCTGATCCCGGGGCTCCGCTGGCTCTTCGCCGCGCTGGTCGTCGCGGCCGTCTCGGTGACTCTCGCGGTCCCGGTGACTCGGGTCGTGGCCGGGCCGCCGGTGCCGGAGGTCGATCCCTCGACCCTGCCGAGCAACTTGACCGATGTCCTGAACGTGGAGTGCCGCTGAAATCGCGACCTGGCCGGGCCAGCGACCCGGCCGACGATCGCTCGAGACCCGTCGAGACGGTGGTTCGGAACGCACCCTCCTCGTGATGCCGCGTGCGAGGTGCCCTCGCTTCACCGTGCGGGGATAGTCTGCGCGCAGGCAAGTGTCTGCCGGTGGGCCCGGTGCGACGGTCGAGAGGGCTTGTCCTCGATCATTCGGATTCTTCTCTCGGGTCATCGTCCGGGCCCGGTTTCCCCCCTGTCTTGTCATCAAGGAGCATGACTGATGGATTCCATTCTGACGACGATGAAGGACGAATCGTTCGGTCTGGGCTGGCGGCCTGGCGCCGGCCGATCGGGGGAGGATCGCGCCCGGGCGGGGCGACGCTCGTTCCTGGGCCGAGGGGCCGCGGCGGCTGCCGCGGCGGTGGCGGCCTTCGTCGGCCGCGACGCCCGCGCCCAGAATCCCCACTACCTGCCCAGCCTCTACCCGAATGAGAACGTCCACGAGTTCCAGGCCATCCAGAAGCACGAGAACGCCCACGTGGCCTTCCTCGTCAACGCCCTGGGGACCGACGCCCGGCCCAACCCCAGTTTCGTGGACCTGACCCAGCCCGACCTGCTCACCTTCGCCAAGACCACGCGGGCCCTGGAGAACACGGGGGTCGGGGCCTACCTCGGTGCCGCCCCGTACCTCAGCTCCAAGGACTACCTGGCCGCGGCCGGTTCGATCTTCGGCATCGAGGCGCGGCACGCCGGCTATGCCAATGTCCTGCTCAACATGCTCATGTCCGTCAACGTGAATGGCCAGGAAGAGTCCTTCGACAGTCCGCTGACGGCCGACCAGGTCGTCGCCCTGGCTGGACCGTTCATCACCTCCTTGAACGGCGGCCCTCCCTTGACCTACTCGACGACGAACCTCGGGCCCGCCAACGACCTCATGATCCTGAACTTCGCCCTGGCGCTGGAGTACCTGGAGGCGGCTTTTTACAACATCAACGTGCCCCGGTTCACCTGAGACCCCGGCCCTGAGGAGGAGCCAGAATCATGCCAGGTCCATTACGAGTTCGGGGCTGGCTCGCGGCGATCATCGCCTCCGTCTTGCTGGGCGGTGGCCTCGCCCGGGCGCAGTCCGCGGTCCCCGAGGCGCAGCTCGAGACCTTCCTCGGCCTCACCCCGCCCAGCGGCCTCAGCTCGGGCGACTTGACGAACCTCGGCAACGGGCCGGTGACGAGTGGTTCGGCCATCATGCAGACCATCACCGTCACGGCCGGGGCCACGCTGACATTCGATTATAATTTCCTGACCAACGCGCCGCCTCCGAGCACCAATCCGCTCGGCGCCCTTGACCCGTTCGGCTTCGTGACGGCGCCGACTTTGGGGGCGTTCGTGGATAATTTCTATGGTTACCCCACGCCGCTGGCCTCTGCGCCCACGTCGACGGGATTCCTGCACCAGACCGGGTACCACACGTTCTCCGAGACCTTCGCGGCGGCGGGGACGTACTCGCTGGGCATCGGGGTCGCGAACGTGACGTCGGATACCCCCAGTTCGGCCCTCCTGATCGACAACATCACGCTGATCGGGGGGACGATCACCAACGGGCTGTTCGCGACGGGCGACTTCAGCGGATTCTCGACGATCGGTAACACGAGCATCCAGACGTCCGCCTTCGGGATCAGCCCGACCCAGGGGACCTACCAGGCCCTCATCTCGGGGGCCAGCGTCCCGGAGCCGTCCTCGATCGGGTTGCTGGTCACCGGGGCCCTTGGCGCCGCGCTGATCATCCGCCGCCGCGGAACGAGATCGATCGTGGCGCCCCGGACGATCTGAGTCGCGGTCGGAATCGGACCACCCTATCAGACCGGCGGATCCGCCGGTGTCCCGTCGCAGGAAATCCGCGGAGTCCATCGCGCCGATCGGGATCGGCCGGCCAGCCCGCGCTGCCGGCCGGTTCCTTGCGCGAGTCCCCGCCGGGAGTTTGTGAGGCGTGCCTGAGATCGATGGAAACGGGACGATCCCCGATGCCCGAACCGGGGGTAGCAGCCCCATCCCTGCGAAAACCCGCGGTAGCGTATTGTGCGCAATATTGAGGGGCTGGCTCACCGGAGGGGAGTCGTCAACCAGTTCACCCCCTTGATCGCCCCTGGACGCGGTATTTCGCGCCAGGTTGACCCCCGGGATAGGACCCCGTTTCCTTGCGCACAATACGCCGGCTCGTTGGCGAACATTGCGCACACCGCGAGTTGTACGCCATGATTTTGCGCAAGGTCTCGGGGCATCCCACCGATCCGACTCCTCTTGGTGGCCCACCTTCCCCAGATTGACAGGCGAAGGGGTTCTTACCGTAGGTTTTCGCAGACTTGGGGCTGGGACCCCAAGATCGAACGATCCCCCCTCTGCCGCCTCACTCCTGTGTTTCCACCGGCCCATGCTCGACACATGCCAGACCGTTCGCGCGAAGTCCACCGCAA
>JAJPJC010000231.1 GCA_021324445.1 Isosphaeraceae bacterium
TCTGCCAAGGGGAGAGGGGCGCCGGAACGGTCCCAGGGGCTGACGCCCCTGGCTATTCACCACCGCCCCCATTCGGGGGCTCAGATACCTTTCGGAACAGACTCTCAAAGCCACGGGCCTGGACTGGACGGCCCTCGACCAGGTCCTGATGGCCGGCGGCTCGACGCTGGTCCCGGCCGTGGAGACGGCGGTGCGCCGGGCCTCGGACCTGCCGGGCGACCGCGTCCAGCGGCACCGGCCGCACATGGCCATCGCCTACGGCGCGGCCCTGATGGCCGCCCGGCGCACCGGCTCCCCCGCCGGCAAGGCCCCGCCGCTCTTGCAGCGCGTCTCCGGGTTCGACCTGGGCTGCCGCGTCTTCGACCCCGCCACCCGCCAACCGGCTGTCGACACCATCCTCGCCAGGAACACCCCCATCCCGGCCCGTCGCACCACCACCTATTACACGAACCGGGCCGACCAGGCGCGGATCATCCTCGACA
This sequence comes from Isosphaeraceae bacterium, assembly GCA_021324445.1. Taxonomy (GTDB): domain Bacteria; phylum Planctomycetota; class Planctomycetia; order Isosphaerales; family Isosphaeraceae; genus JAJPJC01. The sequence continues at coordinate 483 of JAJPJC010000231.1, forward strand.
TCGTCCAGGTCAAGGCGCCGGGCGAGCCGCCCATCAGCCTGGGCCACTTCGCCTTTCCCGTCGACCGACCGCGGAAGAACCATCCGCTCGAGATCACGCTCGGCTATGATGAACACGGGATGGTCCGCGTCCTGGCCCGCGACCCGGATACCGGCCGCGCGGTCCAGCGCGATTTCACCGGCTCAGCCCACCCGATGGACCGCATCCTGGCCCAGAAGGCGCTGGTGGATTCGGTCCACCTGTGCGAATGACCCCCGGCGCGCGCCGCGCAGGCCCACGCGGTCGGCACGCCGCCTGGACGCTTGCCAAGAATCCAAGAAGATTTATGCAACATTACCCGCGCTCCGACGATTCTCTTATGTGTAGGGTTGCGCGCACCAGCAAGGCATCATCAATTCGGATCTGTTGCCTGCGACCGACGGAGTCGAGCCCACACGCGAAATCGACGAAACGAACCCAGCGTCCAACGCCATGATCGCATGGTTGGGCGTATGCGGTTGAGAGCAGCGGCGGAAATGGCAACGCGAAATCGACGAAACGAACCCAGCGTCCAACGCCATGATCGCATGGTTGGGCGTGTGCGGTTGAGAGCAGCGGCGGAAATGGCAACGCGAAATCGACGAAACGAACCCAGCGATAGGCAAACTCGGTAAGATGGATTCGCTCGACAGGGGTTGAAAGTCTTTGACCCGCACGCGGAGACGATCCTCCAATGGATACCGCGGCATCCGATCGCCGGCTGATCGAGAGGATCCTGTTCGACTCCGCCAAGGTTCCCTATTCCCAGGGCGATTACCGGCTCCAGACGGACTTCGATCGCGATCGGGATCACGATCTGCTGCTGATCGTCGGTTGGGACGGAATTCGTCGCGAGCACGGCTGCCTGGTGCATGTGGACCTCATCGATGGCAAGTTCTGGATCCAGCGCGATGGCACCGAATCCCGCATCGCGCAAGAGTTGCTCGACGCCGGGGTGCCCGGGAGCCGGATCGTGCTGGCATTCCGCTCGCTGGAGAAACGCCGGTTGACCGACTGCGCCGTCACGTGAGCATCTGGACCTGGACCGGTTGGCCGGCCGATCCTCCGATCGATTCCCTGTGTGGGGGCGGGTGACGACATGCTCAAGGAACTCGCACAAATCGGAACGGGAGAGCTCAAGGGACTGGCACACTTCCAGAAGCGCAAGCCGGCTGGCGCCCAGGTCCGGCAGGAGCCGCGTCCTTCCGGAAGCGCCGAAGGTCAGTTAGGTCGCGTGCTGGTCCTCTCGGCCAGCGCGGGAGCGGGTCACCTCCGCGCGGCCGAGGCGATCGAGAAGGCGATCCGGCTCCGCGGCGCCGCGACGGAGGTCCAGCATCTCGACGTGCTCAAGTACACCAACCAGGTGTTCCGCCACGTCTATTCCAAGACCTACATCGACCTGGTCAACAAGGCCCCGGAGGTCCTGGGCTGGCTCTACGACTACCTGGACGACCCCAAGAAGAACGACCCGATCCGGCTGGCCTTCGACCGGCTCAACGCCAATCCCTTCATCCGGTATCTCCGCCGCTATCAGCCCGACGTGGCGATCTGCACCCACTTCCTCCCCTCCGGGATCATCGCGTCGCTGAAGGGGGAGCGGAAGATCCAGGTGTTGAACTCGGTGGTGGTCACCGATTTCGACGTCCATGCGATGTGGCTCTGCCGTCACGCCGAGCAATACTTCGTCGCCCTGGAGGAGACCAAGGTCCACCTGAAGGCCATGGGCGTGCCCGATCCGCTGGTGACGGTCTCGGGCATCCCGATCGATCCCGTCTTCGCGGTGCCGAAGGACAAGCGAGCCATGCGCCGCAAGCACGGCCTGGATGAGGACCGGTTCACGATCCTGGTCTCGGCGGGAGGGTTTGGCGTGGGGCCGGTCGGACACCTGATGCAGGCCCTGAGCCGGCTGGAGCACCCGGCGCGGGTGGTGGCCGTCTGCGGCCGGAACGCCGTGCTGAAGGCCGAGCTGGACCAGGCGATCCAGACGTTCCCCAAGCGGTCGGCCGTCGCCTTCACGCTCCTGGGGTTCACGACCGAGATGGATGAGCTGATGACGGCCGCCGACCTGTTCGTGGGTAAGCCGGGCGGCTTGACCACCTCCGAGGCCCTGGCCAAGGGATTGCCCATGGTGGTCATCAACCCCATCCCCGGCCAGGAGGAGCGGAATTCCGACCACCTGCTGGAAGAGGGGGTCGCCATCCGCTGCAATAACCTGCCCGCCCTGGCCTTCAAGATCGATACGCTCCTCGACACACCCGGGAAGCTGGCCCGGATGGCGGAGAACGCCCGCGCCCTGGGCAAGCCCGAGGCGGCGTTCGCGGTCGTCGACCGCCTGGTGGCGCTGTGCCGGCCGCGCGACGGCTCGGCGGCGTCGGACCCGCGGTACGCGACGGCACGCACGCGGTGACCATTCCTGTCTGACCCTGTGTTGTGATCAACGGCTACTCACCAGTGGAGGACTCTCTCATGACGCCGTCGAGATTCGCATGCCTGCTCTGCGTGGGACTTTTGCTCGGGACCCTGGCCGCGGCGAACACCGCCGGCGCCGCCACGACCCCCGATCCCCAGGCGCCGGGTCGGGTTCAGGCCGCGCCCGGCGCCTCCGGGCGAGCGCTCACGTTCGAGATCTACAAGGATCGCAGCGCCGAGCATCGCTGGCGGCTCAAGTCGTCCAACGGCCAGATCATCGCCTCGTCCGGGCAAGGCTACAAGGACAAGCGCGACTGCAAGAACGCCATCGAGCGGATCAAGAAGGATGCCGCGACCAAGCTGAAGTTCGAGACCTACGCGGATAACCGGGGACAGCATCGCTGGCGGCTCCTGGCTTCGAACGGCCAGAACATCGCCTCGTCGGGACAGGGCTACCAGGACAAGCGCGACTGCGAACACGCCATCGATGTGATCAAGAAGGGGGCCGAGAACGCCAAGGTCGAGGAGGCCCAGTGATCGCCCCCGTAGGTCAGGCTTCAGCCTGACACCGAACCCGATCGTGTCCCAAGTAGGTCAGGCTCTTCGCCTGACACGCAGCCCGATCGTGTCAGGCTCAAGCCTGACCTACACTCGAGGAGAAATCGAGCCATGTTGGGCCTGCGACGTTGCGTCGGGTTTTGCCTGGGGCTCCTGGCTTCGACTTCCGTGCCGTCGTGGGCCGAGGACCGGCCCGCCGCGGCCCTGAGCGGCTATTTCCCGCCGCCAGAGGAGCAGGGGGGTTGGCGGAGCCTGCTCCCCGCCGTCGGCGAGCCCGACGACTCGCAGAAGGCGCGGATCCGCGAAGTCGGCGGGGTCGACTGGGACGCGCTCAGGGCGGCCTGGGTCCACAATGCCGCCGCGCCGGGCGCCACCGGCCTTCTGGTCATCCGCCGCGGCCACGTCGTCGGCGAGTGGTACCGAGGTTGCGACCGGTCGACGGCGTTCAACATCCACTCCAGCGCGAAGTCGTACACCAGCACGGCGTTCGGGTTGATCCTCACCGACTTCGACAAGGGTCCGCTTCCGGGAGGGAAGACGCTCGCGCTGGACACCAAGGTCTGCACTGCCGAATGGCTCCCCGAGGCGCTGCCGCTGCCCGACCCGCGCAAGGCGGAGATCACCGTCCGGCACTTGCTGAACATGGTCTCGGGCCTGGACGAACCGACTCCGCCCGCCCAGGATCATCCGTTCGAATGGTCGCTGGGACATGTCGCCGGCTCGCCGATGGTCCAGCTCAAGCACGACCCGGGCAAGGCCTTCATCTACAGCAACGCGGGAGTCGCCCACCTGGTGCTGCTGTTCCACCGCGCCACGGGGGAGGATCTCTACCCCTTCCTGAAGCGCCGGCTCTTCGACCCGATCGGCGAGACTCAATTGCGATGGACCCGGATGGGCGGCGCGGGAGCGATCGGCCCGTTCAGCCAGGGGTACACCGGCATCCACACCAACCCCCGCCAGCACGCGCGGTTCTGCTACCTGGCGATGCACAAGGGGGAGTGGGCCGGCAAGCGGATCGTAGCCGAGTCGTATTATGACTTCGCCTGGCGGGGGACCGCGGTCAAGCCCGACTACGGCGGCCAGTGGTGGACCGCCCCACGCATCCCCGGCACGCCCCGCGACCTGGTCATGACCCTGGGCCGCGACCATAACGACGGCTTCGTCGTGCCCAGCCTCGACCTGGTCTTCGTCCGCTTCGGCGACGGCACCAAGTTCCCCAGGGACTTCGAGCGGAAGCTGGTCTTCAAGGTCCTGGCAGCGGTGGTCTCGTAACGTAAGTCACCGCGCATCGAGGTGGCAAGCTCCCCGAAATGAGACCGCGCGTCGCGGCGTGGGGTCTCGCGTGAGGCCGTGGACGATCATGGAAGCCTACCTGCTCGCGCTGGTGTTCGCCGGGCTGGCGACTGCGGCCCTGGCCTGGATCTGGCTGATTGCGCGCGCCTTCCAGCAGGGGTTCTGGTGGGGCGCGGGCAGTCTGGTCCTGCCGCCGCTGGCGCTGTGGTTCGCCTTGCGTCATGCTCAGAAGGCGATCGGGCCGCTCGTCCTCGTGGTGGTGAGTGGCCTGGCCGCGGCAGCCCCAGCGTTTTACGCGCTGGCGGCGCCGGTCGACCTGGGCCTGCGCGCGAAGCTGGGCGAGGGGTTGAGGCACTGGTCGCTCGCGACTGCGGGCCTCCGCGGCGATGAGGCTCACGAATGGATGGAAACTCGGGCGCTTTACCTGCAAGTCGGGGGGGCGGTCGTCGCCGCAACAGCCTGGATCTGGCTGATCGTGCGCGCGTTCCGGCAACGATGGGCGTGGGGGCTGGCAACACTGATCCTGCCTCCCGTGGGGCTGGTCTTCGCCGCGCGTCATCCGCGCAGGGGAGTCGTGCCGCTGATCCTGGGCGCCGTGAGCGTCCTGGTCGCCGCCGCGCCGGCGGTCTACATCTTGACTGTGCCGCTGGACCTGGGTCCTCGAGAGAAGCTGGTCGACGGCCAGCGCCATCTCACCCTGACCGGCTGGGACCGCAAGAATTACTCCCTCCTGAAATTCAAGCCGGACGTGGTGGTGCTCCAGATGGCCAACCCGGATGTGACCGACCAGGCCCTGGAGCCGCTCAAGGACCTGAAAGCTCTGCGCGAGCTCGACCTCAGCGACACGCAGGTGACCGACGCGGGGCTCAAGGTCCTCAAGGACCTCCCGGCCCTGGCGACGCTGCGGCTGGCCCGGACCAGGATCACCGATCAAGGTTTCCAGGACGCGCTCTTCGCGCAGGAGTCGCTGATGCAGCTCGATCTGCGCGGCACCCAGGTCAGCCACGAGACGGCCCGGGCCTGGCGCGACGCCAAGCCGGGGCGGCGGGTCCTCCAATGACCACGACGCGAATCGACTTGAGCCGGTGGGTTTGACGAGGCGAATGGGTCCGTTCCGGAGCGACGATGATGAGCACGACACTCAACGATTCGGCGGCGGGCGACGCGCGCAACGCCCTGTTCCTGGCGCGGGCTTGCGACCTGGCCTATTCCAATGAGCCGGAGGGCCCGGCCCGGTTCCGTTCCGAGCTGGGGTTGGAGGCGCGCTTGATCAGCGTGGACAATACGCAGGTCTACGTCGCGGAGGACGACCGGTCGATCGTGGTGGCATTCCGGGGCTCGGAGGCCCCCACGACGCTCGACGGTCTGAAGGACTGGCTCCTGACCAACGCCAACAACTACCTGATCCTGCCCGAAGGGCGCAGCGGTACGGATTTCGCAGCCGCGGGGGTGGGGGCGCGGTTCCACCGCGGGTTCCTGGACGCCCTGGCGATGGTCTGGGAGCCGCTGCTGGCCGCGGTCAACCAGGCGCTTCAGGCCAAGGAGCGGCCGCTCTGGGTCACCGGTCATAGCCTCGGGGGTGCCCTGGCGCTGCTGGCCGCCTGGCGGCTCCAGCGCAACTTCCTGGCCGTGCACGAAATCATCACCTTCGGCGCCCCGATGATCGGCAACGAGGCGGCCGCCAGGGCGTTCGAGCAGGAATTCGCGGGGAAGATCTTCCGCTTCATCGACCTGGAAGACGTGGTGCCGCACCTCCCCTCGGTGAGCCTGGTCGCCAACGCCTACACCCATTGCCTGGCCGAGGTGAGCCTGTCCGCCGCCGCGGTCGCGGCCTCGGGACTGGACGCCCTCAAGCAGACGGCCGGCACCGGTGATGGGACGCTCGATGCCGCGATGGTCGACCAGGTCTGGGAGGTGGTCAAGGGCCGGATCGCCTCGCACATGATCGGCACCTATCAGGCCCGGGTGGAGGCCAAGTGCAAGGAGCTCGCCTGAGCCGGACCGCGTTGTGTGGTCCGATTCGGTCATTCCGTTGGGTCTTCCGCCGTGGTGCGCGTCCGATTCTCACCTCGGGCCTGCGCCAGGGCCGTCAGGAGCCGCCGGGCATTCTTGGGAGAACACAGCAAGTGGGCCGTTTCCATCAAGCCGCGCAGCTCATCCGCGGCGATCAGCGCGACATCCTCCGCCCCGCGGCGGTGAATGACAATCGGCTCCCGCGTGGAAATCGCCTCGTCGCAGAGCGCTGCGAGATGGGCTCGTGCGTACGAGTAAGTCGTCTCTCGGGACATGATCGCTCCTCTATGGCTTCGAGTCCCACGGGGCATCAGTCCAGCCAACATCGAGGTTCCACCGCCGGGCAGCCTCCTTGCGCTGTTGTTCCAACCGGGCGATGTCCGCGCCGCGGTGGCGGCGATCGCCATCCTTGGGCCGCTTCCGGTTGATGGGATGCTTCCGCTTCCGGTCGAGGGACGACAGCTTCCGCCGTTTCTTCTCGGACGCCATGATCGAGGACCCCTTCACAAGCGTGGTCGACCTCCGGAATCTCCTCGCCAATCGATTCTCGACACAACGAGCGGCGCCGAGGTTCGGTCCCCTCGGCGACCCTGACGAACCAGGCTGGTCTGGCAGGACGATGGAACCCATGCAGGACTTTGAGAAGCTCGGCTTGTTTTACCTGGGCAAGACCTATGACGTGGGCCAGCGGCAGGTGGCACCGGACCGGCTGCTCTACGAGTCGAAGGACTTGACCACGCATGCGGTCTGCCTGGGGATGACCGGCAGCGGCAAGACGGGGCTGGGCATCGCCTTGCTGGAGGAGGCGGCGATCGACGGCATCCCGGTGCTCGCGATCGACCCCAAGGGGGACCTGGGCAACCTGCTCTTGACCTTCCCCGAGCTGCGGCCCGAGGACTTCCTCCCCTGGGTCGATCCCGATGAAGCCTCCCGGCGGGGACTCACGCGCGAGCAGCACGCCGCGCAGACGGCCGAAAAGTGGCGCGAGGGGCTGGCGGCCTGGGATGAGGACGGCGCGCGGATCGCGCGGTTCCGCGACGCGGTCGACGCGGCGATCTACACGCCGGGGAGCAACGCCGGGCTGCCCCTGACCGTGCTCCGCTCGTTCGCCGCCCCGCCGCCGGGTCTGGCCGGCCAGGTCGAGGCCTATCGCCAGCGGGTCGCCTCGGCCGTCTCGGGACTGCTGGCGCTGCTGGGCATGGATGTCGACCCGATCGCCAGCCGTGAGCACATCCTGCTCTCCAACGTCCTGGACCACGCCTGGCGCGCCGGGCACGACCTGGACATGGGCGGCTTGATCCATGCCGTCCAGGCGCCGCCGTTCCAGAAGGTCGGCGTCCTCGACCTGGAGACGTTCTTCCCGGCCAGGGACCGCTTTGCCCTGGCGGTGAAGCTCAACAACCTGCTGGCCTCGCCCGGTTTCGCCGCCTGGCTGGAAGGCGAGCCGCTGGACATCGGCGGCCTGCTCACCACTCGCGAGGGCCGGCCGCGGCTCTCGATCCTCTCGATCGCCCACCTCTCGGACAGCGAGCGGATGTTCTTCGTCACGATCCTGTTGAACGAGGTCCTGGCCTGGGCTCGGTCCCAGCCCGGCACCTCGAGCCTGCGCGCCATTCTCTACATGGACGAGATCTTCGGCTACTTCCCCTCCACGGCCAATCCGCCGTCGAAGCTCCCCATGCTGACCTTGCTCAAGCAGGCGCGCGCCTTCGGTCTGGGAGTCGTGCTGGCGACCCAGAACCCGGTTGACCTCGACTACAAGGGACTCTCCAACGCCGGGACGTGGTTCCTGGGCCGCTTGCAGACCCAGCGCGACAAGGAGCGGGTCCTCGAGGGGCTGGAGGGGGCGTCGACCGCATCCGGCCACGCCTTCGACCGGTCGGAGCTGGACAAGATCCTCTCCGCCCTGGGCCAGCGCGTCTTCGTGATGAACAACGTGCACGACGAACGGCCGCGGGTGTTCCAGACGCGCTGGGCGCTGTCGTACCTGCGCGGTCCCCTGACCCGGGAACAGATTCAGACGCTCATGGCCCCGCGCAAGCAGGCCCTGGCCCACCCCGCGCCTGGAGGGACCGCCGATCAGCCCGCGACCGGGGCCCCGGCTCCGGCTGCGCCCTGGCCCTCGGCGGTCTCGGCGGCTGCCCGGCCGGTGGTGCCGCCCGACGTGCCGGTCTTCTTCGTGCCGTGCCGCGGCCGGGTCGAGCCCGGGGAGTCGCTGGTGTACCGCCCCGCGATCCTGGGCGTCGCCCGGCTTCACTACATCGACAAGAAAACGGCCATCGATCACTGGGAGACCCTGGCCTTGCTCCATCGGATCGACGAGGCGATGCCGGCGGAGCCCTGGGCCGGCAGCACGCCGTTCGATGACGGCGTGCCCGAGCTGGACAAGGCCCCCGAGGCCGGCGCTCGCTTCGCCCCCTTGCCCCCCGAGCTGGCCCAGGCGAAGTGTTACGCCGAGTGGACCCGGGCGCTGAAGAATTACCTCTATCGCGAGCGGACCCTGGATGTCTGGACCTGCCCGGAGGTCAAGGAGGCCTCCCGGCCGCTGGAGCCGGAGCGGGAGTTCCGGCTCCGATTGGCCCAGGCGTCGCGCGAGCAGCGCGACCGCAAGGTCGAGGCGTTGCGGGCCAAGTATGCGCCCCGGATGGAGGCCCTCCAGGACCAGGTCCGCCGCGCTCGCGAGCGGCTGGAGCGCGAGCAGGCCCAGGCCCATCGCACGGCCTGGGACGCCACCGTCGCGCTGGGCAGCTCGGTGCTGGGCGCGCTCCTCGGCCGCAAGCCGGTCAGCAAGACCAACGTCACCAAGGCCGCGACCGCCGCCAGGGCCGCCGGCCGCGCCGTCCAGGAGCGCGGCGACGTCGGCCAGGCCGAGAAATCCCTCGCCGACGCGCAGAAGAAGCAAGCCAAGCTGGAGGCCGAGTTCCAGAAGGAGGTGAACCAGCTCGCCGCCGCGCTGCGGCCCGAGGTCCTGGTGCTCCAGCCCCTCCCACTCCGACCCAGGAAGGCCGACATCACCGTCGAGCAAGTCGTCCTGGCCTGGACCCCCTGGAAGCTCGACGCCGAGGGGCGGCTGGAACCGGCCTATTGAGGGTATGGAGTGGACCGCCGCGATGACTCGAGCTCCGATCAGGGGGCCGTCCCCACGGCTTCCACCACCTCCTCGGCCTCCTCCCGTGTCAAGCCGAAGGAAGTCTTCAGATAGTCGATGATCACGTCCTTCTTCGGTAAGAAGATCTTGTTCTCAAGGAGCCCCCAGAAGGGCACCGTGGCCCCAGTTCCGATCAACCTGCGAGAGGCCTCGCAGGTATAAGAGACCTCCCCTCGAGGGCTGAGCGTGAGCCAGACCCGCGGCTGATTCCTGCCACCCTGAAGGTTCGTATGCAGGATCTTGACCAGGCCGCCCTGTTTCAGATACCTCAAGATGGCGGCTTTGTCCGGCACCGCCTTCTCCATCTCATCCTCCGGCATCTCGAAGGCGATTGGTTCGTTGAGATCCTGGTCGAGGCGGATGCGGTAGAGACGGCGCCGATTCGCGCCCAGTGGTCCACGATCTTCGATCACCTGCGCAAAGACCTGCCGGGCGCCGTATCGGAAGGTGACCCAGTCGCCCAGGCGAAACTTGGGAGGCTTCGTTCTGACCGTGCTCATTTGTGAGCTTTCTCCTACCAAGGTGAGGATCCGGTGAGGAATAGCAGATGACCGCGGAGGACTTCGTCGAATGCACGAGCAAGGCGGTCACAGGCGGATCGCCACTGCCGGACCTGCTCCAGCCGGAGGACCGTGGTACCACCAAGCTTCGCTTCCTCGAAGTCCTGGTGTGCGATCGCGTTCCGCCAATGATTCAGTTCCTCGAGAAGCTTCATTCGCGTTGCATTCTTGGGGTCGTGCGCCTTGACTTTGTCCCAGAGATCGATCCCCAAACGATCGAAGTCCGCATTCAGATTGCTGGGTTGAGCATTGCCACGATCCAATCTGCGATCCCGGGTGAATTCATCGCGGACCAGCGGCAGCACGTCGGGCGGGGCGAGAATGGCCCCGATCAGGTGATCGACGCATTCGGAATGAAGATCGCGACAAAACCCCTGGAACTGGGCCGCCAGCAGCACGGCGTAAGCCTGATTGAACTGCTGGGTGTTGAACCGCCGACCGCGCCGCGTGCCGCTGACGGCGGCGTGGCCCGACGCGATCTCGTTCAGCGCCTTGGCTCGCGACGATCTCCAGTCCTCGTCTGCGATCGAGGGCATCCCTGCCACTCCCCGGGTGAAAGTCGTTTCTCCGTATGACAACACGGTCTCTTGATTCAGCCAATCCAGGAACGCCTTGTGTTCGCCACATCACCCCGACTTCTCCGCCTCGAGCTGCTTCCTGGCCTCGGCGATGACGGCGCGCTGGGCGTCGGTGACTTCCGGGTAGCGGAGGTCCAGCGCCTGGATGGCCGTGGTGACGATCCGGGCGACGAGCGCGCGGCTGACCCACTTGTGGTCGGCCGGGATGATATACCAGGGGGCCCACTTGGTGCTGGTCGCGCTCAGGGCTGCCTCGTAGGCCCTCCTGTAGTCGTCCCAGTGCGCGCGTTCGGCGAGGTCGGCGGGCGCGAACTTCCACTGCTTCCTCGGGTCCTTGAGCCGCTTGAGGAACCGTTTGCGCTGCTCATCCCTGGAAAGGTGGAGGAAGAACTTGAGGATGACGGTACCATTCCGGGACAGATGCCGTTCAAACGCGTTGATGTCCGCATAGCGGTCGGCCCAGAAGTCCTCGCCGACCCTGGCGTCGGGGATCCGCTGGGCCAGGACCAGCTCGGGGTGGACCCGGACCACCAGCACTTCCTCGTAATACGAGCGGTTGAAGATGCCGATTTGGCCCCGCTCGGGCGCGAGCCGGGCGTATCGCCAGAGGAAGTTGTGGTCGAGCTCCTCGTCCGAAGGATGCTTGAAGCTGTGGACCTGGCAGCCCTGCGGATTGACGCCGGACATCACGTGCTTGATCGTGCTGTCCTTGCCGGCGGCGTCCATCGCCTGGAGGACGATCAGGATCGACCAGCTATCGGCCGCATAGAGCCGGTCCTGCGCCTCGGCCAGCGCGGTGATGTCCTGGGTGAGTGCGTCGGCCGCCCATTGCTTCCGCGCCGCCTTGGGGAGCTTGGTGTCGCCGGCCCAGGCGGGGTCGTAGTCTTGGAGCTGGATCGACTTGCCAGGGGGGACGCGACACTGGTCGATGATCTCATCGCTTGTTGCCATGATCGGACGCCTCCCGGGGAAAGAAAGGAAACCCAGGCCCTGCGCCGCCTGGGACTCGCGCGGCGCGAACCGCCGGGACGAGACCGCGAGCATAGCGGGCACCAGCGGCGCAGGCCAGACGGGCGTCGGCGCGAGCCCGGGATTTCACGAGCCGGGTCCGCATGTGCCGCCGATCCGGGGAAGGTCGTTTCCGTCACCCCATCCAGTGGGTAAACTCAGCCGATGGAGTCGCCGCCTTGGCCCGGGGAGCGTCCCTCCGGGAACGGCTGGCTCATCCTCCCTGATCTGGAAACCCCGCCACGATGACTCTCCACACGCACAACCGCCGGGACTTCCTCCGCGTCGCGGCGACCAGCCCCGCGCTGCTCGCCTTCCTCAACCCCTTCGGCCGGACGATGGCCGACGAGACGCGGTCCAAGAACGACCGGCCGCGCCTCGGCCTGATCGGTGCCGGCGGCCAGGGCAGCGGCGACGCCCGGGGCGCGTCGCGCTTCGGCGACTTCCTCGCCGTCTGCGACGTCGACCAGCGCCACGCCGAGCGGGCCAGGAACGACGATCGGATCGGCAAGAAGAAGGCGGATGTCTACGAAGACTACCGCAAGCTGCTCGACCGCCGGGACATCGACGCCGTCATCATCGGCACCCCCGACCACTGGCACACCAAGATCTGCATCGACGCCCTGCGCGCGGGCAAGGACGTCTACTGCGAGAAACCGTTGACGTTGACGATCGACGAGGGGAAGAAGCTGGGCCAGGTCGTCAAGGAAACCGGCCGCGTCGTCCAGGTGGGCACGCAGCAGCGCAGCGACCACAACCGGGTCTTCCTCCTGGCCGTCGCGATGGTGCGCGCCGGCCGGATCGGCAAGATCCGAAAGGTCACCGCGGCTATCGGCGGCGGACCTTCCGGCGGTCCGTTCCGGGCCGCGAAGCCGCCGGCCGAGCTGAACTGGGACCTGTGGCTGGGCCAGGCGCCGAAGGTCGAGTACCGCAAGGAGCGGTGCCACGCCGAGTTCCGCTGGTGGTACGAGTACTCCGGCGGCAAGCTCACCGACTGGGGTGCCCACCACGTCGACATCGGCCAGTGGGGCATCGGCATGGAGAACTCCGGCCCGCACACCCTCGAGGTCATCAAGGGCGTCCTCCCGGTCGAGTTCAAGGGCGGTTATCCCACCGTCGACGACCGCTACAACACCGCCACGACGTTCCTCGTCCGGGCCACGTTCGCCAACGACGTCGTGATGGACATCCGCCACGACACCGAGAACGGCGTGACCTTCCAGGGCTCCAGCGGGCGGATCTTCGTCACCCGCGACCGCATCGACCTCTCCGGCGGCGCCGTCGACGCCCTGTACAAGAACCCTGTGCCCGAGTCGCTCCTGAAGGAGCTGCGCAAGGGGAAGCGGGTCGACGGCCACATGGCCAACTTCTTCGAGTGTGCCCGCGACCGCGCGGTGCCGGTCGCCGACGTCTGGTCCCACCACCGTTCGCTCACGACCTGCCACCTGGCCAACATCGCGATTCGCCTGGCCCGGCACAAGCTCCACTGGGACCCGGCCAAGGAGGAGATCGTCGGCGACTCCGAGGCCAACGCCTGGCAGTCCCGCCCGCAACGGGCCGGGTACGAGATTGTCTGATCCTGGGTCATTGGTGCTGGGCTCATCGGTCGAGAAGCGGGCGGCCGAGTTGGACGCGGGTCCTCGACCCCGCCCAAGAGCGAGGTGTCTGCGTTGTCTTACAGCGAATACACGCTCGAAGCCGTCGAACAGCAACTTGGGGTCACCTCCCAGGAAGCGGACTTGTTCCCCGGCGCGCCGACCGCGCCGATCCCCGACTGGCTCCCCGGATGGCTGGCGCGCGGAACTCGGCTGGCCCTGATCAGCGAGAAATCACGGAGCGAATTCATCGTCGTCCCGATCCTGCTGGCCGCGCGCGAGCTCACCGGCGATCGGTTGGCCATCTTCTCCGGCCAACGTCTGGATGTGGATCCGGAGAAAGGCCTGACCGGAGAATGCGACTTCATTCTGGCGGTCGGACCGGCCTTGCCCCCACTGCGCGCGCCGGTGATGACCGTCGTGGAGGCCAAGAAGAATGATGTCGAGGCCGGTTTGGGACAATGCATCGCCCAGATGGTGGCGGCCCGCCGGTTTAACGAGGCAGCGGGTCGGAAGACGGCCCCGATCTACGGCTGTGTCACGACCGGCGAAACCTGGCAGTTCCTGCGGCTCGAGAGCCAGGTGGCACTCCTGAACCGGCCGCGTTATTACCTGGACAATGTCGGCGGCATCCTGGGGGTCCTCTGCGCGATCTTCGACGACGCCGTGAGTGCTCCCTGACCTGAATCGCGTGCGGGTCTGACACGCGCGAGCGCCTTTGCCTGCGGCCGGCCCACACACTACAATCATCAAGGGGAGACTTCCAGCATTTCCGGGTCGAGGTTCACGATGGGTCGCGGCAGGGACGAACAGCACGAATCCGCCCCGGAGTCGGTCGAAGAGGGTCCCTCGGCCGGGTTGGCGGCCGACGCGCTGGTCGGGTCCCGGCGTCCGGTCCTCTCGGCGACCGCCGCGGAATGGCGCGGCTGGATGGTCGAGCGGGGCCAGCCGGCCTACCGCGCACGGCAGGTGCTGGACTGGGTCATCCGCCGCCGGGCCGAGTCGTTCGAGCCGATGTCCGACCTGCCCCGGGCGCTGCGGCAGCGGCTCGACGCCGAGTGGACGGTCTTCGGCACCCGGGTCGTCTATCACGACGTCGCTGCCGACGGCACCGACAAGCTGGTCCTGGCCTGCCGCGACGGCCGGCGGATCGAGTGCGTCCTGATGACCGAAGGGCCGCGCCGCACCGTCTGCCTGAGCACCCAGGTCGGCTGCGGGATGGGCTGCGTCTTCTGTGCCAGCGGGCTCAAGGGGGTCGAGCGGAATCTCCGCGCGGATGAGATCCTGGAACAGGTGCTGCACCTCCGCAACCTCCTGCCTCCCGAAGAGACGGTCACCCACCTCGTCGTGATGGGGATGGGCGAGAGCCTGGCCAACCTGGACAACCTGGTCGCGGCGCTGGATCGGCTCTGCTCGGCCGAAGAGGGGCTGGGGATGAGCCAGCGCCGGGTAACCATCTCCACGGTAGGACTTCCCGCGAAGATCCGCCGGCTCGCGGACCTGGACCGCCAGTATCACCTGGCGGTCTCGCTCCATGCACCGACCGAGGAACTGCGCAATCGCCTGGTGCCGGTCAACGAGGCGATCGGCCTGGGCGCCGTGCTGGCGGCGGCCGACGCGTATTTCCAGCGGACGGGCCGGCAGGTGACCTATGAGTACGTCCTGCTGGCCGGGATCAACGACCAGCCGGCCGATGCCCAGGCCCTGGCCCGATTGCTGGCCACCCGCCGCGCCCATGTGAACCTGATCCCGTACAACCCCGTGGCGGGTCTGCCGTTCGAGCGGCCCGATCCGGAGTCGATCGCCCGGTTCGTCGCGATCCTGCGCGACCGCGGCGTGAGCGTGACGGTGCGCAAGACCAAGGGGCGGGCCATCGCCGCGGCCTGCGGCCAGCTCCGCCGCCGGTTGGACCCCGATCGTGACCCCACGACGCCGCCTGAGTCTGGCCGAGCGCACGACCCTCACTTCGGTTTTCAGTTGGCACTGAGCACTGAAGACTGAGCACTGAGCACTGAAGCGGGAGGACGTCCCGTGAGTCGACAGGTCGAGACCCTGGAGCAGCAACTCGAGGCGCGGGACCCGGACGTCCGGCTGATGGTCCAGGTCCGGGCCGACGTCCCCGGGGCCTTCGAGACCCTGGTCGATCGCTATCAGAATCGCCTGGTCGGCATCCTGTTCCACCTGGTCGGCAGCCGCGACGAGGCCGAGGACCTCTGCCAGGAGGTGTTCCTCCGCATCTACAAGGCACGCAAGGGCTATCGTCCCAAGGCCAAGTTCGCGACCTGGCTGTTCACCATCGCCAACAACCTGGCGCTGAACCACTTGCGAGGCAAGGGTCGCAACCCGAGCCCTGCCGGCGGCGGAGCCACCGGCTCCCAGTCGTTATCCCCGATGGCCAGGCTCGAAGGGCGGGAGGGGACCCCCTCGGCCCAGATGCGTCAGGCCGAGCTGAGCGACCTGGTCCGCGAGGCGCTGGAGGTGCTCAACGAGGACCAGAAGATGGCGGTCCTGCTCAACAAGTTCGAGGAGATGAGCTACGCCGAGATCGCCGCCATCATGGGCCGCTCGCCCGCGGCGATCAAGTCGCTCCTGGCCCGGGCCAGGAATCAGCTCCGGGAACGGCTCGAGCCCTACCTCCAGACCGGACACCGCGGCCCGGCAGGATTGGCGTGATGTGGGGTCAGCTCAGGGAAATCGGCCCAGCACCGAGGCTCGTCCGGAGCTGGCTGGGCGCCTTCGTCCAGGCGGTCGACGCGCTGGTGTTCCCCTGGTCGTGCGCGGTCTGCGGCGCGGAGGGCCAAGCCGGGGCCTTCTGCCGATCCTGCCGGGAGGATCTGCTGGATCGGTCGGCCCAGGCCGCGGGGTCGGCGTGCCCGCGTTGTGCCTTGCCGGTCGGCCCGTTCGCGGACCTGCACCGGGGTTGTGCCGCCTGCCGGGGCCGGTCGCTGGGCTTCGACGCGGCGATCGCGCTGGGCCCCTACGAGGGGTCGCTGCGCGAGCTCTGCCTGCGGCTGAAGCACGAACGCAACGCCTGGCTGGCGCCGTCGCTGGGCGGCCTCTGGGCCGAGGCGCGCCGCCCGGCCGTGGCCGGTCTGCCGGCCGATGCCTGGGTCGTGCCGGTGCCGCTGCATTGGTGGCGGCACTGGCGACGCGGCTACAACCAGGCCGAGGCGCTGGCCCGCGCCCTGGCGCGGCGGCTGGATCTCCGCCTCCGCCGGCCGTTGCGGCGGATCAAGGCGACCGAGAAGCTCGCCGAGCTGTCGCCCACGGAACGCGCCCGAGCCCTGCGCGGGGCGTTCCGCGCCCGGAAGAGCGCCGGCCTCGCCGGCCGCACCGTCCTCCTGGTCGACGACGTCCTGACCACCGGCGCCACCTGCGGTGCCGCGGCCCGGGCGCTGAAGCAGGCCGGAGCCGGCCGCGTCGTGGTCGCGGTTCTCGCGCGGACCGGGAAGAACCCGTCGTAAGATCAAGGGCGATGCTGGACTGGGCGAATGAGCTTACATTGGAATGGGATCGGGACCGGTTTACCAGGATGAGCTTGACGATGACGCTGACGACGGCGATGACGATTCGCATCGGCACCCGCGGGAGCCGCCTGGCCCGCTGGCAGGCCGAGTGGGTAGCCGATCGGCTGCGGGGGCTCCATCCGGGGCTGAACGTCGAGCTGGTCGAGATCAAGACGCAGGGGGACCGGGACCGCAACTCGCCCCTGGCTGCCATCGGCGGGGTCGGGCTGTTCACCAAGGAGATTCAGCGGGCGGTCCGGGACGGATCGGTCGACCTCGCGGTGCATAGCCTGAAGGATCTGCCCACCCAGGGGCCGGCCGAGCTGATCCTGGCGGCGGTGCCGCCGCGCGAGGACGTGGCCGACGCCCTGATCGCTTCGGAGCACCGAACCTTCGACGCCTTGCCGGCCGGCGCGCGGGTCGGCACCAGCTCACCGAGACGCCGGGCGCAGCTGCTCTTCCACCGCCCGGACCTGGAAGTCGTGACGCTCCGGGGCAATGTCGAGACCCGGCTGAACCAGGCCCTCCAGGGGCGGCTCGACGCGGTGGTGCTGGCCTGGGCGGGGCTGAGGCGGCTGGGGCTGGAAGCCCACGTGACCCAGCGGCTCGACCCGCCGGAGTTCCTGCCCGCGGTGGGGCAGGGGGCCCTGGGGATCGAGTGCCGCCGCGAGGATGCGGCCGTCCTGGCCTTGCTGGAGCCCCTCGACGATCCGGCGACCCGCCGCGCCGTCCGGGCCGAGCGCACTACGCTCGCCCAACTGGAAGGGGGATGCCTCATCCCCATGGCCGCCTGGGCTCGCGACGTCCAGGATGAGGATGAGGAGCGGATTGATCGCCCGGCCTTGGCACTCGACGCGGCCGTCTTCGACACCGATGGTCGAAGTCGGGCGCTCATCGCACTCCGCGGGCCCCGCGACGACCCCGACGGCCTCGGCCGCCGCGCCGCCGCGGCCCTGCGCGAGCAGGGGGCTGCCTCCCTCCTGGCCTCCGCGCCGCGGCGCCCTGAGGATTCGGTCGAGCCGCCGTGAGACCGCGGTGCCATTATTGAAACCATCCACCCGTCCACCAGGGATCTATTCGACTCAGCTCCCACGGCGCGGTCTTGACACGGCCGTGACAATGCATCCGGCATGGATTCCGTCAAAGCCGGACCTGATCAGGACGCTTCGTCCCGGCACCCGGGAAATCCACCGCCAAGTCGCCAAGGGCGCCCAGAATCCGAAAACCATCATGGCCAGCAAGCGATTCGTACCATGTCATTTGGATCATCCACCCCGGCTTGCGTGGCCGGGTTGTCCGTGGTGAACATCGATGAGGCAAAGCCCTTGGGGCGCCTTGACAGTCGCCCCCCGTGCCAGCCCCTCGAATCGAAGTTTGCCGTCCCGGGTTTTTTTGCCGAAGCCCTCTTGACGAATGAGCAGCACTCTGCGCTTACTATTTGGAATTCCAATAACATCCTCAGCGCACTATCGGAGAAATGCCGATAGATCCCAAGGGGTGGCGAGAGGCGGGGAGCGGATGCAGCTCGAGTCGTTGAAGATCTTCTGTGATGTGGTTCGCTGGTCGAGCTTCTCGCGGGGGGCCGCGGAGAATGGGATCTCCCAATCCTCGGCCAGCCAGGCGGTTCACCAGTTGGAGACGCGGTTGGGGCTGAAGCTGATCGACCGCTCGAAGCGGCCGCTGGTGCTCACTCCGCGCGGGAAAGTGTACTACGAGGGTTGCAAGGAGTTGGTCGAGCGGTACGAGGAGTTGGAGAACCGGGTCAAGGCCCTGGCGGGCGAAGACACGGTGGCAGGGACCGTCGGCGTCGCGGCGATCTATTCGGGTCTCGATCCGATGAGCCGGTACGTGAAGCTCTTCGAGACGCGGCATCCCCGAGCGAACGTCCGGCTGGAATACTTGCATCCCAGCCGGGTGCTCGAGCGGGTCAGTAGCGGCGAGGCCGACCTGGGCTTGCTCTCGTGCCCGCGCAAGTGGCCGGATCTGACCGTGATCACCTGGCGCGAGGAAGCGATGGTCCTGGCTGTCCACCCGTCGCACCGCTTCGCACAGCGGGCGTGCGTCCCCGTCGCCGAGTTGGAGGGCGAGCCGTTCATCGCGTTCGATGGTGATCTGCCGATCCGGCGTTCCATCGATCGCTTCCTGCGCCATCACTCCGTTCAAGTCGATACGGTCCTGGCATTCGATAACATCGAGAGCATCAAGCACGCCGTCGAGATTCCCTCGGGGATCTCGATCCTCCCCGAGCCCTCACTGGCGCAGGAGATCAAGGCGGGGACCTTGGTCGCGGTCCGGATCGCAGGCCAGGGCCCAGACGACCGCCTGACTCGCCCCCTGGCGTTGATCCACCGCCGGCACGCGAACCTCGACGTGGCGGCGGCGAAGTTCTTGGATTTGTTGCTCAGTGATACTCCCCGCGGCTGAGGCCTTGGCCGCTCAGTGCTTCCGCTTCGGGATCCCGCGCCGCGGGATCAACCCAACCCCATCCGGGCCGCTCGCGCGGCGCGGGATGGATGGGCCGCCCGAGTCCCCGCTCGCCACGCCGGGTCCGGGACGCGCCAGGCGCGCTTACGAAGGATGACTCACATGAGTTCCGCTCTGCCGACGGCCCGAGGACTGTACGACCCCCGCCATGAACACGATAGCTGCGGTGTGGGCTTCATCGTCGACCTCAAGGGCCGGCGATCGCATCAACTGGTGCGAGATGGGCTCACGTTACTCGTCAATTTGAATCATCGCGGTGCCTGCGGATGCGAGAATAACACCGGCGACGGCGCGGGTCTCTTGATCCAGATCCCCCACGAGTTCTTCAGCCGCCGCTGCCGCGACCTGGGCTTCGCCCTCCCCGAGCCGGAACATTATGGCGTCGGCACTTTGTTCACATCGCGGGATGTCGATCAGCAAGAATACGGCAAGGCGCTCTTCGAGCGGATCGTCGCCGAGGAAGGGCGGGAGTTCCTGGGCTGGCGCCCGATCGTGACGGATGGGTCGTCCTTGGGCGAGAGTGCCCGGGCCGTCGAGCCGGTCATGTGGCACGCCTTCGTCGGCCTGGGCCGATCCCGCGATGATGCCGAGCGCTTCGAGCGGAAGCTGTACGTCATCCGCAAGCGATTCGAAAGCGCGATCGAGACCTCGGGCCTCGACGACCATACGTATTTCTATTTCGCCAGCCTCTCGTGCCGGACCCTGGTCTACAAGGGGATGCTCACCCCCGGACAGCTCGGCGGC
The DNA here is from genome assembly GCA_021324445.1 of Isosphaeraceae bacterium. Taxonomy (GTDB): domain Bacteria; phylum Planctomycetota; class Planctomycetia; order Isosphaerales; family Isosphaeraceae; genus JAJPJC01. The sequence goes on from JAJPJC010000231.1 coordinate 20,397, forward strand.
TACTTCGCCGACGACCTGGACGACCCGCACCTGAAGACCGCGCTGTGCATGTTCCACTCGCGGTTCAGCACCAACACGTTCCCGAGCTGGGAGCTGGCCCATCCCTACCGGATGATCTCGCATAACGGCGAGATCAACACGTTGCGCGGCAATATCAACTGGATGCGGGCGCGCGAGGCCCTGTTCGCCTCGGACCTGTACGAGCCGAACGACATCGAGAAGATCAAGCCGATCATCCGCGAGGGCCTCAGCGACACGGCCTGCCTCGATAACGCGGTGGAGCTGCTGGTGCGCTCGGGCTACAGCCTGGCCCACGCCATGATGATGCTCATCCCCGAGGCGTGGGAGAACCATGAGTCGATGTCCCAGGTCAAGAAGGACTTCTACAGGTACCATAGCTGCCTGATGGAGCCCTGGGACGGGCCCGCGTCGGTGGCATTCACCGACGGGAAGTCCATTGGCGCGGTGCTGGACCGCAATGGCCTGCGGCCCGGTCGCTACGTGGTGACCGATGACGACCGCGTGATCATGGCCTCGGAGGTGGGCGCGCTGGAGATTCCGCCGGAGCGAATCCTCAAGAAGGGGCGGCTCGAGCCCGGTAAGATGTTCCTGGTCGACCTCCAGCGCGGGCGGATCGTGGACGATGAGGAACTGAAGCACGAACTGGCCTCGGCCCAGCCCTACGGCCGATGGCTCCGCGAGTTCATGGTGTCCCTGGCCGAGCTGCCCCGAGCCCCCGAGATCCCCGGCCCCGATCACGAGACGCTGCTGCACCGCCAGATGGCCTTCGGCTACACCCTCGAAGACCTCAAGTACATCATCGGGCCCATGGGCACAGGCGGCGAGGAAGCGATCGGGTCGATGGGCACCGACACACCCCTGGCGGTGCTCTCGGATCGCGCCCAGCCGTTGTTCAACTACTTCAAGCAGCTCTTCGCGCAGGTGACCAATCCGCCCCTGGACGCCATCCGCGAGGAGCTGGTCACCTCGGTCTTCACCGGCGCCGGCGGCGAAGGCAACCTGCTGGAGCCCAGGCCGGAATCCTGCCGGCAGATCGCCCTGGAGACCCCGATCCTCGACAACGACGAGCTGGCGCGGCTCAAGCAGCTCGATGGCTGGCGCGGATTCCAGTCGGCGACCCTCCCCATGCTCTTCGTCGCGGCGGAGGGACCCCAGGGGCTGGAGGCCGCGCTGCGTTCGCTGATCGACCGGGCTTGTGCGGCGATCGAGCAGGGGGCGAACCTGATCGTGCTCTCGGACCGCGGCGTCAATGCCGAGATGGCGCCCATCCCCTCGCTGCTGGCCTGTTCGGGGCTGCACCACGATATGGTCCGCCGAGGCTTGCGGTCGCGCGCGGGGCTGGTGATCGAGTGTGGCGACGCCCGCGAGGTCCACCACTTTGCCCTCTTGCTGGGCTACGGGGCCGGCACGATCAATCCCTATGTCGCCTTCGAGACGCTCGATGACCTGATCCGCCAGGGGATCATCACCGGGATCGACCACGACGAGGCCGTCTACCGCTATCGCAAGGCGATCAAGAAGGGCGTCGTCAAGGTCATGTCCAAGATGGGCATCAGTACGATCCAGAGCTACCGCGGTGCCCAGATCTTCGAGGCGATCGGGCTGAACGAGGAGTTCGTCGGCCGCTACTTCGACAAGACGGCCTCGCGCGTCGGCGGGATCGGCCTGGCGGAGATCGCCGCCGAGACGCTCCACCATCACCGCCGCGCTTATGGCAGCCGCGACGTCCGGCCGATTCAGCTGCTCGAGGGCGGCCAGTACCAGTGGCGCCGCGACGGCGAATTCCACCTGTTCAACCCCGAGACGGTCTTCCGGCTCCAGCACTCGACCCAGGCCGGTCGCTACGACATCTTCAAGAAGTACACCCGGATGGTGGACGAGCAGACCGAGCGGCTGTGCACGCTCCGCGGTCTGTTCAGGTTCCGTTTCGACAAGTGCACAGCGGTGCCGATCGACGAGGTCGAGCCGGTCGAGTCGATCGTCAAGCGGTTCGCGACCGGCGCCATGAGCTACGGCTCGATTTCGGCCGAGGCCCACGAGACCCTGGCGATCGCCATGAACCGCCTGGGCGCCAAGTCCAACACGGGGGAGGGGGGAGAGGACCCCGAGCGGTTCCGGCCGCTCCCCAATGGCGACAGCCGCCGCAGTGCCATCAAGCAGGTCGCCTCGGGCCGGTTCGGCGTCACCAGCGAGTATCTCGTCAGCGCGGATGAGCTTCAGATCAAGATGGCCCAGGGCGCCAAGCCGGGCGAGGGAGGCCAGCTCCCGGGACACAAGGTCTGGCCCTGGATCGCCAAGGTCCGGTATTCCACCCCCGGCGTGGGGCTGATCAGCCCCCCGCCTCATCACGACATCTACTCGATCGAAGACCTGGCCCAGTTGATCTATGACCTGAAAAACAGCAATCCCCGGGCGCGGATCAGCGTCAAGCTGGTGGCCGAGATGGGTGTCGGCACGGTCGCGGCGGGGGTGGCCAAGGCCCACAGCGACGTCGTGCTGATCAGCGGCCATGACGGCGGCACCGGCGCCAGCCCGCTGACCTCGATCAAGCATGCCGGCATCCCCTGGGAGCTGGGCCTGGCTGAGACCCAGCAAACCCTCGTGCTCAACAAGCTGCGCGACCGGATCATCGTCCAGACCGACGGCCAGCTCAAGACCGGGCGGGACGTCGTGATCGCCGCGCTTCTGGGCGCCGAGGAATTCGGGTTCGCGACGGCCCCGCTGGTGGTCATGGGCTGCATCCTGATGCGGGTCTGCCACCTGGATACGTGCCCGGTCGGCATCGCCACCCAGAACCCGCGGCTGCGGGAGAAGTTCCGCGGCCGCGCCGAGCACGTCATCAACTTCTTCCGCTTCATCGCCCAGGAAGTCCGGGAGCTGATGGCCCAGCTCGGGTTCCGCACGATCGCGGAGATGATCGGCCGGAGCGACCTGCTCGACATGCACCGGGCCCTCGATCACTACAAGGCCAAGGGTCTGGACTTCAGCAAGATTTTCTACCGGCCGGACCTGGGGCCCGACGTTGCGGTGCGGAAGGTCCGCGACCAGGACCACGGGATCGCTGCGTCGCTCGACGCGACGACGCTGGTCCCGGCCTGCCGGCCGGCTCTGGAGCGGGGCGAGCCGGTCGCGCTGGACCTGCCGATCCGCAACACCAACCGCACGGTGGGCACCATCCTGGGAAGCGAGCTGACGCGGCGTTACGGCGGTGCGGGGCTCCCGGAGGACACGATCCAGCTCAAGTTCACCGGCTCGGCCGGCCAGAGTTTCGGCGCGTTCCTCCCCCGGGGGATCACCCTGACCCTCGAGGGGGACTGCAACGACTACCCCGGCAAGGGGCTCTCCGGGGGCAAGATCATCGTCTACCCGCCCAGGGCGGCGCGGTTCCTCGCCGAGGAGAACATCGTCATCGGCAACGTCGCGCTCTACGGCGCCACCGGCGGCCAGGCCTTCTTCCGCGGCCGGGCCGGCGAGCGGTTCTGCGTCCGCAACAGCGGCGCACACGCCGTCGTCGAAGGGACCGGCGACCACGGCTGCGAATATATGACCGGCGGCGTCGCCGTGATCCTCGGCCCGACCGGGCGCAACTTCGCCGCCGGCATGAGCGGCGGGATGGCGTTTGTCTTCGACGAGTACCAGGAATTCCCCCAGCGCTGCAACCTGGAGATGGTCGAGCTCGAGCGGCTCTGCGAGCCCGAGGACCTCGAGCTGGTCCGCGACCTCTTGATCCAGCACGCCGGTTACACCGGCAGCCCGGTCGCGGCCCGACTGCTGAACGACTGGGAGTGGGCACTCGGCCGCTTCGTCAAGGTGATGCCGGTCGATTACCGCCGCGTCCTGGAGGCACAACGATCGGCCGAGCGCCCTGGTGCGGCCCACGCCCGCGATCGGCTCGAGGAGGTGGAGGTCACCCGTGGGTAAGCCGACCGGATTCATCGAGTTCCCCCGCGAGCTGCCCAGCCGGCGGCCGATCCCCCAGCGGATCCACGACTTCTTCGAGGTCTATAATCCATTCCCCGAGGAGAAGCTCCGGGCCCAGGGTGCGCGGTGCATGGACTGCGGCATACCGTTTTGCCACCAGGGCTGTCCCCTGGGCAACGTGATCCCCGACTGGAACGACCTGGTCTACAAGAACCAGTGGCGGGCGGCGCTGGACCGGCTGCACGCGACCAACAATTTCCCCGAGTTCACCGGCAAGCTCTGCCCGGCCCCGTGCGAGGCCTCCTGCGTGCTGGGGATCAACAACGACCCGGTCACGATCAAGCAGATCGAGGCCAGCATCATCGATCGGGCGTGGGACGAAGGCTGGGTCGTCCCCCAGCTCCCCAGGATCCGGACCGGCAAGACGGTGGCGGTGGTGGGCTCCGGCCCGGCCGGGCTGGCCTGTGCCCAGCAGCTTGCCCGCGCCGGCCACTCGGTCACCGTCTACGAGCGGGCCGACCGCATCGGGGGCCTGCTCCGCTACGGCATCCCCGACTTCAAGATGGAGAAGCGGTTCCTCGACCGCCGGCTCCGCCAGATGGAAGCCGAGGGGGTCATCTTCCGGCCCGGAACGAACATCGGTGTGGACGTCACAGCCCAGGAACTGCTCGACGCCTTCGACGCCATCTGCCTCTGCGGGGGCGCGACCCAGGCGCGCGATCTGCCGATCGAGGGGCGGCAGCTCCAAGGCATCCATTTCGCGATGGAATTCCTCCCCATGCAGAACCGCCGGGTCGCCGGTGATGAGATCGACGAGCGCACGTTCATCTCGGCGCGCGATCGCGACGTCATCATCATCGGCGGCGGCGATACCGGGGCCGACTGCCTGGGGACCGTGCACCGTCAAGGGTGCCGGAGCGTCCACCAGTTCGAAATCGTGCCCAGGCCGCCGGAGGGACGGGACCCCACCAACCCGTGGCCCCAATGGTCCAACATCTTCCGCGTCTCCTCGGCCCACGAGGAGGGCGGGGTGCGCGAATACTCGATCAACACCAGGCGGTTCCTCGGCGACGACCATGGCCGGGTCCGCGCGCTGGAGACCGTCCGGGTCGAGATGAAGGCCGACAACGGCCGGACCCAGTTCGTCGAGATCCCGGGGACCGAGCGGGTCTACCAGGCCCAGCTTGTCCTGCTGGCCATGGGCTTCGTCGGCCCCGAGAAGAAAGGAATGCTGGAGCAGTTCGGCGTCGAGCTGGATCGCATGGGTAATGTCAAGGCGGACGCCGACAAGCGGACCAGCGTCGCCAAGGTCTTCACGGCCGGCGACATGACTCGAGGCCAGAGCCTCATCGTCTGGGCCATCGCCGAGGGCCGGCATGCCGCGTATTCCATTGATGAATACCTGATGGGCGCGTCAGACCTGCCCAGGCCCCTGGACCACGGCAACCACGCGCGGCCGTTCGTTTGAGCCTGGTGGCTGCGCTGAACACTGATCCGAGGCCGATCACATGATGAGCCGGTGTTGCTGGATTCGAAGGCGTGTCCTTGTCCTGTGCTGGACAGCGGTCGGGTGGGTGGTTCTCGGCCTGTCGGCGGCGATGGGTCAGAGTCTCGCGAATCCGCTGATCGACGACTTCGAGATCGCGCCGGGGGGGGCCTACGAGTGGGACCTCCTGGGCCGACTCTGGGTCCTCGGTAACTACGAGCCCGCGGATCTGGCTCGCTTGTCGCGGTTGACGGTTCTGGAGTCGATCGCGATGTACCAGAACATGCGGACCGACCTGCGCCTGACGATGATCGGGGCCCGGCTCGAGGGCGAGATGTCCGCGCTCTGGGACGCGGCGGCGCTCTTCTATGTGGGCGCCGGCGAGCCGATGGATTTCGCCAGCGTCACACGCTCGCGGATCCTGATGGCCGACCTGGGTGAAGCCTACCGGCAGGTCACTGTGACCCTCGGGACCGTGCCCGGTTTGTCCCTGCGGGCCGCGTACCACCTGCAAGACATCTCGCGGCTGCTCCCGACGATGAACGACGTGCTCGATGCCATCGAGACCGACCTGGTCGGTCCGAGCGCACCGCCCGCCGTGAGGACGCCGGACCTGGCGGCGGTCCGGGAGGCCGTGCGCCGGTTGATCCAGGACCTCTCGGCGCTGATCCAGCGGCTCCGCGCAGCCAACGTGGCCCCCGCCGAGCGCAACGGCGTGATCGACGATCTCAACGGCTTGCTCGACCTCCTCCGGGGCGTCGACCGGATGCTCTCCGCCGAGCCTTCGTTCCGGGATCTCGTGAGAGCGTTGCGGCTGATCGGCGGTCGCGTGTGGCCCGTCGAGACCCGGATGGCCCGCCTCGCCGGGGGAGCGGATTTGAGCCGTCGATGGCGGCTGGTCCGCCAGGGGATCAACGACCTCTCGGACGAGTTCGGACTGCCGCGTGTCCTCAACCTGGCTGCCGCGACCCGGCCGGCCGGAGGCGTGGACCGCAATCTGATGGCTCAGGTCGATCGCGCGATCGCCGGCCTCGACCGGTTCTTGAGCGCTGGCGGCGCGGGTCCGGCGGAAGGTGCCGAGGGCTCGCAATTCCGGAGCGATGCCGCCGCGTTGCGCCGGAAGCTCCTCCTCTTCCGCCAGTACGTTGCCGCCAACACACCGGCTGGACAACTGATGACGCTCTTGCGGGACATCGAGGCCGCGAACCGGCAGCTCAACAATCGCGCCCGGTTCGAGCGTCGCATCGATCGCGGTGGTTCTCGGCTGGACACTCGCGAATTCCAGGAGCCGGCGCAGGCCGTGGACCAACTGCGCGACCTCTTGCCCAGGCCCGCCGCGAACGCCCCGAGGGCAACGCCGTAGGGCCGGTTCTCCCGGCCGGGAGCCGTCTACCACGTCCGTTCCGGCCGGCACAGCCGGCCCTACTGGCTCGAATCGGGCCGCCTCTGGAAGCGCTGCCTCATCCCCGCTGGATCATCGGTGAAGAGCCCCGCTACGCCGATCTCGGCGAGGTGCCGCGCGAGGTTCCCGTCCGCTTGGTGGTTGACCGTGTAGACCAGGACGGGGATGCCGCGTTCGTCCAGGGCGGTGACGATCTCCTGCCGCAGGGCTGTGGACGAGCGTTCGCGACGATAGCGGACCGTGTCCGACCCGATGACCTCGGTGGAGACGTGGACCGTATCGGCTCCGACCAAGTCGGCGGCATATTCATCGAGGCGATGGAGCGGCGTCGCCAGCAGGATTCCCAGGGCATACCGGCGGCCGTCGCGATCCGCGGCGAGGAGATCGTCGTGATCAAACGAGGAGATCAACACGCGCTCGGCGGTCTCCGTCGCCGCGATGACCTCCAGCACGCGCTCGACGATCCCGGGCGGCCGCTCGGGGAAGGACTTGATCTCGACGTTCACGAGCCAATCTTGCTCCTTGGTCAGGATCAGCGCTTCCTCGAGAGTGGGGATGAACACGGACCCTGAGCGATAGTATTCAACGTGCGAGGGAGCAAGCTGGTCGAAGGTCCCAAAATCCCGTGCCGAGCGGAGCTCGCCCGGTTCGCCGACGAACCAGGAGCCGGCGTCGAGCGTTTGGATCTCGTCGAAATCGAAGTCAGCGACCTGGAAGCCGTCGCGGCCGCGCGGGTCGCCCGCGAACCGGGTGGCGACGTCGGTGGTCCTCAGCAGCGATTCATCATGGAGGACGATCGGAACGCCGTCCCGGGTCAAATGGACATCGAGCTCCCACGCCTCCGCGCCAGTCTGCCAGCCCAGGCGGGCGGCCTCCAGGGTATTCTCAGGCGCGTGGAACGAATCGCCCCGATGAGCGACGAGGACCGGATCGGCTCGGGACGATCTCAAGAGCGCGAGGAACCGATTCTCCGATCGACTCGAGGTTGAATCCATCCCTCTTCTCCCTGCCAATCCCTGGCTTGCCAGTCCGCAAGTCCATCGTCAAGATATCGGGGAGTGGGATTATACGATAGTCCAGTCCTGCCCCTCCACGACATTCGAGAGGGCGACATCACTCCACGTCGGCCGCCCTGCATGGGGCTGCCCGACCTGCACCTTGGCACCTGGGAGCTTCGCAAGGCAACCGAGGATATCCATTGGAGGCGTTTCATGGTGGCGAGCCATACCGCGGTGATCCAGCAGCACGGCGAATGGTGGATCGGCTGGGTCGAAGAGGTTCCTGGGGTCAACTCCCAGGGCCATACCCGCGAGGAGTTACTGGAAAACCTCCGTGATGCCCTCGAGGAAGCGCTGGAGATGAACCGGGCCGAGGCGCGTGCGGCCGCGAGCGGGGTTTTCGAGGAGGTGAGTATCCCCTCGTGAAACGGCATGAGCTCATCGCTCACCTGCGGCGGCACGGGTGCGCCTTGATCCGCGAGGGTCGACGGCACTCATGGTGGGGCAATCCTGCCAATAACCGCCGTTTCAGCGATGGGGAGCTGCTCCAGGCGTTCGAACAGATGTTCGTCTGCACTCGGCCCGGGGTGGGTGGCCTGCTCACGGTCCGCGACTACGATCGCGAGGAGCGGGCCGGCGTGCAGATAAAGCCCTACGGCGCCCGCGATGTGGGCGGCAAACGCTACCTGATCTTCCAGGTCTGGGACTTCGACGGACCGTGCTACGATCTGGCGATGTCCTTCGTCGAGGATCAGGGCGGACCGAGCTGCTCCGCGCGGGTCGTCCGGTCGCGGTACTACGCCGTCGGCACGGGGACTCTCCTGGCACTCCTCGAACGAGCCGGCTTCCGCGACGTGCAACGGCTCGATGGCCGGTTCTACCAGCCGGTCTTGCTGGGGAAGCGGGGCTCGCCCGGCGGCTCGATTCGAGGAGGGCCGCCACGGTCCGGAGAGTCCGGCGTCCCCGACAGCAGGGCTCTCACGGTGACTCATCCCTCTCCGGCTCGTCCAGAGTCCGGACGTGATGGACCTGGTCCTTGTTGAAGCGCACGCCGAGCAGGTCCGTGCGATAGACGCCGGTCCGCAAGCGCACGCGCCACGTCATCTCGCCAGCCAGGCGATGGGCCGAACCCGGTTCCGCGGCGATGATGGTCTCGGCCGTGTCGCCCGGATCGAGCCTGGGAAAGTCCTGGCCGACAATCGACCACTCGCTCTCGATGGCCAGGGGATAGAGGCGGATGCTCGGACCTTCGGAGGTGGCGATGAACGGATCATAGGGTCGCAGGCTGCGCTCGCGAACAAGGTAGACATCGAGCGGGACCAACGATCGTCGCTTCGAGACGTTGGTGAGTCGCAGTCGAAGGACCAGGGATTCCTCGTTCTCGCGGCGGTATTTGGGCGGCTCGATGGCGCGGATGAGTTCCAGGCGTGTGGCGACGACGGCCAGAGGGGTGACGTTCAGGTCGCCGAGTTGGACGGGCTGGCCCAGGGCGACGAGGTTCTCAGGCGGGATCGGCGGGGGCTGGTCGGTCTGGTCGCGTTCCGCGGAGCGCGATGGGACCGCGGGGTCAGGACCGGCGGCACTGCTCGGTTCGGCGATGCGCGACCCGCGTCCGACCGCGAGGGTCCAGATCAGCGCCAGAGTGATCGCGCTGGCATAGCTCAGCAGCAGCACGACGCTCCAGGAGATCCGAGGCTCGACGAGCGAATCATCCTCCTCGACCGCCAGGTGCTGGGTGTGCCGCGCGTGGTCCACGACCTTCAAGTCCGTGCCGGAGGCTGGGCCCCACGGCTGGTCCCCGGGTTCGGCTCCCGCCCCCGACTCGGGATCGAGGACCACGGATGCCGGCGACCCGGGTTCTGGGCCGGTGCCGGTGACCAGCGGTGCCACCGATCGGAAAATCTCCGAGGTCCGCGGCTGCTTCCCGGGCTTGGGGTGCGGGTCCGGCTCGGCTCGGAGCGGGCGGGGCGCCGGCGGCGATTCCAGGTTCGGGTCGGGGTCCGGCTGCTCGATCGACTGTGACAAGATCACGTCCACGTCGTCGAAGCAGGAGTCGGAAATCGGCTGGTGCGAGGCAGTCTCGTCCGTCGGAATCCAGTCGAGATCGTCGGGGTCGGGGGACCCGTGGCGTCCGCCCGCCCCGATGCCTGCGGGATGGGGCTTGTCGGGGTTCGGGGTTGGGTGCGACGGGTTCACAAGATCTTGGGCCATGATGGCGACCCCGCAGGCATCGATCCAACGGGGCCGGTGAATCGGAGATGGCGACCCTCCTGGTGCCGGGTATCCCCCGCCCAGAGCCGGTGGCTGTGCCGAGAGCGAGCCGCGTAGCAACTCTTAGAAGGTGGAGCAGCCGCCCTCGGCTGCCATCTGCCAGCCGAGGGCGGCTCCCCACGCCTTCCCCGTTCCGGGGACCTATTCAGTCTAACGATCGAGTCCGGCGCTTGGCGACACCCTCGATCCAATGAGAGCTGGATTGCGGGAAGGGCTCTCAAGAACCCGCTTCGGTGTTGCGTCGAAACCGCACCGTGGTGCCCGAGCCGGCGGTGAGCTGTCGGGCCGCATCGCCGTTGACCACCGCGATCTCGACCCAGCCTGAGCTTCCGATCAGGGCGATCAGAGTGCCCGTGGGACGGTCCCCGTAGGTCCGGTCGATCCCCTCGATCCGTTCACCGCCGATCTCGATCACCCAGGAGCTGGGTGGCGCCACGGCAAGCTGATCGGCGTTGAGATTGGTGATCAGGTTGCCGAACGTGTCGCGGAAGATCACCTCACCCACGAAGCCGTCCTCCGCGGCATTGGGTTGGAAGTTCCGCAAGGTGATGAAGCTGTCGCGCCGCGGTCCGAGCTGCTCGGGTGAACCGCCTCGGAGCAGATGGGCGGCGGCCGGGGCGAGGATGTCGCGGCCGTGGAAGGTGGCCGAGACGACCGCACGCCGCAGGTCCGGGTTGGTGATCTCCCAGATCCCCTCCGGCGGCTGGCTCCGGACGACGCCGGTGATCAGGCCGTTGTCCGGGAGCACGAACCATTGGCCGGCTGTCGCGACGACGATCAGCCGGCGATCGGTCCCCACGCCCGGATCGACCACGACGAGATGAACGGTTCCCTTGGGGAAGACGTCGACGATCCCGGCCAGGACGAACCCGCCTTCCAGGATGTTCTGCGGCGCGATCGTGTGGCAGACGTCCACCAACTGGGTCCCGGGAGCCAGGTCGAGCAGGACTCCCTTGAGCGCGGCCACGTAGGGTCCGCCCAGGCCGAAGTCGGTCGTCAGGGTCAGGATCCCGGGTCGCATCGTCCCTCCGGGCGCGCTCGGGGACACCCCGCGATCGCTCGGGGCCGCCGCCCCTTGGGCCGCTTCATCTTGCCGCCGCGTCGTGTTCATGGGCCGCTCGCCTCGTAGACTGCCGTGATCCGCGCCGTCATCCCGCCGCGGGGGTTGAACTGGCCCACCACCGTCATCCGTCGCGGCTGGCACGACTGGACCAGGTCATCCAGGATTGTGTTCACGGAATGCTCGTAGAAGATCCCGCGGTTGCGGTAGCCGAAGAGGTAGAGCTTCAAGCTCTTCAGTTCCAGGCAGCTCGCGTGCGGGACATAGCGGATGAGGATCGTGCCGAAGTCCGGCTGACCCGTCTTGGGACAGACGGCGGTAAACTCCGGGCACGTGATCTCGATCTCGTAGTCTCGGTCCGGAAACTGATTGGCGAAGGTTTCCACCGGGGGAGGCATGTCGATATCACCATTTTGGATTTTCGATTTTGGATTCTGGATTGGGGCCGACATGCCGGCACCTAGGGTTCCAGGAGTCGTTCCGTCCCGGAAGAGCAACCTCCTCATTCTAATCGAGATGCTGGGCGGCTCGGAAGTTCGGGCGGCTTGATTCTCGAGGTGTCCCCAGGCCAAGATGGCGGAGGGTCCGAGCCCCAAGCAAGCAGGCCGGCCTGCACCGTCTGGTCACGGGCGGCGCGATCTGGGTCGGGGAGGGGGGCTGGCATGCCGGCGCCTTCGGTGGCGGAGGCTTTCCCATCCCAAATCCATAATCGAAAACCCCAAATCTCCTGACGGGAGACTCGCCCATGGAAACCCGGCAATTCGGCAAGACGGACCTGCGCGTCAGTGCCCTCGGCTTCGGCGGCGCGGAGATCGGCTACGAGCGTGCGACGCCCGCGGTCGTCGCACGGTTGCTCGGCGAGGCTCTCGACGCCGGTCTCAACGTGATCGATACGGCCGAGTGCTATTATCAGAGCGAAGAGTTGATCGGCCAGGCGGTTTCGTCGCGGCGTGCGGAGTTCTCCCTGTTCACCAAGTGTGGGCACCCGGAAGGCCCCTCGGCCGAGGACTGGAGGCCGGAATCCCTGCTGCACAGCATCCGGCGCAGCCTCCAGCGGCTCAAGACCGACCGGCTCGACCTGGTGCAGCTCCACAGCTGCTCCCAGGACGAGCTCCGCAAGGGGGACGTCATCGCGGCGCTGGTGCAGGCTCGGGAGAAGGGATACACCCGCTACATCGGTTATAGCGGGGATGGGGCCGCGGCGCGGACGGCCATCGAATGCGGTGCCTTCGACGCGCTCCAGACCTCAATCAGCATCGCCGACCAGGAGGCGATCGAGCTCACCTTGCCCCTGGCCCGCGCGCAGCAGATGGGGGTCATCGCCAAGAGGCCGATTGCCAATGCCGTCTGGCGACACCCCCAGAAACCCGACAATGCGTACGTCCAGCCGTACTGGGAGCGCCTGCAAGAGCTGCGCTATACCTTCCTCGCGGGCGAGCCCGCGGCGGGCGTCGCGATCGCCTTGCGATTCACCCTGAGCGTCCCAGGAGTGCACACGGCGATCGTCGGCACATCGAAGCCCGGCCGCTGGCGCGAGAATGCGGCCCTGCTCGATGCCGGCCCCCTCCCGGCGGACCAGTTCGATGCGATCCGATCGCGGTGGCGCCAGGTCGCTGATCCGAGCTGGATCGGTCAGATCTGATGTCGAGAAGCTCCCAGTACGCAGTACACAGTACGTAGTGACGAAGGATTTGTCGGTGTCGGCTGTCGCCCATCGCTGATCACGTGGCGATCCCGTTCGCTTCGGCCGCCTTCGCCGGGTTCCCGCCGTCCAGGGGCCACCGGATTCCTGTCTGCCACTGCGTAGTGCGGACGTTCACGAGTGAGAGGTCAGCACGAGCGTGAACTTCCCGTGCTCCGGCGCTTGAGGATTCGTCGTGGAATGGCTGGGGATCGTCACCAGGGTGGCGACGCCGCTGTCTTGGACGTTGGTATACTTCCCGGTCCCGCTGACGGTCGAGTAGCTGAAGACATCGGGCAGGCCCGTGGGACCGTTGTCCTGTTCGGGGCCGGTCAGTTGCAGGGTGATCGTGCCGTTGGCCCCGTCGAGGTAGAGATCGCCCTGAGCGTGCCCCTGGGCGATGAAGCCGATGGCCTGGATCTTCCCCGCGACGAACGCATGGCCGACCTTATTGACATGCCCTGAGCCGTGCATGACGTAGGTCGCCCCGGCGTCCGGATTGGAGTCGTTGACGTGATAGTGGCCGCGGAACGTGCCATTAAGGTGGATAATCAGGATGATCGGCTGTGTGGCCGCCGCCGGACCGACCGGTGCGGCGGCGATTCCACCCGACAGCAAGGTCCTGGACTCGAATGGCTCGACCAGCGGGCGCAGGATGTGACGTCGCTCTCTCATGGTCCTTCTCCTCAGTTGAGACGATGGTGCACCGATCAGGTTCGGTTCACCCCTGCGCGCAGTGCGACGAGGGGATCTCCGGCCCATCCCGGCAAGACCCGTGGCCTGATGAGGAAAGCCAGCAGGATCGATGGCGCTCCCTCGCCTGGACGCGACAGGACTCGAGTCGGGCCGGTTCCCCGCGGAACAGGATCCAACGGCTCGATACTCATTCGAACCACGGTCTCGAGTCAAAGTATCGCGGTGGGATCCGCCTGGTCTTTTTGAGACTTCTCGGGAAACACCACCGGGACCCCGTTCGTCGGAACGTGGTTGGGATGGGGCCCGAGGCCCGCCAACCGCGCACGTCCGTGCGATCCGCGGGTGGAGTCGGGCTGACGCCCGAGGTGGGAGGACCTTCGTCCCGTCCCA
>JAJPJC010000120.1 GCA_021324445.1 Isosphaeraceae bacterium
GTGACGGTCAGCGCGAGGCCGGGCTCGGCGGACGCACTATCCACCGAGCTCGTCAGCAGCGGCCCCGGCGCCGAGTCGTTCGCCTTCTCTTCCTCAAAATCGATCAACTGGGACTGGGTCGGCGTTTCTCCGAGCTGCGCGAAATAGGTCGCGTCGGCCTGTAAGGCGGCCTCCAGGCTGCCGGCGTCAGGGCCGAGAGCGGCCGTGTAGTTGGTCCAGATCGCGTCCCAGGCGTCGGCAGGGACGCCATCGGGCTTCTGGGCATCGCGCTGGGCGTTGCTCCAGTCGATCGGCGTGGTCGATCCGGAGGAGCCGAGCGTGAAGCTGCTCGTGGTATGCGCGGCGTGGGGCTTGGGATCGAAAAGCAGCCCGAAGGACGTTTTCGCCCCCGGCGCCAGGATGATCCCGCCGAAGAGGGTCGAAGATGGAGACTCGAGGACGGCATTCCCGTAGGAGGTTTCCGCGAGGGGGACCAGCACAGGGGTATGGCCGGTATTGATGAGCGCCTCTTGCACAGCGATCGGCTGGCCGACCTCCACTTCACCTGGCGCGATGATGATACTCTGGATCGACGACTGGGGCGTTTGAGTCGGGTTGGGCACCTGGTTGACGACCTGGAAGCTCGCCGCCGATTGGGCCGACTGGCTGCCGTCGGCGACCTGGACCATGTAGTTGCCGGCGGTCCGGCCGGTCAGGTCGAAGGCCGCTGTGAGGTGGCTCGAGTCCACGAAGGTGACAGCTTGAGCGGGGATGACGTGGCCGGCGCCGTCGTTCAGGCTGACGACGGTCTGGGCCGTGAAGCCGATCCCCGTCAGGTTCAGGACCGCGGGTCCCTGGTTCCCCGCCGAGGGCGGAGTGAAGCTCTGAAGCACCAGCGCGGCCAGGTGCGCCTGGAGCGTGAAGGGCTGGCCCGCGCCGGCCCCGGCGCCGCCGTGCAGCCGGATGTAATACGGTCCGCCCTGCCCGCTGGGCAACACGAGCTGCGGCGCCAGGCTGGTCGGGTCGGGCGCGGACAGGTCGTAGTTGTCTTCTTCGGCCACGGCGCCGAACTTCACCAGCAGCTCGGACTCCAGCGCCACCGCGAACGAGGCATCCAGCTCCACCCTCGACCCGGGCGGCACCACGAGCCGGAAGAACTGGTCCTGCCCCGAGGCGATTTCCCCGGTGACGGGCGTCCCCAGCGTCAGGACCGGGGTCGTCACGGTCAACGGGGTGGCGCCGGCCGCGACGTTGTTCGCCCGGTTGACGTCGGGCACCTGCATCTGGCTGTCGGTCACGACGATGACATGGTACGAGCCGTCGGTCACGCCCGGCAGGGTGGCCGTCAGGCTCTCGCTGTAGCCGGTCAGCCCGGCCACGTCGCCGGTATGGGTCACCCGCCCGATCAGCGGATCGTCGGCGCTCAGGGTCGTGCCGGCGGAAAGGTACACCGAGTCGACCCAGCTCCCGGAGGCGGCCGGCGTCCCCAGGTTGTCCACGATGAAGTGGACGGTCACGTTCTGCCCGACGATCGCCGGGGCCGGTGTGACGGTGATGCTCGCGGGATCGACCGCCAGGTCCGCGGCCGTCGTCACCCCCACGAGGTTATAACTCGTGGCCGTCGTCTGGAGAACAAAGGCGGGGATGCCTCCCACCAGCGGTAGGTTGACTGTCGCGAACCCGCCGCTGGAACCGGCGTAGGTGAGGATGGGGAAGACCTGGAGCGCGCTGGGGCCGAAGCCGCCGATCAGGGTGACGTTCAGGGTGCCGCCCAGGGTCGCCACGCCGCCCACCTGGATCTGGTCGAATTGCGTCCCGGGTGTGATCCCGCCGATCCGGATCGCCAGCGCCCCGGCGGCGGTCTGGGCGAAGCTCCCCGTGACGGCCAGCACACCCGGTACGCCGTTCAGCCCCACTTGGGCCGCATTGGTCAGGTTTCCCTGGATCGTGCCCGGGCCGCTGAGCGTACCCCCCTGGAGACTCGCGCCGCCCGCGGCAGCCAGCGTGCCGCCAGCCAGGGTCGTCGTCCCCGCCGTCTGGGTGTAACCCGGCACCGTCAGCTTGCTTGTCGCGTCGAGCGTGATAGAGCCGGCGTTGGTCAGGGCGGCCGCGAGGGTCTGGGCGGCTCCTCCACTCAGTGCGATCGACCCGGCCGCGGCGTTGGTGGTCAGGCTGCTCAAGAGCGGCGTGACTCCCAGATCCTGGTAGAGCTGGCTCCCCGAGCCGGCGATCGTCAGGTTGGCCGCGTTGGTCGTCAGGTTATCGCCGGGCAGCTCGAGCTGGCCGCCGTTGCTCGCGCTCCACGTGCCGCCGGTGAGCGTGCCGCTGGCGTAGTTGGTCAGGCTGTAGACCTGGATCGCTCCCCCCGCATCGGCGCTGATCGTCCCCTGGTTGGTGAGCTGGCCGGAGCCGGCCCCGACGACCCCTGCGAAACCGTGGATGGTCACGCCGGGACCGATCGTGAGCTGACCGCCTCCGCCCACGTCGATCTCCGGGACCAGGTTCGTCGCGCCCGTGGACTGGAGCTCGATTTCCCCCGTCCCCCCGAGGGTCTGGACGCCGTTGAAGAAGAGGTAGGAGTAACTCATCAGGATCCGGGCGTCGTCGAGTGTGAGGCCATCGATGATCGTGGCGGAGTTCCTGTTGATGGAGGCGGGGGTCAAATCGAACGTCCCGGCCAGCGTGACGCCGTCGAGCGTCCCGATCCCGGCAGAGCTGCCGAGCAGCGCGGCGCCGCCGGCCGTGGTCACGGTGCCGCCGACGATCGCCCCCAGCAGGGCGATCGATCCCGTCGCGGCGTCGATCGCCAGCGTCCCATCGTTGGTGAGCGTCCCCTTGATCTCGGTAGTGCCGCCCTGGCCCAGCAGGGTCCCCAGGCCCGATGTCTTGATCGACCCGCCCAGGATCAGCGTGGACCCGAGCTGGCTCAGCGTGCCCGTATTGGACCAGGTCCCTTCCAGGTCGATCGTCGAGCGGTTCTCCCCGGTGATCGTCCCCGCGTTCGACCAGGTCCCGCCGAAGTTGACAGAGCTGGCGTCGGCGCGGATCTCCGCCGCGCTCGACCAGGTCGTGGAGCTGCTGTTCAAGGTCGCTCCGGCCGTGAGATCGAAGCTCCCCGAAGCCGGCGCGGTATCGCTCACGTTGAGGACACCCTGGTTATCCGCCGAGACCGTACCGGTATCGGTCCAGGTGCCTTCGAGCGTCGCGAAACCCTCGAGAGCCAGCGGTGCCGAGTTGGTCCAGTTCCCGGCGAAGGTCAAGGAGCTCGAGCTGACTGTGCCGGTGGTGGTCACGGTCCCGGAATTGGTCCAGCTCCCGGCGAAGTACAGGTTGCTCGAGCCGGTGGCGGTCACGGCCCCGGAGTTGGTCCAGGTCCCCTCCCAGTCGATGGAGCTGTTGTTGGCCGTCACCGGCACAGTGTTCGACCAGGTCCCCTGGTTGATCTTGAGGGTCGCCCCGTTGGTCAGGTCGATCGGCTCGGAGTTGGTCCAGGTGCCGGTGAGGAGGAGCTGGGTATGGTCGACCTGGATCGGCGAGGTCCCGGTGATCGACCAGTTGCCCGTCAGGGCGAGGGTGCTCGAGCCGGTGGCCTCGACACTGCCCCCGATGCTCCACGAGCCTCCGGTCTCATTCTGGACCACCAAGGTCGTGCCGGTGTCGGCAACCGACCCCTGGTCCACGATCTGACCGCTGCCGGCATCGATGGATCCGATCCCGCCTGACCCATCTTCGTTGATCGCGATCCCGGGAGCGATCGTCAAGCGCCAGCCGCTGCCGGTGAGGTCCAGGAGCGCTCCGCCGATCGTGATGGTCCCGGTCCCGGCCAGCGCTTGGGTCCCGCTGAAGTTGAGGCTGCCGGCGCTCATCGTGATCGTCCCGCCCGCGAGCGTCAGCCCCGAGCCGGTGATGTTGACCGCATCACTCTTGGAGTAGTTCAGCGTTCCCGCGAGCGTCACATCCTCAAGCATGTCGGTGAAGGTCCCCAGGCCCGTCGTCGAGGTATTCGTGTCGAGCGTGGTGGCGACGGTCCCCCCGATGATGGTGGCGCCGGCCATCGCCCAGGGCCCGGGGCCGGCCGAGGTATCGAGGGTCTGTCCCGCCAGGTTCAGTGTGCCCGTCAAGGCGAAGGTATCGTGGCCGTTGGCGTCGCGGGTGTAGTGGCCCAGGCTGGCCAGGGTGAGCGGGCTGCCCTGCTCGCCCAGCTCGACCAGCGCGGCCCCCGTCGAGGTGAGCTGGCCCTGGTTGCTCCAGGTGCCCTGCAAGCTCAAGGTCCCGGCGTTGGCAACGAGCTGGCCGCCGGCGTTGTTGGTCCAGGTCCCAGTCAGGTCGAGCTCGCCGCCGTTGGTCGCCTCCATCGTGCCATCGTTGGTGAACGAGCCGCCCGCGCCGCTGGTGACCGACAGCGTGTGAGGATCAGGGGTGTCGTTATGGTTGGCGTCGATCGTCCCCTGGTTGTCGATCGTGCCGCTGCCGGCATTGAGATACGACCAGTAGCCGTTGACGCCCTGGATGGTGATCCCGGGGGCGATCGTCAGCGTGCCGCCGATGCCGGTGAGGTTGATCGTGCCCTCGTCGACCTGGACGGTCCCGGTGCCGGCCAGCGCCTGGGTGCCGGCGAAGTTGAGGGTGGCCTCGAGCCCGTTGCCGATCCCGGTCATGTGGACCGTGCCGCCGGCGAGGGTCAAGCCCGCGCCCGCGACGTTGATGGTGTCCGTATTCACGTATTGCAGCGTGCCGGCGATCGTGACGTCCCGGAGCGTGCTGGTGGCCCCGAATATCGAGACCGGCGGGGTCGTATCCGTCAAGAGAGTCGTCCCCGAGGCGATCGTGGCGCCGGCCAGGGTGGCGCCGGCGATCGCGACGTTCGCCGTGTCGCTGACCTGGCCCACGACGGTCAGCGTGCCCCCGGTGAGCGTGATCGGATCCGTGGCCGTGATGCTGTGGACGCTGTCGGCGGTGCTGTTGGCGTGCGTGATGGTGGGCCCACCGGCGACGCTGACGACGACGTCATCGTTGGGGCCCGGCACGGAGCCGCTGTCCCAGTTGCTCGCCGTATCCCAGTCGCCGCCGTTGGGATTGATCCAGTGGACGATCGACAGCATCGTCCGCGGTTCCAGGGGTTCGATCCCCAGGGCAGGCCCGCGGGATTTTCGGGCTCTCCGCCGTCGGAGGGTTGCCGGCTTTCCTCTCCACATCGGCACGCTCATCGGTCCCACGGTTGCACCTCCTTTGGCGCGGCAACGGACTACTCGCGAAGGGATCGTACGGTATTACCCCGGCAACCAAGATCCGCACCCATGTCCCGCCGATTCCGTCGGGCCAGAGCCGATCGGGGCGCGCGGGGGATCGGAGATCAACTACGGAATTCCACGGAAACCAGATCTCGAATCCGTCTTCCGTTCCGTGTCCCTCCGTGATTTCCGTGGTTACCCCTCGTGGTTGATCTTTCTTGCCGGAGGAATATCACGAAACGGAACCTGGGCGCGGCCGGCCTGCTGGGCGGCGGTCCTCCGCCGCACCGCGCGGCCGATCCGGGGGTCTCGGCGCTCACGGCGGCAGGGTGCTGAGGTACTCGTAGATGGCGAGCAGGTCGGGGTCGGTCATGTTCTGGAAGATCGGCCACTGCATGACCGGGAGCAGCCGGCCCGGGTGGTCGTAATCGGTTCCGTTGCGCATCACGTTCATGAACTGGTTGAGTGTCAGCCCGGCCGGCAGCCCATTCTCCGGGCGGAGGTTGCGGGACCTGATCGGGTTCTCGACACCGGTGGGATCCCCAAAGGGGAACATGTGGCCACACCTCAAGGTATTTGGTTAGCGCCTCAGCCGCCCCACTCGTACCGGCTCGCCGTTCCCTGCTGCGCGGCCGGGGAGGCGTTGAACCCGAAAAACGTTAGCTGCCGCCACGGTCCGGTGTAGCGCCTGGTTCGGCGGCCTCCCACGGCCAACGGGCCAACCCGTCTCCCCTGGCTGGGCCGGCGACCAACCGCATGACCCCGTGTACCGCGGCAAGCCCGCCGCCGTAGAGCGCACTGATGGCCAGGATCGTGGCGCTGCCTGGCGTGAGGGTGACCCACTCCGGAAACTTGGCCGCGACGGCGAATTCCCGAGGCGGGCCGATGACCGCCAGGACGGCGAAGGTCACCGCCAACCCGCGCCAGCCGAACCGGCGGGCGATCCGCCAGGTGACGAGCAGGATCGGGGCGGTGGAGACGGCCGTTCCGAATAAAAGGAGGGCCATGAACACCGGCGACGGGTCGAGCGGCACATGCCACAACCGCCGCGCCTCGCCGACGGGGATGATCACCCAGAACCCTAGCCCAGCCCCGGCCGCCCCTCCGGCGAACGCCCCCGCGAAGCGCCGCCAGGTCGGACGCGTGAAGTACACGATGGCGGCCAGCGCGACGGCGTACACGACCGTCGCCACGAGGAGTTGCTGTATCGTCATGATCCCCCTCCGCCGAACTCGGGGTTGGTTTGGCCGCTCTTCTCAGTCTGACGTCCCGGTCGGACGTCGCCCCCATGCCGTTCTGATCACGGGCCGGCGGGGAACGCCGGGCTTACTCCACTTGATGGCGCTTCGAACTCGGCGAGACGAAAACCGTTCCGTCTCCCAGCCCGATCGCAATGAGCTGATCCAAACGCTGCACGTCCTCGGAGGTCAGGGCCGTCGGAGTTGCGGGGAGCGCGAGCCAGCCGGATGAGATCCCCGGCGCCGCGGTAACTGCAGGCTGGAGGTCGTCGGGAGAACGGCCGAGCGCGGCGAGGGGGGCAGCGGTGCCGGTGCTCCGCTGGGCCGACAATTGGGCATCCTCGCCCGGCGCCCCGGCGCCGGGGAGACCGCTCCCGCTCGACACGGCTCGGGAATCGTCGCCCGGCTGGGTCGTTTCCGCGCCGTCGCCCGCGAGCTGATCGCTGACCCCCTGGTACAGGGTCTGGATGCGAAAAGACCGGTACTCCGTCTTGTTGAGCTGAAGGACGTAAGCCTTGCTGCCGTCCGGCCGCACCTCGATGGTCTGGGCGATCTGGTTGGGCGCCGTGCCCTGCCGTCCCGAATCGAACGAGTAGTTCCCGTTGGAGAGCCGCTGCGCCGAGCCGAGGGCGTCCGAGTAGTTGCCCAGGTCGGCGTTGAACACGAGGGTCGCCGTCATGGTTTGTTCATCGATCTTCCAGACCTGGCCGCGGCTGTCCGCCGTCGGATCGCTGGCCCGGCGGACGTCGCCGTCGTCGAAGACGATCAGCGTTGTAGGGTCGATGTAGTGGGCGTCATGCTGGTGGGAGAACCACGGACTCGGGTCGGTGGCATTGACGGTGAAGTCGCCGCCCTGACCCAGCCGCCAGATGATGTGGCCGTCCCCCGTCCCGTTCGCGTAGTCGATCTTGATCACCCAGTCCTGGTCGCGGAGGGAGAGGGTGAGGTTCCCGTCCGCGGGTGACCAATCGACGGAGTTGGCGTGCAGCCAATCGACCGCCGGGAGGTTGGGGACAGCGGCGTCCGGGTCCAGAACACCCGGCTGCACGGTCTCGCCCAGGGTGGGCCCGCGGTTAACGTCCAGGTAGTCGAAGGAGTCCCAGACCCACGCCACCTGAAAGTTCTCGTCGAGCACCAGGACGTCGTCGCCGACGTAGTTGGTGGGCGTGCCGTGGATGTTGACGGTTCGCTCCGTCAAAGCAATCACGGCCGTGTCGCCGTTGGGCAAGCGCGTGACATCATGGGTGAGGCTGTACACGTTCTCGTACCCCATCGCCGTGAGCTGGGCGTTGATGGCGTCGAGATTCGTCTCGCGCAGGGTGTCGCCGGCCAGGTCGATCTCCCGGAGAACGTCCTGCGAATAGGGGAAGGGCGCGCGGCTGTCGGCGCCCGTCAGCAGCACAGTGCCCCCCGGCACAAGGTTCGCGCCCATCGCGGGGACGCCATGGAAGCCCGCCTGGGCGATGTCATAGTACCACACCACATTCCCCGCGAGGTCGGTGGCGTAGGGGTTGGGAAAGCCCGTGGGCGGGTTGGCGAGCTGCTGGAAGAGCAAGCCCTGGTCGAGGTCGCTGCCGGGACCGGGCGGCTGGATCACGGTGAAGGAGGGGAGCTTCACAGTCGCGGGGATGGCGCCGGTCGTGAAGAGCTGGGGCGCGGAGGTCGTCCCGTCGCTGAAGACGTCGCGCATCTCGTAGGTGGTGTTGGGGAGCATGCCCGCGACGAAGAAGTTGGTGCTTCGGCTCGGCTTGCTGGGCAGGTCGTTGGTGCTCTGCCACGACGGGTTGTCGCCCGCCACGGCGAACTCAACGTGCACCGTCCCTTCCGGGCCCGGCGGGACGCTGTACAGGGCCACCAGCGGGTTGGCCGTGGGCGTGATGACCGCATCCGGGCCGGTGACGCGCGAATTCACCTTATCGGTCACGATGGCGGACTGGGTGCGCGCGGCGTCGAAGCCGTCCTCGACCGTGACCCGGATGCGGTAGGTGCCTTCCTGCATGGGCGCCCAGGTGAACTGGTTGTCGGGGTTGAAGTCGCGCACCATCTGGAACGGACCACCTGGAGACCCGACGCTGAACTGGTAGACGAGGCCGGCAGGGGCATCGGGGACCGTGGCGGTCCAGGTGATCGGCTCGCCGACCAGTTGCGGGGCCGGCTCGCTCGGCGTCAAGGCGATGCCGCCACTGAGCAGATTGCGGTCTTCCAGGGCCTCGAAGCCGAGGCGCACCCTCGGGGACGGCGGCCGCCGGGTCCGGCGGGCACGGGCAGGAACCGGTGGCAGGACGTCGCGCACGAAAGAGAATCTCATCGGTGGCTCTCCACGCCGAAAACGGTCTGCTCTACAATGGCAGCGGCGACCCCTCCGGCGCGCAGACCGAGCGCCGGGGCGGTGCCGGGCCGGTGGGGGGCTTGCTTGGCGGTAAGGACCCCGCCGGCCGCTTGCTTCGCGGCACCGATTCGCCATCATCTCCGTCAGAGATCAATGACCCAGCAGCCGGCCCGGCGGGACAGAAATTCGGAGACGTCTCGGCGGTCACCACCGTGGTCCCACGGGCCGGACCGCGGCGACCGTCGAGCTGGAGACCCGAGTTTCACCGCAGAGACCGCCGAGACCGCAGAGAGGGGGAACGAGGAAATCGAGCGGGTCGGGAGGGTCCTTGGGACGGGTCCTTGGGACGGAAGCCCGATGCGCTCGCGCTCGTCTCGGCATTTTCCTCGGCGGTCTCGGCGGTCTCTGCGGTGAATCCGTCCCCTCCCGCTCGGGGTGTGGCGGGTGGTCCAAGGAGGGTGATCGCCCAGGAGTGTCGTAAATTCCCGTCTTCTTCTGGATTCCGTGACGCCCTGGGCGTCCGGATGATGTCCTACCCCCGCAGATCAAGCACGCGGCAAGTGTCTGATCCGTGATGATCTGAACTCGGCCCGCTCCCAAGGGAGCTGAATGAGGAACTGACGACAGCGCTGGCGGTCGGTGAGTAGGTTTTCTGAACTCATCGTCACATGACCCCGGCCGTGTGTCTGGTGTCCCCTCCGGCCTTGTGCTAACCTGGAAGTGGTTTCTGGGCGAATATCGGCTTCCGAGAGGGAACAGTCATGCCCGTCGCGGTCCGAATCAAAGCCGGTAAGTACGGCAGCGCCATTAACCTGCTCCTGCAGCGGGGCGGCTCCTTTCAAACGCGACACGAGCGAACGCTGATCGTGAATGCCTCTCAGAAGGAAGCTCTGGAGCAAGCCGGCCTGATCGAATCCATCGGATTGAAGCCAAGATCGGGCGAGGAACATGGCCAGAAAAAAGACGCCGACTGACAACTTTCGCGAGCGGCTCGACGGTCTGAGCAAGGCCATTACGGACGACCTCCGCTTACCCAGCCTCGAAGAAAACCGCCTGGAGGGCTACGCCTATCTCTTTCGCCTCGTTCTGCCTTTGCTGGACGCGATAGGGAAACCCGTCTTCACAGATCCCATCCTCGATGAATTGGTTCAGGTCCTCGACAACCGTTTCGGAGGCTGCATGGCGGCTTCGTCGTCATCGGCGCCGCCACTGTGGGGACTCTGGCACCCGCCTCAGGAAAGCCAGGCGGCGAAAGACTACCTGACGACCGTGGAAGTTCTGGCCAACCCCATCGAGGCGGCGAACCGGTTCTTTGCCGGTCTGAAGCCGATCCTGAAAACCGCCGGCCAGATCGAGCAGCAGGAGCTCTTGATTTTGCGGATCGAATGCCGGTTGATGTGACGCGGCTGACTAACTGTCAGGGCGCCGGGACGGGGTGAATCAGCCCGGAGAGGGCCTCGGCGCGGAAGCCGGCGAGTTCGGTGCGGCGGGCGGGCGTCAGGCGGGACTGGTTGCGCCTGTGCCAGGCCAGGGCGCGGAGGAATTCGGCCCAGGCCCGGACGGGCTCGCCCAGCCGGCGATGGCACAGGGCCAGGATGTAGCGGTCATAAGCCTCGAATGCTCCGCCGCCGCGGCGCAGGCTCTCGCGGAGCTGGTCCCGGGCTTCGCGGTCGCGACCGAGGCGGTAGAGGGCCAGGCCCAGTGTATTGCGGCAGATCGCTGATTGCGGGAGGGCCGCGACCGCGCGGCGCGCCAGCGCCACGGCGACCTCGGGGTCGCGCTCCAGCGCAGGACCGGTCGCCAGCCGCCAGGCTTCATTGTTGGCGTGCTCGTTGACGGCGGCGACGAGCTCGACGCAGCGCGCGATGACCGCGGCGACGCCCCGCTCGTCGCCCAGGGCTTGGAGGCTGGTGGCGCGCAATTCGAACAGAGGAAGGTACTGAGGATAGAGCGTCGCTGCCTCGTCGAAGTCGGCCAGGGCCGCGCGGTGCCGGCCGGACCGCTGGAGCGCCCGGCCCCGGATCACGCGGGCGTCGAGGTTCCACGGCTGGACCGCGACCGCGGCGCCGGCGTCGCCGATCGCCTCGGTCCACCGGCCCGCCTGGAGCAGGCACTTGGCGCGATTGAGCCGCGCCTCGAGCCAATCGGGCTCGAGCTCGACGGCCCGGCCAAAGTCGGCCGCCGCCCCGGTGAAATCCAGCCGCACCTTGGACCGGATCAGGCCACGCTGGAAGTAGGCCCGGGCATGGCCAGGCTGAAGCGCCACGGCGCGGTCGAACTCGCGCACGGCATTCCCCCAGGCGCCCCGGCGCGCCAAGGCCCGGCCCAGCCGATCGTGCGCCTCGGCGTCCTTCGGGTCGCACCCGAGGGCCATGCCCCACGAGAGGAGGTCTCCCAGTAGTTCGCTCGCCGGGTGGACCTGCGCGGCCCCGACGACCCGGATGCTCACGGGCCGCTGGGGCTCCTTCTCGACCGGCAGCGGCGGGGCGTCCCAGTCGAGGCCCAGGTTCGCCAATTGGCGGCGGATCCCTCCCAGGTCCCACACCTTGATCGTCGTCTGGAGCGGGATGGTGAGGGCCAGCCGCGAGCCATCGGGCGCGGAGGCCATCCAGTACCGAGGATCGGGCTCGGCCGCCTCGAGCCGGGCCAGCTCGCGGCCCGAGTCGGGGACCACCAGCCGGATCGCGCCATCTCTCCCCGCCACGGCGAGCAGCCGGCCGTCTCCGATCCAGGCGCCCGTCCCCCCGCTCAGCTCCGCGACTGTGTTCCAGGTGCCGACTTGCACGACGTGCAGTGTGGCGACTCCGTACGACACCGGGATGACGAAGCGGCCGTCGGGACTGAACGCCGCCCTGATGGATGAACCGCCCGGCAACCGGGCCACGGGCTGACCGGTCGCCGCGTCGTAGATCCGTGTCCCCTCGTCGGACCAGAAGCTCGACGCCGCCACCCAGCGGCCATCGGGGCTGACAGCCATGTGCCGGACGTCCCACTGCCGGCCCAGCCAGACCGGCCGCTCCGGCCGGTCGCGGTGCAGCACGGCCGGACCGTTCGCGAACGTTGCGGCGATGACCCGGCCGTCCCGGCTGGAGGCGACGACCATGTAGCGGTCGGACTCCGGGGCCTCGATCCGCGCGGGCGGGCCGACGATCAAGGTCCCACCCGAATCGGCCCGGATCGGCCAGCGGAACAGCCCTGATCGGCCGTGTACGATCAGGTCGCCGGCGCCGTCGAACGCGAGGTGGTAGCAGGAGCTGGGCAGGCTCCCCACCAGCCGTCCCGTCCCCAGGTCCCAGAGCAAGGTCTCCTGAGCCAGCGCCGCGGCCAGCAGCCGCCCGCCGGGATGGACGGCGATCGCCAGGGTATTCAAGGCGGGCCGGGCCGGCCGCTCCAGGGTGAGATACTCGCGCCCCGTGGCGACCTCCAGCGGAGCCACGCGATGCTTGGGCGTCGCCGCCACCCACCGCCCGTCGCGGCATTGCGCCACTCCCGAGGCGGGCTGGAACGACAGGGGAAGCTGTCCGCTATTCGGGTCGTAGAACGACCACACTCCACTCCAACCGGAGTAGGAGACGAGATCGCCTTGCGGCAAATAGTGGACGACAATTCCCCCTTCGCGGCTGGCGAGCCGGTGGACCTCTCGGCCCGAGGGCACGTCCCAGAAGACGATCGACCCATCGCCGCAGGCGACCGCCAGGCGCCTGCCGTCGGCGGCCCAGCTTGGCTCGTGGATGGTCATCGGGACCGGTTGGGGCAAGTCCGCGACCACCCCGCCCGTGCGACAGTCGCGGATCTCGACCCTCTGATCCACCTTGATGGCGAGCCGGCGCCCATCCGGCGCATAGGTGAGATCGCGGGGCACGCCCCGGACCGCGAATTGACGCGGGGCGCCGCCGGATCGGACCGGGCGCAGGACGATCGTGCCATCATCGCGGCCCAGCGCCAGCTCGGCCCCATCCCTCCGCACGTCGTGGGCGCGGGCCGCGGGGGATTCCTCCCAGATCGGGGCCGGATCGCCGCGGCGGAGGTCCCAGGCCCGGAACCCGCCGGATCGGGAGCGCACGGCGATCACTGAACCGTCGCCGCTGAGCCGCACGATGGCCTGGCCCGGATAGGCCGACCGGCGGGCGATCTCGCGGTCATCCTCCATCCGCACGACCCGGAGCTGGCCCGAGGGGTCGAGCGTGACGTAACGGTCCCCCACCGCGTCCACGAAGCCGGCCGGCAGCGGGCCGGGAGCCGCCTCCCCGGTCCCGATCCGGACATCGGGCAGCGCCATGCAGGCGATGGCCTGGGTCCGCAGGTCATCGAAGAACGAGGCCGGCTCCCCCAACTGCCGCGCCAGCAGAGTGGCCCGGCGGATGGCATCGAGGCCCGCGAACCGCTGGCCCGGCCGGCGGCTGAACCGGGCGGCCCGGGCCTGATCGAGCAGCGACCGCGCCAGTTGTCGCGTCCGCTGGCGCTCGGCCGTCATCGCCTGATCGCGCTGCCGGCCCATCCACAACGCCGCCAGCGAGGCACCCACGGCGGAGACGAACAGCAGCATCACGACGGACGCGGCCAGCGCGGCGACCAGGCGGTTGCGCCGCGCCCACCGCCAGAGCTCCTCCACCGGCGAGGCCCGCCGGGCCCGGATCGGCCGGTCGCTGAGGAACCGGTGCAGGTCCTCCGCCAGCTCGGCGGCCGAGTGGTAGCGATCGGCCGGGTCGCGCGCCATCGCCTTGCGGACGATCGTCTCCAGGTCCCGGGGGATGCGCGGCTCGTGGCGGCGCGGCGGCGGCGGGACCTCGCGCGCGATCCGCTCCAGCAACTCGAGCCGGTCGGAGCACGCGAACGCCGGGCGCAGCGCCAGCATCTCGTAGAGGGTTGCTCCCAGCCCGTAGACGTCCGAGCGCGCATCGGCCCGGCCGCGGAGCCGCTCCGGGGCCATGTAGCGCAACGTGCCGACCAGGTCGCCGGTCCGGGTTAGGTCGTCGGAGTCGTCGGCCTTGGCCAGGCCGAAGTCGGTGATCCAGAGCGTCCCCTGGGTATCCAGCAGCAGGTTCGAGGGCTTGATGTCGCGATGGAGGACCCCCTGGCCGTGGGCGTAGGCCAGCGCCTCGGCCGCCTGTGCGCCCAGGCGGGCCGCCTCGCGATAGTAGACCATCTCGGACCGGCCCGGCAGGTCGCTCTTGCTCGCCGGATGGGCGGACGGAGACGGTAAGTCGGCCTCGGTGGTCGCTCCTGGGGCGAAGTCGCCGTCGTGGAGGCTCCTGGCCACGGTTGCCGCCAGCGCGCTGGCCTCGGGCGGCGGGATCGGATCAGGCCCGCGCAGG
The DNA here is from genome assembly GCA_021324445.1 of Isosphaeraceae bacterium. GTDB lineage: Bacteria > Planctomycetota > Planctomycetia > Isosphaerales > Isosphaeraceae > JAJPJC01. The sequence continues at coordinate 14,093 of JAJPJC010000120.1, forward strand.
GCGCGGACCTCGCGCAGCACGGCATCGAGGCCCTGGCCATGGATGAACTGCATGGCGTAGTAGTGGAGGCCATCCGCCTCGCCGACGGCGAAGACCGGCACGATGTTGGTGTGATGCAGCCGGGCGGCCGTCCGCGCCTCGCGGCGGAAGCGCTCAAGGTAGGTCGCGTCGCGGCAACGCAGGAGCACTTTGAGGGCGACGTGCCGCCCCAGGGACTCCTGCACGGCCTCGTACACCACACCCATGCCCCCCTCGCCCAGCTTGCGGAGGATGCGGAACTCGTCAATCCGGTCGGCAACCGCCGGGGTGCGCTGGCCCGAGCCCGCCAGCGGGCCCACCGCCGAACCGGCCGCCTCCATCTCCACCAGGGCGGGGAACAGGGCCTGGATCCGCGGAGCCAGCTCGGGATGGCGCGCGGTGTATTCGGACAGGCAGGGATGCTCTCCCTCCCGCAGGCGCTGCACGAACTCCTCGGCCAGGAGGTCGAGCGGGTCGACCACCGAGCCATCGATCGGCCGATCGGTCATCGGAACTCCTCCAGGCCGCCCGGCAACAGCGCCAGCAGCTCGCGCAGCCGCTCCAGGGCGCGGAGGTAGCGCTTCGCCGCGGCGGCCTCCGAGAGCTTCAGCACCTGGGCCGACTCCGCCCGGGTCAGATGTTCGAAGTGCCGCAGCGCCAGGACCTCGCGGTCGATCGGGTCCATCTGGTTCAACGCCTCCTGGAGCCGGAGCCTCCGCTCGGCGCGCACCGCCCGCTCACTGGGCCGGCTTTCCTTGCCCAAAAGTTGGGCCGCCAACGCCGCCGAGGAGGCCTCCGGCATCGCCTCCTGATACAGCGAGACCTCGCGCCCGGCGTCGCGCATTTGCCGCCCAAGATGATCGCGATGGATCCGCCCCAGGTGATGGCCGGTCAGGTAGCGGATCCAGAGGAAGAATGGCAGCTTGGGCTCGCGCAGGTATTCCGGCAGCCGGCCCAGGGCGTCGAGGTAGGTTTCCTGCAAGACGTCCGACGGATCGAACCGCCCCTGGAGCCGGGGGTCCAGCCGAACGGCGATCATCCGCCGCAGCCGGTCGTGGAAGCGGGCCACCAGCGCCTTCCAGCCGGCCGCATCCCCGGCGGCCGCCTGGTTGAGCATTTGTACAGTAGTTTCCGAATTCGGACTCGCCGTCGTCTCCATAAGGAGAGATGATCCAAAACGACGGCGACCGGGACAAGGAAAAACCCGAGGCGGCTGGCGGGGATGGGGACGTCGGCGGCGCCAGCCCGACTTGGTCGGGGCCTTCGTCGGGTGGGTGCAATCCACCAAGTCCCTGGGATTTCAGGAGATCCGTGGGTTGCACCCACCCGCCGGGGAGAGGCTCTTAGCCGACCGGCTCCTCGGTGTGAGTCGGGACAACCCAGAGTTTGACTTCGCTGTCGATGTCCTGCGCCAGATGGACCCGGATCGAGTAGAGACCCAGCTCCTTGAGCGGGCCTTCGATCCGGACATTCTCCGCCTCGATCGGGAAACCCTCAGTCCGCAACGCCGCGGCGATCTGATCGGCGTTGACCGAGCCGTAGAGGTGGCCCTCGGCGTTGGCGTTGGCCTCGATCGTCAGCGAGCGCTGGGCGATCTGAGCGGCCAGGTTCTGCAAATCGGCCCGGCGGGCTTCTTCCAGTTCCTTGAGCCGTTGGCGATGCTTCTCGACCATCCGCAGGTTGTTTTGAGTCGCGAACGTCGCTAATCCCTGGGGAACCAGGTAGTTGCGCGCGAAGCCCGGCCGGACCTTCACCAGGTCGCCCGCCTGGCCAAGCTGGGGCAGGGGCTGGGTGAGGATCAATTGGATGTAACCATGCTTGGCGCGGACGGGATGGTTGCGGCGGCGCTCGACCCCTGGCTGTCGGGGTGGGCCGGCCTGGGCTGCGGTGGTCCCGGCCGCCTTGGAGGAGGTCCTGGCCTTGGTCGTGGCACTTCGGGACTTGGCCTTGGTGTCGCTGGTCTTCGCCATGAATCCGCTCGCTTTTCGCTCGTAGGGTTCGCGCTGATCCTCCCTCCGGTTGGGAGACGAGGCCAACCGGGCCAGGATTGTGGGCTCGTGCCGAGAGCCCCGGCGCTGCTGATGCGCTTAGAACGGGATATCCTCTTCGTCTTGGACATCGTCGAGGGGGGGATGGCTGGTCGGACCGGTGGGGGGATAAGGCGCGCGGGCCGGCCCATTGGCCGGTCCCCGCGGCTCGCCGTAGCCGCCGCCTGGCCCCCGGGCCGGGGCTGGACCCCGCGACGCAGGGCCGCATCGCGATCGCGCGCCGGGGGTGGCGCCGGCGCCAGCTCGTCGTCGACGGGGCCGCCATAACCCCCACCCGAATCGGCGCGCCGCGAGTCGAGGAACTGCACGCGATCGGCGCGGACCCGGATCTTCGACCGCTTCTCGCCGGTGTTCTTGTCCTCCCAGGTGTCCATCCGCAACGACCCCTCGACGTGGATCGAGCTTCCCTTCCGCAAGTACTGGCAGCAGGTCTCGGCCTGGCGATCCCAGACCGTCACGTCGATGAACAGCGTCTCCTCCCGGCGCTCACCATCACGGCCCGGCCAGGTCTGCGTGGTCGCCATCCGCAGCTCGGTGACCGCGGTCCCGCTCGGTGTCCGCCGCAACTCCGGGTCGAACGTCAGACGACCCATCAGAAACACCTTGTTCAAATCGGCCATCGTCTCGACCCCCCCCTCGAACCGCTTCCAACAGCGTATGTGTCGTTCCCGCCTAAACTTGCGCCGCGAACCATCCCACCGGGCCGTCGCGTCCGGGAAGCTCCAGGCGCCGCTCGCCGCAGGGCCGGGCGAATAGTAGACGAGTGTTCCCCGCGGGAAGCGTATCACATTCCCGCCAGATCGACAAGAGTCGAATTTCCAAAATCGGGGGAGCGGACGAGACCAGCACGACCCGGCGCGGTCCGGGGAGCCGGCGGGTTCAATCCTCCCGGCGGCGGCGGCGCGGGCGTTCCTCCACCTCTTCCTCGCCCCCGCCGCCTTCTTCCGCGTCGACGTTGGGAGTCGACGTCATCGCCTGGTTCACCAGGTGGTCCGCCAGCTTGGGGTGGACTTTCAGCACCAGCTCGCGGAGGATGATGTCACTGAGGTGGCAATCGGCCACGATCTCCTTGAGGTTGGCGCCGTCGGTCCGGAAGTACGTCAGCAGGTACGTCCCTTTCTTGTGCCCGGTGATCGGGTAAGCCAACCGCCGCTCATCCCACTGGCGGCTCGCCACGATCTCCGAATGATGCTTGGTCAAGATGTCGTGCACGTGCTTGACCGTGTCTTCCCAGGCTGTGGCCGCCTTGGCACTGTCCAGCAAGAACATCCCCTCATACGTGTTCGTCGGCAAGGGTCGATCCTCCATCAAGTCGGTCAGGCTTTTCGCCTGACAGGATCGGATTCGCGGTCAGGCGAAAGCCTGACCTACGGGCCCATTAAAGCGATTCATGGCGGCCTCGATGCCCTGGGTGACCCACACGGCGACGGCCTGGGAGGCGAGGATCAAGGCGTCGTCGATGACGGGTCGTTCGGAGCTTCGGAACCGGCTCAGGACGTAGTCGGTGGCCTCGATCTTGTCGCGGTCGCCGATCCCGATGCGAAGGCGGGGGAACTGGTCGGTCCCCAGGTGGCTGGTGATGTCGCGCAGGCCTTTTTGACCGCCGTCGGACCCCCCAGGCCGCAGCCGCAGCTTGCCCAGGGGCAGGCTGAGGTCATCGCAGACGACCAGGAGATCGGGATGCGCCACTTTGTAGAAGCGCACGGCCTGGCCGACCGAGCGCCCGCTGAGGTTCATGAACGTCTGGGGTTTCAGGAGCAAAACGCGGCGGAAGTCGATTTCGGTCTCGGCGAGCAGGCCCTCGAACTTGTGGGAGAACGCCGCGGAGGCGGCTCCCTGGGCCAGGCGATCGATCAGCTCGAAGCCGACGTTGTGGCGAGTCCCCTGGTACTTGCTCCCCGGGTTGCCCAGGCCGACCACCAATTTGATCGTCTTGTTCGTCATTGATTATTGGTTATTGGTCATTAGTACCTGGCCCTGGACCGTGACGCTTGTCTCGAACTCAGTGCCGAGCCGTTGCCTCACTGACCCCGATCCTTCTCCGGGCAGAGCCACTAATAACCAAGGACCAACCGGTTATTCTTCCTTTTCCTTCTCCTTGCGTTCGGGCTTGATCACTTCGGGCTGGGTGGGTGACTCGACGGCCGCTTCGGCGGTGGGCTCCGGCGGTGCCGCCCGGACAACAACGTGGACCAGCAGCACATCGGGATCGGCGTCGACCGTGACGTCCGGCGGCAGGCTCAGGTCGCGCACGTGCACGCCCTGGTCGACCTGGAGATTGGTGACGTCTACCTTGATCGAGTCGGGGATGGCCCCGGCGCGGCACTTGATCCGCACGCTGTGGACGACCTGTTCGAGAATCCCACCGGCCGCGATGCCCGCGGCGTGGCCGCGCACGTCGAGCGGGACCTCGGTCTCGATGATCTCCTCGGCGCTGACCCGGGCGAAATCCATGTGGAGGATTTCCTTGCCCAGATGGTCCCACTGGACGTCGCGGATCAGGACCGTCTCGGTCGTGCCTCCCAGGTCGAGCTCGGCCAGGTGCCCCGGCGCCTTGACCATCCGCCAGACGTCCTCGCGACTGAGCGTGACCGGGACGACCGCCTGCTTGTGCCCGTAGATGACCGCCGGGATCCGCCCGTTCTTCCGCAGCCGACGCGCCACGCGGGTCCCGGTCCCCTTGTTCTTCGCCGCGTCGCGCGGCTCGACCTGAATCCTCACGGCTTCCGACATCGATCTCTCACTCGTTCGTTTCCGAGGGTCCCCTCGTGTTCAGCCGCTCCCGGCCCCAAGCGCCGGGAGAAATAACGACAAGCGGCCCCGGAACGAGGTCGCGCATCCGGCCATTATCGGGTCTTCGGCCGCGTTCTTCAAGACCCCAGCGCGCGAGAAACGATCAACGATCGAACGATCAAGGACTCGCTGAGATCGGCCGCACCGCCTCGAAGAGGGCAATCGCGACGGCGTTGGCCAGGTTGAGGCTGCGCGCCTCGGGGCGGATCGGGATGCGCAGGGCGCGGTCCGGGCGCTGGCTCAACCACGACGCGGGCAGGCCGCGGCTCTCGGGGCCGAACACCAGAGCGTCACCGGGTTGGTAGCTCACGTCCGTGTAGGCGCGAGTCGCCTTGGTGCTGAACGACCAGAGCCGGTCACGGCCCAGAGCTGAGACGACTTCGTCCAGGCCGTCGACGACCCTCCAATTCAGATGAGCCCAGTAATCCAGGGCGGCCCGGCGGAGGTACCGGTCGTCGAGATGGAAGCCCAGGGGCCGGACCAGCCAGAGCATCGCGCCGACCGCGACGCACGTCCGCCCGATCGAGCCGGTGTTGGCCGCGATCTCCGGCTCGACGAGGACGACGTGCAACGTTTGCATCGGGAGACACCACTAATGACTCACATGAGTGGTGTGAGGACGAGCGACACCGTTGCCGTGTCCGACGGCCGCGACGGGTTCGCCGTTGGCGTTGAAGGCGAACTCCGCATCCACCCGGCCGTCGCCGTCGGGATGGCCATCGTCGTGGGGCTGGGGTCGTTCCTCGAGCGCTTCGTCCTCACGGCGGCGGGCCTCGGCGCGGCGATCACTGAACCACTGGATCACGTAGTAGAAGACCGGGGTCAGGAAGATGCCGAAGAGGGTCACCCCCAGCATGCCGCTGAAGACGGCCGTGCCCAGGGTCTGCCGCATCTCGGCGCCGGCGCCGGCGGAGATCATCAGCGGCACCACGCCCAGGATGAAGGCAAACGAGGTCATCATGATCGGCCGCAACCGGAGCTGGCACGCCTCGAGCGTCGCCTGCGCCCGCGCCGTGCCCCGCTCGCGCTCCGCCTTGGCGAACTCGACGATCAAGATCGCGTTCTTGCAGGCCAAGCCCACCAGCACGATGAAGCCGACCTGGGTGAAGATGTTGATGTCCATGTGCGCGAGGTTCACGCCCACGGTCGAGCAGAGCAGGCACATGGGCACGACCAGGATCACGGCCAGGGGCAGCGCCCAGCTCTCGTACTGGGCCGCCAGCACCAGGAAGACCAGCACGACCGCCAGGGTGAAGGCGAACATGGCGGTGTTGCCGGTCTGGAGCTGCAACAGGGCCAGCTCGGTCCACTGGGGGCGCATGGCCTGCGGCAGGATCTCCGCGACCAGCCGCTCCATGGCCACGATCGCCTGGCCCGAGCTGACCCCGGGGCCGGGATTGAGATTGATCGTGGCCGAGGGATACAGGTTGTACCGGATGATCATCACCGGGCCGCTCACATCGCGGATCGAAGCGATGCTCCCCAGGGGCACCATGCCGCCGCGCTCGTTCCGCACCCGCAGCCCGGTCAGGTCGTGGATCTGCTTGCGGAAGTCGGCCTCCCCCTGGACGTTGACCTGCCAGGTGCGGCCGAACCGGTTGAAGTCGTTGACGTACAGCGAGCCCAGGTAGACCTGCAAGGTGTTGAACAGCTCGGCGATCGACACCCCCGCCAGCTTGGCCTTGTCGCGGTCGATGTCCAGGTAGAGCCAGGGCGTGTTGGCCCGGAAGCTGGTGAACAACCCCTTCAAGAGCCGGGAGTACGGCGGCTCCTGGCTGTCGGCGACGATCCGGTTGGCCGTCTGCTCGATCTCCTGGGCGCCCGAGTCGCCGTGATCCTCGATCACGATCTTGAACCCGCCCGCGGTCCCCAGGCCGTCGACCGGCGGGGCCTCGAAGACGTTGACCAGCCCGTCGCGGATCTCCTCCTGGAGCGTCTCCTGGAGTCGCGCCGCGATCACCGGGCCGGTGAGGCCCTCCCCGGCCCGGTGGTGGAATTCGTCGAGCATCACGTACATGGCGCCGAAGTTGGGCGCATTGGCGTTCATCAGGATCGACTGGCCGGCAATCGCCAGGGTGTGCGCCACGCCCGGCAGCTTGCCGGTGATCCCCTCGACGTGGCGCATCACCTGCTGGGTCCGCTCCAGCGCCGAGGAGTCGGGCAACTGGACGTTGACCAGCAGGTAGCCCTTGTCCTGGGACGGGATGAAGCCGGTGGGAGTCCGGGTGAAGCCCCAGTAGGTCAAGCCCAGCAGCCCGCCGTAGACCAACAGCACCAGCACACTGATCCGGAGCAGTCCCGCGACCACCCGGGTGTAGACCCCCGTGGCCGCGTCGAAGGCCTGGTTGAACAGGTAGAACGTCCAGCCGAAGAGGCGGTTGAGTGGGCCGCTGACCAGCCAGCCGGCCAGGCCGCCGAGAACCAGCCCCGCCAGGGCGGCCGCCTGGTCCTCCGCCAGCAACCGCCCGGACCAGTGCAGGTCAAATCGCCCCGCCAGCTCGAGCAGGTGCCGGCCCAGCAGGGAATAACCCGCCCAGGCACCGGCCGCCACGAACGCCGGCCAGGGCAGAGCCTGGAAGACTCCCTTCTGCCTGGGCTTCAAGAGCAACGCCGCCAGGGCCGGGCTGAGCGTCAGCGAGTTGAACGCCGAGATCGCCGTCGAGGTGGCAATGGTCAAGGCGAACTGGCGGTAGAACTGGCCGGAGATTCCCGTGATGAATGCGCAGGGGATGAAGACCGCGCACAAGACCAGGCCGACGGCGATGACCGGCGAGGAGACCTGGCTCATGGCGATGACCGTGGCCTCGCGCGGGGCCAGGCCGTGCTCGATGTGGTGCTCCACCGCCTCCACCACCACGATGGCGTCGTCCACCACGATGCCGATGGCCAGCACCAGCCCGAACAGCGTCAGGTTGTTGAGCGAGAAGCCCAGGGCCGCCATCACGGCGAAGGTGCCGACGATGGCCACCGGGACGGCCACCAGCGGGATCAGCGCCGACCGCCAGTTCTGCAGGAACAGCAGCACCACGAACGCGACCAGGATGACCGCGTCGCGCAAGGTCTTGTACACCTCGTTGACTGACTCGACGATGAACGGAGTGGTGTCGTAGACGATGCGATAATCCAGGCCCTCGGGGAAGCGCTCCCGCAGCTCCTTCATCTTGTCGCGGACCAGCTCGGCTGTCTCCAGCGCATTGGAGCCGGGCCGCTGGTAGACCGAGAGGGCCACCGTGGGCCTGCCGTCGAGGGTGCAGGCCTGGTCGTAGCCCTGGGCGCCCAGCTCGACGCGGGCCACGTCCCGGACCCGGACCACCCCGCCCTGGGCGTCGGTCTTGAGGATCATGTCGGCGAACTGCTCGGCGTCGGTGAGCCGGCCCAGCGTGGTGATGGTGAACTGGAAGGCCTGGCCGGTCGGGACCGGCGGCTGGCCGAGCTGACCGGCGGCCACCTGGATGTTCTGCTGGCTGATCGCGTTGACGATGTCGGAGGAGGTCAGGTTGCGGAAGGACATCTTCTGCGGGTCGAGCCAGACTCGCATGCTGTAGTTGCGCTGGCCGATGTAGGTGATGTCGCCGACGCCGTCCAGCCGGGCCAGCTCGTCCCGCAGCTGGATGGTCGCATAATTGCTCAGGTAGAGGCTGTCGCGACTGTTGTCCGGCGAGAAGACGTTGACGATCATCAGGATGCTGGGCGACTTCTTGCGGACCGCCACCCCGCGGCGCTTGACCAGGTCGGGCAGGATCGGCTCGGCCAGCGATTCGCGGTTCTGGACCAGCACCTGGGCCATGTTCAAGTCGACGCCGTGCTTGAAGGTGACGGTCAGGGTGTAGTTGCCGTCGTTGGTGCACTGCGACGACATGTACATCATGTTCTCGACGCCGTTGACCTGCTGCTCGATCGGCGCGGCCACGGTGTCGGCGACCACCTGGGCGTTGGCGCCGGGATAGTAGGCCGAGACCTCGACCGTGGGCGGAGTGATGTCCGGATACTGGGCCACCGGCAGGGTGTACCAGCTAATGAATCCGGCCAGGGTGATGATGATGGACAGCACCGAGGCGAAGATCGGGCGGTCGATGAAGAAGCGTGAGAACACGGGATTCCTCGCTCCGCATGTAGGTCAGGCTGGAGCCTGACAGCAAATCGACTCCGTGTCAGGCGAAAGCCTGACCTACGTTCCATGCGTCAGGCTGGAGCCTGACCTACGTCCAGGGTTCCGATTCGACGCCGGCTGGCCGCTGGGCGTTGCGACGCCACGGCCAGCGCGACGGCCGCCACAGGTGGCTGAGGGTGAGGATCCCCAACACGATCCCGCCGATCCGCCGCACCCGCGGCGAGGCGAAGAAGTGGGACTCGCTCACCGTATCGATGATGTAGAAGAACACGGGGGTCAGGACGACGCCGAAGAGGGTCACGCCGATCATGCCGCTGAAGACGGCCATGCCCAGCGTCTGGCGCATCTCGGCGCCGGCGCCGTGGGAGAACAAGAGCGGGATCACGCCCAGGATGAAGGCCATCGAGGTCATGATGATCGGCCGCAGCCGCAGCCGGCACGACTCCAGGGTCGCCTCCCGGATCGGCTTGCCCGAGCGGTGGATCACCTTGGCGAACTCGACGATCAGGATCGCGTTCTTGCTGGCCAGGCCCACCAGCACCACCAGGCCGATCTGGGTGAAGATGTTGATGTCCATCTTGGCCGCGTTCACCCCGGCCAGGGCGCTCAGGATGCACAAGGGGACCGAGAGGATCACCGCCAGCGGCATCGACCAGCTCTCGAACTGCGCCGCCAGGACCAGGAAGACCATGACGATCGAGAAGGCGAAGACGATCATGGCCGTGTTGCCGGCCTGGAGCTCGAGGTAGGCCAGCTCGCTCCACTCGAAGGACATCGCCTTGGGCAGCTCCGCGCGGGCCAGCTCCTCCATCACGGCGATGGCGGTCCCGGTGCTGACGCCCGGCCTGGCGCTGCCGTTGATCGAGGCCGCCGGATACATGTTGTACCGGGTCAGGACCAGCGGGCCGTTGATGTCGCGGACATCGGCCAACGCCCCCAGGGGGACCATCGTCCCGCTCTGGTTGCGCACCCGCAGCCGTCGGATGTCGTCCTTCTGGTCGCGGTACTTGGCCTCGGCCTGGGCGATGACCTGCCAGGTCCGGCCGAAGAGGTTGAAGTCGTTGACGTAGAGCGAGCCCAGGTAGACCTGCAAGCTCTCGAAGACGTCCTGGAGCTGCACCCCCTTGAGCATGCAGGCGGTGCGGTCGACGTCCAGGTAGACCTGGGGGACGTTGGCGCGGAAGACCGATGCGTTGCGCAAGAGCGCCGGCTGCTTGTTGGCCTCCGCGACGATGTTCTCAGTCTGCTCCTGGAGCACCTTGGGGCCGAGGTCGCCCCGGTCCTCGATCATGATCATGTAGCCGCCGGCCCGGCCGACGCCACGCACCGGCGGCGGGCCGAAGATCGTGATCTCGGCGTCGTGGATCCGGGCCCCCAGCCGGCCATAGAGCTGGCCCATGACGGTCTCGTAATACAGCGAGGGCTCCTCCGGCGGCAGCCTGAGCCAGTTCCGCAAGCGGTGCCCGAGCGTGTGCGCGGCCAGCTCCTTGGCCAGCTGCGGCGGGATGCGGTGGTACTCGGGTTGCTTGGGATCCAGGCGCTCGATCCGCGTGGATCGAATCAGCTCCGCCCGCAGGTGCTCCGGCAGGTTCGGGTCGAGCTTGTCAATCCGTCCATTCCGCACATAGGGGGCCAGCTCCGCCGTGAGCCACCGGGGCCCCCGCGGATCACCCTGGAGCTTCTCGTCCAGCTTGTCGATCCGCTCCCAGCGCGTGCACTCGGCCAGCTCGGCCTTGAGCCGCTCGGGCATGTCCGGGTCGAGCTTCTCCAGGTCGACCCAGAGGTCGAGCCAGCGGAAGAACCGATCCACCAGCGAACCGTGCCGCTGGTCGAAGGGCTTGAGGGTGATGAACATGGTGCCGAAGTTCGACCCGTAGGCGTTGAGCAGGATCGACTGGCCGGCGATCCCCACCGTGGCGTCGACCCCCGGGGTCTGGTGGGCGATCTCATTGATCGTGTCGATGACGGCCTGGGTCCGCTCCAGGGCGGCCGAGTCGGGCAACTGGACGTTGACCAGCAGGTATCCCATGTCCTGCGACGGGATGAAGCCCCGGGGCGTCCGGATGAAGCCCTCGTAGGTCAGCACCAGCAGCCCGCCGTAGACCAACAGCACCAGCACGAAGACTCGGAGCAGGCCCCCCACCAACCGGGCATAGCCGCGGGCAGTGGCCTGGAACCCGCGATTGAACCGGTCGAAGAACCAGCCCAGCACCCGGTCCAGCGGCCGGCTGGCGGTCCAGCCGGCCAGCGCCCCGAGCAGCACCCCGGCCAGGGCGGCCGCCCGCTTCGGCGGCAGGCCCGCCGACTCGGCCAGGTCGAAGACATACGAAGCGAACGCCGTGCCGGCGTGCAGGGTCGTGCCCCCGGCCTGCGGGAGCAAGTACGGCCCCAGCCACGAGTAGCCCACCCAGCCGCCCAGGATCAGGTACACCGGCCACGGCAACACCCGCGAGCCGCCCTTCCCCTTCGGCTTCAAGAGCATCGCCGCCAGGGCCGGGCTCAGCGTCAGCGAGTTGAACGTCGAGATGATCGTCGACGAGGCGATCGTCAGGGCGAACTGGCGGAAGAACTGGCCGGTGATCCCCGTGATGAACGCGCAGGGGATGAACACCGAGCTCAGGACCAACCCGACGGCGATGACCGGCGAGGACACCTCGCTCATCGCCTTGATCGTGGCGGCGCGCGGGGCCAGGCCGTGCTCGATGTGGTGCTCCACCGCCTCCACCACCACGATGGCGTCATCCACCACGATGCCGATGGCCAGCACCAGCCCGAAGAGCGTCAGGTTGTTCAGGCTGAAGCCCATCGCCAGCATGACCGCGAACGTGCCGACGATCCCGACCGGGACAGCGAACAGGGGGATGATCGCCGACCGCCAGTTCTGGAGGAATAGCAGCACCACCAGGGCGACCAGCATGACCGAATCGAACAGGGTCTTGAACACCTCCTGGATCGATTCGCGAATGAAGGGGGTGGTATCGTAGCGGATCATGTAATCCACACCCTCGGGGAACTCTTTCCGGAGCTCCTTGATCTTGGCCTTGACCAGGTCGGCGGTGTCCAGGGCGTTGGCATCGGGGAGCTGGAAGACGGCCAAGTTGGCCACGGGCGTGCCGTCGACCTTGCTGCTCATATCCTGGTTCTTGGCGCCCAGCTCGACCCGGCCGACGTCGCGGATGCGGACCACCCGACCGTCGTCCGTCCGCTTGACGATGGTCTTGGCGAACTGCTCCGGCTCGATCAGCCGGCCCAGCGTGGTCAGGGTGACCTGGGTCTGCTGGCCTGGAACCGTCGGGGACTGCCCAATCTGGCCGGCGGCGACCTGAAGGTTCTGCTCGCGCAGGGCGCGGACGACGTCGCCGGCGGTCATGTTCCGCACCGCCAGCTTGTCCGGGTCCAGCCAGATCCGCATGCTGTAGTCGCGCTGGCCGAACATCTTCACGTCGCTGATCCCCGGCAAACGCGCCAGCTCGGGCTGGAGGTGGATCTGCGCGTAGTTACTCAGGTAGAGCTGGTCGAAGCGCTTGTCGGGTGAGTAAATGCCGATGGCCATCAGGATATCCGGCGACTGCTTCTTGGTCGTCACCCCGGTTGCCTTGATGACGTCCGGCAAGAGCGGCATGGCCAGCGCGACCCGGTTCTGCACCAGCACCTGGGCCAGGTTCATGTCGACGCCGTGCCTGAAGGTCACGGTCAGGCTGTAGTTGCCGTCGTTGGCCGAGACCGACGACATATACATCATGTTCTCGACGCCGTTGACCTGCTGCTCGATGGGGGCGGCCACTGTCTCGGCAACGACCTGGGCGCTGGCGCCTGGGTACTGGCAGGTCACCTGCACCGTCGGCGGCGCGATCGGCGGATACAGCGCGAGCGGCAGGGCCCACAGGGCGATCGCGCCGGCGAGCGTGATCACGATCGAGAGGACCGTGGCGAAGATCGGGCGGTCGATGAAGTAGCGTGAGAACACGGGCTGGGCTCGCGTAGGTCAGGCTCTCCAGCCTGACAGGATTCCACGTCAGGCTGGAACGCCCGACCTACTTCAGTTCAATGGCTGCCGCGTTGGCTGGTGCGGGAGCGATTGGGGCTGCCGCGGGGTGGGTTGATCGGGGCGATTGGCGTGCGGGAGGCTTGGGGCGTGGGGGCCTGGGAGCCGGCCGCGGCGGGGGCACCGGGACCGGCCGGCGCGGGCATGATCGGCGGTCGGTGCGCCTCCGACTTCTCGGCGGTCTTGCCGGGGTCGGGGCCCGCGGCGGTCTTCTCATCGAACTTCTCGACCTTGACCTCGATCCCCGGCCGGAGCCGCTGCATCCCGGCGACCACGACCCAATCGCCCGGCTCGATCCCCTTCTCGATCTCCCGGTAGCCGTTGCGGAGGACGCCGGGCGTCCCGATGTCGCGCACCGCAGCCAGGTAGACCGGTTCCCCCTTCTCGCTGAGGACCGTTTTCCCCTGGCCGTCCTTCTTCTCCTTGACCACGAAGACGGTCTTGCGGCCCTGGTCGGGGACCAGCGACCGCTCCCGGATCAACAACGCCTTGTGCGGCTCCCCGATCGGCAGCCGCACCTTCACGAACAGGCCCGGGACGATGAACCGGTTGCCGTTGCGGTCGGCCGGGTTGTTGATCTTGGCACGGAAGCGCAAGGTGCCGGTCTGGGCGTCGACTCGGTTGTCGGTGAAGTCGACAATGCCCTCGTGCGGGTAATCGGTTTCATCCGAGAGGCCGATCTGGACCGGTACCTCCTTGGCGCCCTGGGCCCGGACCTTCAACTTGCCCTCCTGCATCAACCGCTTGATCCGGAGCATGGCCTGCTCGTGGACGTCGAAATAGACATACAGCGGATCCAGGCTGACGATCGAGGTCAGGATGGTGTCATCGGCCTTGATCAGGTTGCCGGGGTCGACCATCCGCCGGCTGAGCATTCCCGCAATCGGGGCCTGGACCTCGGTCCACTCCAGGTTGAGCCGGGCCAGATCGCGGTTGCCCTTGGCGACCTCCAGGTTGGCCACCGCCTCCTTGTAGTCGCCCTCGTACCGGTCATACTCCTCCTGACCGACGGCCGCGCGCGCCTTGAGGTTCTTGACGCGCTCGTAGTCGCGCCGCAGCCGCTCCACGTGGGCTTCATATTGCTTCACGGTCCCCTCGGCCCGGTCCAGGTCGGCCCGGTACTGGCGGTCGTCGATCTGGAAGAGCTTGGTGTTCGCTTCGACCATATCGCCATCTTTGAAGTAGACCGGGTTCATCAGGTAGCCCGAGACCCGCGCGCGCACCTGCACCGAGTAGATCGCCTCGGTCCAGCCGGGGAACTCCTCGTAATCGGTCACTTCCTGGGTGATCGGCAGGTCATAGACGGCGATCGGGGTCGTCTTGACCGGCCCGGACTGCGCCTGCTGACACCCCGTCGCCGCCACCGCCGCCCACCACGGGACTGTCAGGACCACCCACCACCGCCGATTCATGACCATGGGCGCCTCCGAAGATTCCCTGTTCCGATCCCTGGGCCTGTGAGGTCTCTCTCTGGTGCTCGCTGGCCGGTGTGCTCGTGCCATTGAGGGTCGCCCCCTGGCGGCGATGCCGCTCCGGCTCGGAGAGGATGCCGCGGAAGATGATGTCGAGGATCTCCCGGGCCTGGACCGCCGCCGGCTTGGGCTGGCCATTGAATAAGTTGGTGACCATGATCCCGTAGAGCACGTTGCTCACCACGTCGGTAATCTGCTCGGCGGGGATCTCCCGGACCCGCCCCTCCGCGATCAGCTCGCGATAGAACTGCCGCCAGCGCTCGATGTTGACTTCGCGATACTCGAAATACGTCGGCCGCTTGCGGTCCTTGAAGTAGGCCCGCTCCTGGATCAACAGCTCGACGAACGAGGGATGCTCGGCGAAGAACTGGAGGAAGGTCGCAATCGCCCGCTCGATCCGGATCAGCTTGTCGTCAATCCCGTCAACGTTCGCGTCGATCCGCTCCTGCATCTTGCGCATCACCCGGTCGGTCGCCGCCAGGAACAGCTCGCGCTTGCTGGGGAAATGCCGGTAAATCGTCCCCTTCCCCACCCCCAGCCGTTCCGCCAACGCCTGGGTCACCGCGTCCGAGAAGCCGTGCTCGGCAAACAGCTCGGTCGCTGCCTCTAGGATCTCCTCGCACCGCGCAAGGTTCGCTTCCTCGCAGCACCGCTTCACCTTCTTCGCAATCCCGTCTCCCATCGATCCCCCTTGACAAGTACGGACTGACCGGTCAGTCCACATTCTAAAGAAGGATCTCCGCGAGTCAATGGTCCGAGAATCCGGTTCTTGCGGATCCTGCACCCTCGGCGGTCCTGACGGTTTGGCCCGCTTTCTCCTCTTGACCCTTATATTTATCCTGATCAGCCTAATTTTCGTAAATTGCGCAGAGTTTCCTCGTAAGGTCTGTTACCTCTGGGGGAGCCGAATTCAGGCGGGGCGGGGCAGACGCCATACAGATTTCGTAGGGTGGGTGAAAACCACCGATCACCAAGATTGTCAAGACGTTGCGTTGGTGGGTTTCACCCACCCTACAACCGTCAGACACGTCTTCGGCAACCGACTCTTACAGTCCGCTGGAACGCGGTGAGGGCGGCGGCAGGTCCATCGCGGGGTTGCGGTCGAAGAACCCATCGGGCCTGAGCAGGAAGCCGACGGAGGAGACCGGCATCACGGGCCAATCTTCGAGCCGGGGGATATGGGTCTGGCCGAAGGTGTACCAGACGACGAGGTCGCGCGCCTCGAGGGGGCGATCGGCCTTGGTCCACCTGGGCAAGCCATCGCCGCCGGGGTTCTGGTTGGGATAGTCGCCGGTCGGATAGCGTTCCGCGCGATCATAGGGAGTGACCCAGAGGTTCCGGGTCAGGAAGCCCGCCCGCTGGAGCACCGCGGCGCCGGGCTGCGCGAAGGGGAGCACGTTCTCCCCCGGGCAGAGGCGATAGGCCACCGGTTGGCCCATGACGTTCTCGCGACCGGGGTTGACGACGCGCCAGAACCGCGCGGAGAGCGGGTTGGTCCTGCGCTGGGCCTCCGACTCCTTGCGGAGCGGCGTCGACTCGGCGAAGAACGCGTTGCCGTGCGGATTGTCGGGACCGGCGGGGACGCTCCGGGTATTCACCTCGTGGACCGTGTTGGTCTCGCCGTCGACGGCGAAGTCGAGGCGGGCGCTGAAGAAATGCTGGTGATAGGGGGCGTTCACCTGCGGTGCGACCTCCGTCCCGAATCGCGGTGCCTCGCCCGGCTTCAAGCCCGTCGTGTTCATGATCCCGGTCAGCTTGACTTCCATCTGGATCGTGCCGTCCTGGTAGAAGTACCAGTAGTAGCCATATTCGTAGTTGCCCAGCGTGGCGACCATCGAGACGGCCAGGCGGCGCGCGCGGCGAACCTCCGACTGGTTGGTCCGCCAGTCGGTGTGCTTCCAGAGCATGCCGGCATCTTCCTCGTGCAGGCAGATTGCATTCTTGATCGTGACCGGACGACCGCGGCTGTCGGCCAGGTGGCCGTCGAAGTAGCGGATCGTGCCCAGGCAGTCGCAGCCCAGGGCCAGCGAGTTGGCCATCATCCCCACGCCGTATTCCCCCATATCGAAGGCGTTCTTGCGGTAAGCCGACTCCTTCGGGTCGGCGTAGGGGACGATCATCTCGGCGATCGAGGCCCGGTACAGGATGGGGCGGCCCTCGTAGCGGACCGTGTAGAGCACCAGCCCCTCGCGGGGATTGAAGCCCACCCGCAGGTCCCATTTCTGCCACTGCACGTCGTGGCCACGGATCGTGAAGCTCGTGCCCTCCGGCTGCTGGACCTCCAGCGGCTTAAGGTCGCTCCGCATCTCCTTGATATAGCTCCGCGCCCAGTTGCCGGCCTGGGGCGGTAGGGCGACCGCTCCATAATCCTCGATCCGGAGGACTTCCTTGCGGTTAAGGTCGACCACCGCGACGATCCCCTCCAGCGGGCGGGCGTAACCGTTATCGTTGGGCTCGGAGCGGACCCAGCACAGCGCGCGGGAGAGCCGCTTGCCGCGATCCTCCGGCGGCTCGTTGCCGTAGTGGCCGGCCGACCAGGCGTCGACCATGACCAGGTTGACATCCTCGACCCCGCGTTTCTTCAGCGCCGCGCGGAAGGCCGGCGAGCGCCGGGCCGCCTCCTCGCACTCCAGGAACTCGTCGGTCATGATCGGCGGCTGGACGCCTTCGGGCAGGGCGTCGTAGCGGGTGACGGTCTCACGGCCCAGGTCGACCACGGCCTCGAAGCCGCGACCGGTCGCGTTGTCCAGCAGGATCAGGAACGCCTCGCGCGGGCAGCCACCATCGCTGCGTGGGTGGAGGACCACGTCCTTGAGCGGCTCGTTCAAGGTCACGCTTACAAACCGGACCGATTCCGGCAGCCGCCGCTCCTTGCGAACGGTTGCGACCGCCCGCTGGATCTCGGCCGGATCCAGGGGATCGAGGGGATGCCGGGCGGAGGAGACCTTCGCGGAAGAAGGCGGAACCGGCGGGTCCACGGGATCATTGGGGCCGCGGCGCGGAGCCTGGGCGGAGGCCGTTGGGTGCACGGCGAGGAGCCCCAGGAGGGCGGGAAGGGCGAACCTGATCGATGTCCTGAGGTGTCTCGCTTGCGCCATGACGATGCTCCCCCAGCGGTGAGCGGTGCCTGCGGCGACCCCGTGAGTGGAGTCTGACTCCAGAGGGGCGCGAGCGGCCCAGTGCCGGCTCGCTCCCGACGTCGTCGCTTCTACCACAGCTTGCCTCTCGAAGGAAATAACCGACTCGTTCCGCACCGGCGCGGTCTCGGGTCCTTCCGGGCTCGAGATCGTCGTGGCGGCCAATCTCCGGAGCCAGCCGGCGAATGGCTGTTGAAGAAACCGGTGGTGGCCTGACGGAGGGAGCACCCATGCTCGACTTGCTCGGCTTATCGCAGGAATTCACTGACCAGGATGCGCTCCGGCTGCGCCGGATCGAACAGAAGCTCGACCTGATCCTGGCCCACCTGGGGATCGAGTTCTCCGTGACCTCGACCCTCGCGCCGGAGGTGCGCGCGCTGGCCGATCGCGGGGACAAGATCGGAGCGATCAAGCTCCTCCGCCAGGTCACCGGAGCCGGCCTGGCGGCGGCCAAGCAGGAGGTCGAGGCGTACCTGGACCGAAAGCGCTGAGCACCTCGACCCGACACAACGCCGGCAGCAGAGGCAATTCCGGTTGGGGGACTGGAGTTCCTGATTGGCCTGCGCCTCTACGGCACGGCCTGTTATACTGGGTCGCAGTTAGCCCGGTCGTTGACTGCGGGTGATGACCCCTTCCGACCCAGGCGCGGTGAGCTGCCTCTGAGAGTCTGTCTCGGAAGGGTGGGGAAGTCGATGTTGTAGGGTGGGTGAAACCCACCGATCTTCAAGCCCGCCAAGGTCTTCCGGTGGTGGGTTTCACCCACCCTACA